>NZ_JH597773.1:1365988-1665979 GCF_000243335.1 Leptonema illini DSM 21528 | reverse complement strand
AGACGGGGCCGGAAAAAGGAGAGCACACAGGATGGGCGGGAGCTGCGTCGATATAAACGCAGATGGAAGGTCGAAAGACTCTTTGCCTGGCTCCAGAATTTTCGCAGAATACTCAATCGATTCGAGAGGTACTGGGAGAACTACCTTTCGTTTGTCCGGTTAGGTTGTATCGTTATCCTCCTCAGGCATTTTTGAGATGGCTTGTATTGAATTGACCAACGTCAAGGGAACATAGATGAGTCTTACATCCAGAGTATTGACCAATGTGCCTACCTTGTCCCGCACATTTTGTAACTCCCTGACAACATTAGCGCCTGTAGCATTGAGCATTCGGTCGATATCCGCATGAGCCGAGACGCCTCTCGTAAGAGTCGCTACGTCACCTTCTGGTTCATTTCCCGCTACAACGAAAAACCAGAGACGGAATTGGTCTTTCTCTAAAAGTTTCGCAAGCTGATCTTTTGATTTGGCCGCGAATTGCCTAACGGCGAGCATGAAGTCGCCTATTGTGTTCGCTTGGCCGGCCAAGAGCCGGCCATTCTCCTCGGTAATACCGAGTTCTAAGAGCGATATTCCCGAATTTAATTCGGCAACTGTTCTGCGGGCAATTTCGAGATACTGTTCTTTTTCGGGACCAGCAAAACGAAAAAGGCCCCCATAACTTCCGAGAAGCGCAGATCCACCGATTCGCTGGCCCAGTTCGAGGAGTTTTTGCTGAAGCTCATCAGAATTGCAGGTCCAAGCAATTAGGGTTTTCTCTCCGTTTTCCGACCTGAGAAACCCATTAATCCCATGAAGGACCTTCTCAATATCTGCTTCCGAGAAATCCGTCAATGCTTCTCGCCCCTCCAATACAAGGATGCGTAGCTGGCTGGAATTTTTCGGGAGAGTTCGAAAGAAACCCGATAGCTCTTGCTCACCGGGAACAGTCTGAATCTCAATTCCATCACGGAAAAAGGAAATCGTGTTGAGAAACGTAGATTTACCAACCCCTGACTCTGCGCGAAAAATCAAAAATGCTCCTCTACCAGCGGAGCGCATATCCGAATATACAGAATCAATGAAATCCAGAGCTTCATCCACTTTTACGATAATGCGTGGAAGCACGCCGCCTGCTTTTCGGGCCAGCATGTCGTAGCGATCCGGTATCAATAAGGTTTCTTGCACATAAATCTCCATAAATAGGTTTAAAAGTGTCTGCAGGGCGGCTTTTTGGCGAACGAAATAGGTTTCACGAAGATGGCCAGCGGAGGCAGGACAATTTGCCGAAGCCCGACGCCATAGCGGAACCTATTATAACGCCCCAAATAGTTCGGCGTTTATAAGGCGACCGAAGGGAGAGGGCGATATGGGACTGAAGGTGCCCGCGGCAGTAAAAATGCAGTTATCGCAGTGGCACATTATTTTAATCCACATTGGGATTCTAAATCAGCAATAGAGTTCCAGCGGATTATATTCGATGGTGGGGTGACATTATTGTCAATCAGTGCGTCAAGTAGTAATTTTACTTTTTCAAATATCGCCTGATCAGATCTTATTCGTATTAATGCATTGTATGGCTTTTCATTTTTAATCTCTTCGCCAAAAATTGCAGATTCGAAATTGGTTTTGCATGCCAATAAATGAACCCGGCCCAATGCATTTTCCAGAGATAGAATATTGCCTATAGTCGAATTCATTCCCCAAGCAGGATTGTTCTTATTGTCCTTTGTTTTAGGAGTATCGGTATCATGTAAAATGGAAAACCCTTTTGAAAATTGAAGTAGGACTTTGGCAACAGACGGTATAATTCCTTTTCCTCTAGCTCGAATTATTTGAAGATCCAGGTACTCATCAGGGAGTTGCTCTTTTATCATTGAAAATGCAGTATATTCAGTATCACCTTCGACAATTATCTGTTTTCCCCCAAAAAAGAATTCATGAACATATGGATCGCATATATTCAATAATTTGAGATTAGTTAAATCATTATGAGAAAGCTTTGCCTTGCTTGGTCTGTAGAGTGTTGTGCTTTGAACGCTAGACATTTCATCTCGAAAAACTCTTATAATTGTGGTATTATCTCTCGAAAGATCGATAAATATTGGAGAATGAGAGGTAAGCATTACTTGCCAATTTCCTGATTTCGGAAGATCGTAAAGAACAGATCTTGCTTCCCGAATGGCTGAAGGATGTAAACAGATTTCGGGTTCATCAAGTAATAAGACATGCGGTCTTTCTTTTGTATCGTTTTTATTTTCTGAAATATATTTAAGAGTTGCCCACAATATTGTTCTTCGTGCACCACTTCCTTGGTGTTCGATTTTTGAAAAATATCCATCTTTTGGACCGATTAACATTTCGGTCCTGCTTTTGAAAGGTTCATAAGCTTTTTCGATATCCGTTTCTGCTTTTGCATCGAATTTGACTTGGTGGTTTGGAAAAAGTTTTTCGATGTATTTAGTGATTTCTGATTCGATTACAATGATTTCACTTTCAGTGGCTTTCACAGCTTTCGTCTGAAGATTTCTTATTTTATCTAAAATCAATTCGTAATCAGAAATTTCTTGGCTTGGATCTGATTTGATTTCAATAATTTTGTCTTTCAGAATACCAGCAATCAAATCTGTAATTGATTTGGCTTGAGCATCCGGAGTATCAAACGCATCCACTCTATGAGGCAAAGGACGTCTTGAATTTGCAACGTTGGGGGCACCCCACGGAACTTTTTCTTCATCCCAATCATTCAACTCAATGTTGAAGCCTTGCCTTTTGGGGTCCTTGTTTGGACTGCTCCAAATCCATCGTTCACGAATGATGTATTCTTGATTTCCTAAATCATCAAGCCATTTTTTTCCGGGTGCATTCGTAAATACGATTGTATGTAGTTCTATTTCTGGATAACAATCTTCATCAACGACTCCATTTGGAAAATCATCGATTGAAAGTTTTCCTTTATTGGACCCTTGTGACATTGCGACTTCATATGCTCTTAAGATGCTGCTTTTACCTGAATTGTTTGGGCCAACTAAGACTACAATATCATCAAGGTCGATTTCAACGGGGTCTGTCCCTATTGAGCGAAAATTTTTAATTATTAATTTATGAAGTCTGGGCCGTGGCGTATTTATGTCTGGTTGTAAATCTATTAATTCATCTTCTTTTTTACTTTTTGCCATTTGTTTTACCCATTGAGCAATTGCGAAAAACTTGTAATGTATGTATGCGTATTAATCTTGCCATACGTCCGTTTCACGGCCATCGTCATATCCCGTTTGGTATATGAACACAGTCGGAGCGGCTTAGTCCAGATTTCGCGCCAAACCTCAGCCTGCACGTCTCTATTGACGCGAACACTAAACTTATCTGTAAACATTGTCAATCCGGAATTTTCTTTTAGCTGGATTGGGTAAAGATTCTGCTCTTGATCGGTAACCCCGTTAGTCGAATCCCGGCGTTTACGGTCCTATCGGAATGCTCAGGATTTAGTGCCCGTTTGCTCTCTGCTCGGGGCCCATCCGCCCCTCAGCATGCGACGAGTGACGCGCTCGACCCATAGGGCCCAGGCTGCGTCAATCGGCGCCGATCCGCACTCCTGCTACGCTACGCTGAGGGAGCGGACAGGCTGGCGCTATGGCGAATCGAGTTCTTAAGATGTCAGGGAGTAAGAAGCCTTCCAGAATCGCGCCTCCCGAACCCGACCGGCCCGATGCTATCCAGCGAGCCGTCCACTGAAAATCGCTGTAGGAGCGGCTAGTCGGGTTGGAAAGAACGGGGAGATTTAAGCAGAACGGTTGCCACTTTATTGCTCGTTATTACTCATAGCAATCGTTTCGATCCTTTGCTTCCGTTAGATAAATGTGCAGTATGCCCAGTCCGATTCCATGTTCAACGGTAATCTGATCGGGCGATGCAACGAGTGTACGTGGCTTCCATTGAAAAGCTGTTCGATTTATATCATAACAGAGAAATACAACCTGGCCGGCCTGATGGTCGACCGTTAACGGAATGGAATTTTTTGCTTCGTAAGTATCAGACCGAAACACGATTTTAAGTTCATGTTTTCCGGGGTTCAGATTGAAGACCTTGTTCAGGAGACCCCCTCCGCGATTATCGAAGGCCACTTGCTTCATTGGCGGAATTTCTTCTCCATCCACACCTATAACACCAAGACCGGGCGAAATAACGTAACGCACTACCTTAGAATCCTCGTCTTCACCTGCAGTAAAGTGCGTTCTTGCTGCGCTAACACAGCCTGTTAGAGAAGCAAGAACAATTAATCCAAGAATAGTGATTCTTTTCTTCATTGTTGGTATCATACAGAATACATAAGTTTGGCGTCAGAGATATGTCAAACAGAATCTATAGGTTTTTCCAGCTGAGTGGATTGAATTGCCGATTGGCCTTTCGTCCATTCGAGTTCTTAAAATGCCAGGAAATTAAGAAGCCTTCCCGCCGCTCGCTTCCAACCCCCACCGCCCCGGCCGCACCCTCCCGAATCCCTGCCTGGCACTCAACCTGGCCTTTCGTCCAATCGAGTTCTTAAACAGATAGGTGATTAAGAAGCCTTCCCGTCGCTCGCTTCCAGCCCCTCCCACCACACCTGCGCCCGCCCGAACCAGGCCTGGTGCTTACCCAATCAACAAGGCACCACCCGCGTGGTGAGGGTGGGCGCAGGTGTGGCTTGTGCCACCCGCGGGGTGAGGGTGGGTGCGGCCAGGGCTTAGTGAGAATTCTCGGGCCCCGGAAAACTCCCCGACTTCACATCGTTATCATACTGGCCGATGGCCGTTATCCAGCGTTCCGCTGCCTGATCGTATTTGCGAGCATGCTTCGGAGCAAAGTCCGGCAGCAGGCCAAGCAGGTCCTGAAAGACCTGGACCTGGCCGTCGCAGTGAATACCGGCGCCGATGCCTATGGTTGGAATCTGCACGGCTTCACTGATACGACGGGATACGTCAGTTGGCATGAGTTCGAGAACGATAGAGAAACATCCGGCGCTTTGCAGAGCCTTGGCCTGTTCGATCAGCGCATCGGCGGCATCGTTCGACTTGCCCTGGATGCGAAAACCGCCCAGGCTTAAATAGCTCTGCGGGGTGAATCCGATATGGCCCATCACCGGAGCGCCTCCGGCTACGATCTTGCGAATGATCTTCAACGTATCTTCGTCGGCGCCTTCAAGCTTTACGGCCTGCGCCTCCGTTTCCTGGATCAGACGCATGGCATTGTTCACGCCCTGTTCGACGGAAGCATGATAGGTACCAAAGGGCATATCGACAATGAGGAAGGTGCCGGGAGCGCCGCGACGCACACACTGTCCGTGGTAGATGATATGATCGAGCTTCACCGGCATCGTCGAGCTATGGCCCTGAAGGACCATGCCCATCGTATCTCCTACAAGGATCGCATCGACGCCGGCCCGTTCAACGAGCACCGCCGATGTGGCATCGTAGCAGGTCAGGACGCTGATCTTCTCTTTCTGCTGTTTTCTTTCAATCCAGTCTTTTGGAAAACGCAGTTTACGGCTCATAGGCACACCTTTTTTCGAGGCCGATTTAAGGCAATCAAAGCAGCTCTTCTGTAACGAGGGAAGCAGGCAGCCAGACGACAAGCGGTTTTTCCCGGCGTCTTGCTTAATAATCCGAAATCCTATTAGTCCACGAAAAACACGAAAAGCGCGAGAGATGACCGTGGCCAACGAAGTTTTGTATTCTTTTGTTCTGAGCTTACGGGATAAGGTTCAGGTAAGGCCGTTGCAATGCCGTATTCGAGGTTCGCGTCTTTCGCGCTTTTCGCGGTCAACAAATTCTTAACGAGAGCCTCAAGCTCCGGTTGCATAAACGCGAAATCGAAAGGCCGATAGCCGAAACCTCGATTCGTGCATACCATGTCGTTATATTGCCGGCATCAAGAATCCTATCGTTGTTTGAAATCCTTTTAGTCCACGAAAAACACGAAAAGCGCGAAAGAAGACCGTGGTCGACGAAGGCTTAAATTCTTTTGGGTTGCGTTCACGGGATAAGGCTCAGGCAAGGCCGGAGAAATGCCTGTATTCAAGGTTCGTGTCTTTCGTGCCTTTCGTGGACAACAAATTCTAATTACTTCTCGTTATTGAAATCTGATTGTGATCTTCTCTGAGCCCTCCGCGGCCTCTGCGGTGAAGTTCTTCCGTTAGAAAAAGCCCCCGACGGGAAAGAACAGCAATCCGCTTTTAAACGCTTTCGGACCCGGATCATGCCTGTAGGATTCAAGGCTGCTCAGTATCATCTGCAATCCGAATTCAAACTCGCGATCGAACTGATTCTGTGATGTCGTGCTCATCGCATGTTGCATAACCTCTTTGAAATAGGGCGCCTGTTCGAGAAATGGCATCATGGTGCGAGCCAGCTCGGGGATCTGATCTTCGTCGATGGCCCAGTTCAGCTCCTGAGAGAGGAAGCCATAGATGTAGCTGTCGAGTAAAAGAAAGGCCCTGTAGGCCATCACTACCGAGAATCCGGCCTGACGCAGGATGCGAAGGACTCCGTCTCCGTAACGGATGCGCGTTTCAGACGGACGTTTGCGCGATTCAAACACAGCGACGGCCCAGGGATGAGCGCTGAAGGCCCGACGGGCGGAGTGCGCTCGAATGGTCATCGCCTGTTGCCATGTGAGTCCCGTTCCGTCTAACGAAGGGATCTCAATCTTTTCAAGAACGAGATCCACAAGTCCATCGAGAAGTTGCTCTTTATCGGCGATGTGCTTGTAGAGCGACATGGCCTCCACTTTTAAAGCAGCGGCAATACGTCGCATCGAGAGCGCATCCAGCCCTTCTGTGTCGGCAATGGATAGTGCGGCCAGCAAGATGCGTTCTCTACTTAAAGGAAGACGCCTTGCTTCCTTTCCGGGGTGCCTTTCAATCTGACGGCTGCTTCCTTTTTTAGCGGATTTCTCGGGCCGTGTTGTTGATGTCGGATTGGTTTTCTTCTTCGCTTTCATCTTTTCCGGTTGACTGGCTTACAGTGTAAGCCTATGCTGTCTGTATGTCAAACACAAAAGAAGTTAAGAAAGCAAAAGAGATGAATCCGCTCACCGAGGGGCAGACTATGAAGGTGCTGGCCTATAAAACATACGGAGGCCCCGAAGTCTATGGCGTCGAGGATCGGCCGGTGCCTGTTCTGAGTGAAAAGAAGGCGGACGAGAAAGGCGGCGAGGTCTTGATCCGCGTGCACTACAGCACGGTTACGGCCACAGAGGCGGTCTTTCGGCGTGGCGATATGATGGCGCGTCTTTTTACAGGGCTCTTTCGCCCGAAGATGCAGGTGCTGGGCGAAGAGCTTGCCGGCACGGTCGTCGGTTCGCGAAGCGAGCGTTTTAAAGAGGGGGATCGCGTCTTCGGCATTACCGGTCCTGAATTTGGCGCACATGCGCAGTATATCGTTCTGCCCGATACGGCCGTGCTTCTGCCGCTTCCCGATTCGATTGCCTTTGAAGATGCCGTTGCCTGTCTCGATGGCTTCTTAACGTCGCTTCCGTTTTTAAGAGACGTCGGATGTCTGAAGGCCGGGCAGAAGATCCTGATCAACGGCGCCTCGGGCTCTGTGGGCTCGGCAGCCGTGCAGGTCGCTCGTATGCTCGGAGCGGAGGTGACGGCGGTTTGCAGCGAGGCGAACCATGCGCTTGTGAAATCGATCGGAGCGGATCACGTTCTCGACTATCGCACGGCCGATTTCACAAAGTCCGACAGGCGATACGACGTTATCTTTGATACGGTGGGCAATCTCTGCTTCGGCAAATGTAAAAACGTGTTAACCGAGAACGGCGTCTTACTTGAAGCGGCGTTCGATTTCTCGGTCTTTCCGGCTGTTTTATTTACGTCTCTTTTCTCGAAAAAGAAAGTGAAGATTGCGGCGACGGGGCTTCGTCCGGCACCCGAAAAACTTGAAGATCTGAAGCTGATTCTCGCGAAGATGCAGAGCGGCGACTTCAAGGCCGTCATTGATCGTATCGTTGATGCGCATGATATCGTCGAGGCGCACCGGTACGTCGACACGGGACGCAAGCGTGGCAATCTGCTTGTGCGCATGGCGCCCTGATTCTGCTCTTTTCGCTTGCTGATCACGGAGCGTATGTGCGAATGACGACGTGGAGCGTTTGCTGAAGGTGTGGCGTCGCTGGAAGAAGAAGGGCCGCCGCGGAGCGGTCGTCATCCTTGTCGTCTTTGCGATGGGGGTGGCCGCCTTTACCATTGCCGTGAAGTTCTATTCCGATGCACACGATGAATGGGCGGCGGCGCGCATGGGCACCGAAGGCCTCAAAGCGCGGCAGCTTGCCCTTGCCGGTTTTCAGGCCGGCCTCGGCGCTCTTAAAAACGTACCCGAAGAGTATCTCTTTCAGTCAGGGCTTGCCCTTGATCCGCCCGACCTTCAGGTCAGCGACGAATGCAGTCGATGCTTTGTGAAATACAGCATCCAGCCTGAGGACGGCAAGTTGAACGTTAACCGGCTCGTGCGTCCGCTGGACGATATGCCCGACGACACGTATCGCAATATCTTCCAGAGGCTTTTCTCGCAGTACGGCATTCCTCTTGATGCCGTCGATTCGCTTGTCGACTGGATCGACGAGAACGATACGACCGATGGCCAGGGCGCCGAGAAGAGCTACTATGAGAATCTGAAGCCGCCCATTACGATCAAGAACGGGCTCATTCTTTCGGTCTCTGAGATGGCAATCGTAAAGGATCTCAACCGGCAGACGATCTACGAATCAAAGGCGCCGCCGAACTGGGAAGAGGAACAGGAAGAGCTGAAATTCCTGACCGAAGACGAGAAGTCGCTTCTTACGCCGGCGGACTGGATTCCGGCGAATAACCTCACCGCCTACATAAGTCCGGACGGCGATCCCGGCAAGATTAACGTCAACGCGGCCCGCTATCACGTGCTGATGAGCCTCAGCGATTCGATGACGCGCGAGGCGGTGCTTGAGATCTTCAAGCTGAGACGTGAGAAGGGCGGCTATATTAAAGAGCTGTCTGAGCTGCAGCATCTGCCTTCTCTGCAGCGCACGACGTCGGCAGGCGTTTCGCTGTACAGCGAGCTGGCCGGTGCCGGCGGCGAATTCACGGGCCTTCTTAAAACGGAGGGCGAGATCTATCGGATCATCGGTATCGGAACGATCATGCCTCCGGAAAACGGAACGGGCAGCCCGGTCATCCGCAAGGTAACGGGGCTATATGACCGCAAGCGCCGCAAGCTGCTTTTTTATAGTGAGGAGTAGCGACAAATAGCGATAAGGGGATGCCTGTCGACCGTCGCCCTTTTTCGCTCGAAGTCCAGACGGGGGCGTGGAATCTGGTGCCCCGGCATCCGATAATGGTAGGAGCTATCTATAATAAGCCCGGATTTCCGGGATAACTTGTAACGAGAATGGGTCTTTTTCAGGAAAACGTCGTCATCGTCGATCGCGGAAGTCATGAGCTGCGCGCCCTGCTTGTGCGCCGCGGCATGGGCACCTTTGACATTCTAAAGAAAGAGACACTGCCGGCTCTGTCTGCGCCCGACGGGGACGGCGAAACGGGCAGCTACAACCTGCTGCGCTTTATCCAGACGCTTTTTCCCGACGAATCGGTCTTTTATCTGCCGGTAACATCCACAGAGCTCTTTGCCCGTAACGTCGATCTGCCCACCGAGAATGCGAAGCTGGCCGCCGAGATCCTGGCCGGCGACCTGGAACCGCTTCTGCCCGTGCCTCTGGAAGAGGTCGAGATCGTATCGACGTGCTGGCAGAGCGGCAACGAGCAATCACGCATGACGGCCTTTGCCGTCGAGAAAAGCCAGATCGAGCTGCTTGCCGATCCTGTCGTAAAAAGCGGTAAAAGCATCGGATACATGGCTCCTGTTCCGCATCTGCTGGCCAGCGCGGTGAATCTGCTGCCGGTGCAGGAGACGGCGGGTCGTGTTATCGCACAGCTCGACATCGGCCTTCATGGCACGCTGTTCAATCTGCTTTCTGACGGCAAGCTGGCCTTCACGCGCATCCTGCCTATCGGCGGAGCGGACTTTACCGAAGAGATAGCGGAGCAACTCGGCATTTCGATAGACGAGGCGGAGCGTTTTAAACGCGACTCGGGCGTCGATATCTCACGCAAGGACATCGACGAGCTGCCGGCGTCGCTACCCGGACGATCCGGTCTTACGGCTCCCAAGCTGAAGCGTATGAAGCAGGGCCTTCTTCGCCTTGTGAAGGAGATGGCGGCCGAGATCGAGCGCTCCATTCTCGCATCGCCTCTTCGCGAACCGTCGCATCTTTATATCTCGGGCGGCGGATCATTGCTGCGCGGTATCAGCGACGTTCTTGAAGAAGAGACGAATCTTCGTTTCAGGCGTTATCCGCTCATGCTGGCCGAAGAGGGCGTCGAGCAGTGGATCATCTGTCTCGGTACCCTGCACGCCGTCGGAGCAAAGAAAGAGGCCCGACTCGATCTTCTGCAGACGCCGACGGGCGCCCGGCTGCGCAGTGGAGAGATTCGCTGGAGGCCTTTTATGATGCCGGGCATCGTCGCCTCATCGGCGCTGCTTATTCTGCTTTTTTCGTTTATTATAGGCATCGTATCAGAACAGAATCAGCTCTCGGCCTTACAGGGACAGATGCAGGAGATTGCAAAGGCCATCCCCGGCATCAACCCGAAGCAGGATCCCGTGAAGGCCGCCCGTGCGATCTGCCAGAATCGCCTGCGTGTGATGCGTACCGTGCTCGGCGGCTATCGCACGCTCGATATCCTGAAAGAGGTGACCGATCATACGGCCGATCCGTCGCAGGCGTCGCTTAAACTGAAAAGCATTAAATACGATGAATCGGCGGTGGAGCTTGATCTTGAGGTGGATAGCGTCAATCAGCTCGTCGCCATTCAGGAACACTATCAGAACAGCAAGCTCTTCTCGGCCGTCGAAGTGATCCGGCGAGATATCAATCCGAGACAGAAGGTGCGCCTCGGGTTGAAGCTCGTTCTGAAGCCGGTCACGAATAATCTTGAGGTCAACTGTCGCTGATGCTGGATAAACTGAGTTCACGCGAAAGGCTTCTTCTGATGCTTGCCGGCGTCTTGTTTGGCGTGCTTGCGCTCGGCCTGCTCGGGCATCTCATTCTCGAGAAGCGTTCCAATCTGCGAAAGCAGCTTGCGCAGGCCAGGCGCGACGTGAAGACGCTTGTGAAGCTGCGCGACGAGATACAGTCGATGGCGTCGACGGGAAATCCGCCCGACGAAAACCAGTTACTGAGCATCGTTACCCAGTCATTGCAGAACCGCAATCTGACCGCATCAAGCATCCGCAGTGATGAGCAGAAGGTCGGGCGCAACGATAAAAGAACGCTGGTAAAGGTGACGTTCAGCGGAGTGCAGCTGGAGCCGCTCATGCAGTTTCTCTATGACATGGAATACACGCAGACGAACGGCGTTACCGTCGGCGATCTGCATATAGGAAAGGCGCTTTCGCGGGATTCCTATGATGCAAGCATCACCGTCTATGTGCTGCAGCCTGTAAAACAGGAACGATAAGATGGCAACGGAAACCGAAGAACAGGGAATCGACGAAGAGCTCGATGAATCGCTTGAAGAAGAGGCGCGGCTGAGCGGACGTCAGCGCCTGTGGGTTGCCGTTGCGGGCGTGGTGTCGTTCTTTCTTTTTTTCCTGCTACTTTTTCCGTTTGAGGGCATACTCAAGTCGACGCTTCAGAAGAGGCTGGCTCCGGCCCTGCGATTGGAATTCACAAGCATGAAGCTCGGCCTGATCGGTCAGACGAAGATCGACGACCTCTCGCTACAGAGCGACGGCGGCTTTCGTCTGGAAGCTGAGAACGCCGTGGCGGATCTGAAGAAGCTGGCCCTGATCCGGTTTGCGCCTAAAGGCACGGTACGATTGAACGGCGGGAACTTCGGCATCGGCAATTTCGGTGGAAGCTTCAAGTCGCTCGATGTCAATCTCGACATGAGCAGCGTTACGGCGCCTCCGTCGCAATGGGAGGGGACGATTCAGGTGAAGTTGGATCGCCTCGAACCGGAACAGCTTCCAGGGCTTCTGGCGATGCTGCCGGCCACACCAGAGGAGCTGACGATCGAGCGCTTTAATCTGCCGCTGCAATTCAAGAAAGGAACGGTTGACTTCAATCAAGCGCAGATACAGAGTCCGCTCTTCACCGTGCGCCTTGAAGGGACGGGCCGTCTGAGCGCTTCTTTATCAGATACGTCGCTCGATGGAAAGGTCTGTCTGCGACCTGTCGACGATCTTGAGACGAGAAACGAAGGCCTTTACAATTTCTATATCATGAACGGCGGTGCAGCCGGAGGCGAACTGTGCATGAAGATTTCGGGGATGCTGATGAGCCCGAACTTTTCGCCCGTAGACCAGGCTCCGGCTCAATAACCGCGGCAACGGCTGTGTCCGGCGCATGGGTCCTCAGAATCAGTCGCCTTGAATTCCGACTTTCCACGGTGCAGGCATCTGAAAAACCGGCAGGGTCGGTGTTTGATTATGGCTGAACCAAAGAAAAGAAATAATCCGCAGCCCCTTGTGAATAAAAGGGCCCGCCATAACTACGAGGTTCTTGAGACCCTCGAGGCAGGCATCGTGCTGGTCGGCACCGAGGTGAAAAGCCTGCGCGAAGGCCAGGCCGACATCGCCGACGCCTTTGCCATTCCTAAAGGCAACGAGATCTATCTGCTGAATCTGCGCATCCAGCCGTATCGCAACGCCACCTACTTCAATCACGAAGAGGCCCGGTCGCGCAAGCTTCTCCTGAAAAAAGAAGAGATCACGAAGCTCATGTCAAAGGTGCATGAGAAGCGCCTCACGCTTGTGCCTCTTAAGCTCTATTTTAACGCGCGCGGCAAGATCAAGGTTGAGTTAGGCCTCTGTCGCGGTAAAAAGAACGTCGATAAACGCGAAGACGAACGTAAGAAACAGGATCAGCGGGAGATGGACCGCGCCCTGAAATACAGGGAGCGATCATGAAAAAGAATATACCCGTTGTGGCCCTTGCCGGCAAAAAGAACGCCGGTAAGTCATCGCTGCTCAATACGCTGCTTGGAAAGGCGCGGGCGATCACCGACGACTTCGCCGGCCTGACACGCGACCTGCTTGAGGTCGAGATCCGCCGCTATGGCTATCATTTTCAACTGGTCGATATGCCCGGCCTCGATCTCGATGAAGAACAGCCTCTTGAAAAAGAGATCCTCAGACGGGCCCGCAGCTTTCTCGAATCCGTCGATTGCGTAATCCTCGTTTATGACGCTCCGTCGCCGTCCCCGTTTGATATTGAGCTTCGCGAGCTGTTCCGGCGTCAGTTTCCGCAGATGCCGGTCGTCGAGATCGTTAACAAAGTTGATAACCCCGAAATGGCCGACGATATTATGCCCGACTTCTACGAGGTCGGATTATCGCCCATTCCCGTATCGGCGAAAAGCCGCTGGAACATGCGCACGCTTTGCAAAGAGATCGACGACCGACTGGACGGCGCCGCCCGCGATCGAACGACGAGCGACGAACAGCCTCCCGAGAAAGACCGGGAAGAGGGTTATACACCCGTCGTCAAACAGGACTCGACCGTCGTCTCGGATTCCGAGACTGAAGACGTTCGTATCGCCCTTGTGGGCAAACCGAACGTCGGTAAATCTTCGCTTTTCAACCGCTGGATCGGGCAGGAACTATCGCTTGTATCAGATATCGCCGGTACGACGCGCGATACGATCGATACGGTTTTCAAGCACTTCGGCCATACGGTACGCGTCGTCGACACGGCGGGCCTGCGTCGCGAGGGTCGCATTAAAGAGGCCCCCGAGTTCTTCTCGGCGCGTCGCACCCGTCGCGCCATACAGGACAGTCATATCGTCGTGCAGCTGCTGAGCGCTCCCGAAGGCATCACCGACTACGACAAAAAGATCGCCGCTCTTGTGCAGGAGCTCTCGCGTCCGTCCATCATCGTCATCAACAAGTGGGATGCCATCCCCGAAAAAGAAACGAACACGCAGAAGGAATTCCTGGCCGACGTGCAGGCTCTCTTTCCGTATTTGAAGAAGATCCCCATCTTCTTCTGCTCGGCTCTAACGGGCAAGCGAGCGATGGAACCCTTAAAAAAAGCCATCGAAGTATTCGAGCGCGCCTCGTTTCGCGTTCCGACGGCGAGGCTGAACGAGATCGTGCGTCAGTGGCTGAAAGGCAAACTCGGAATACCGGCCGGTTTCAAGCTGCTTTATGCGACTCAGACCGGACGCATGCCGCCCGTATTCGTACTCTTTGTTAACCGCGCCAGTCTTCTACCTGCGTCGGCTCTGAGTTACCTTGAGAACCGTCTGCGCGAGGAGTTTCAACTCGAAGGCATTCCCATCCGAATTCTCGTGCGCGAGAACTCGGATAACGAGAAAGCAGGCGATGCGAATACATCGGAGAAAGGCGTTCCGGGACGCAAGACGGCGACGAAGAAGGCGAAGACTAACGCAACGACAGACGTGTCCATAAAGACCGCAAAAAAGTCATTTACAAAGAAGGCCTTCTCAAAGAAAACATCCGGCCCTTCCATAAAACGAGGCGCCGGAAGCGGAGTTTCGCGCAAGCAGGGCTCCCAGGACCGTCCCAAGAAGAAAGGCGTCATTCGATCGATCTCTCGATCAAGGAAATAGCATGTTCCTGGACGAAATCTTCGAGTCGGATTTCTTCCTGATGGACGAGAAGAGCGAGCGAGCCGAGTGGTTCTACTCGCACTATCATAGTTATACGGCCGAGGATATTTACGCCTGGCTGTGGGCCGGGGAGTTCGGTTATCCGCCGGGCCAGTATCCCGACGCCGATCTGCATCGTTTGCTTGAAGACATCCGCCAGGCCCGGTATCACGCCGGAACGATTCGCTCGGTATGGGAGCCGCTCGGTCTCGAAAATCATCTCATCAAGATCAACATCGCACACTATGCCGATGCCGGATGTCCGCTTCCGCGACTGATTCAACTTTCGGAGCGTATACGGGAAGAAATAAACCCGAACGCTATGCGCTTTAAATCAAACTGGAATCTCATGAAGGCTCACATCTCAGAAGGAGCGGACGTTTCTCTGACGCAGATCCATGAGTTTGAGGAGCGCATTCCGTTTAATATGACGCCGTTTATTGCGCATACGGCGGATTTTCTATCGCAGTTTGGCGTGCACTACCGCATTGTGCCGGCCGATCTTTTCTTTGATCATTTTCCAGAGTATGAATCCATATACGATCGTCATGAGCGCGAGAGCACTCGTACTGATCCGGGAAGAAATTCGGGCAATTCCGGGGAGTTTTAGGGTAACGACTGATGAATTACATTCCATCATTGAAATACGAAAACGGTCAGCTGACGATCATCGATCAGACACGGCTTCCCGTCGAAACCATCTGGCTGCCGATTCACGATCTGAATACGGCATGCGAGGCCATCGTCGCCCTGCGCGTGCGCGGAGCTCCGGCCATCGGCGTGATGGCGGCTCTTTCTGCGATCGTCGTCTTTCGCAATTCCGTGAAAGCGGGCGAGGCAGCCTCTGTGGAGCGCTTTCTTGAGATCTGCAATACGCTGCGAAAAACCCGTCCCACGGCGGTGAATCTGTTTTATGCGATGGATCGCATGTCGGCAAAGGCGGCAGGCCTCGAAGGGTTAGCCGCAGATGAACTGCAGCAGCAGCTTGAAGCGGAAGCTGTCGCCATTTACAGAGAGGATGTCGAACTCTGCGACGCCATCGGTCGACACGGCGCCACTTTAATTAAGGAAGGGGCGACCGTTCTTACGCATTGTAATACGGGATCGCTGGCCACAGCAGGCCGGGGAACGGCGCTGGGGGCGATCTATACGGCCTTTTTTGAAGAAGCAAAGAAGATTAAGGTAATCAATACCGAGACGAGGCCGCTTCTACAGGGAGCCCGACTGACGTCATACGAGCTGGTGACGGCCGGCATTCCTACGACTCTGATCACCGACAGCATGGCGGCGATGGTGATGAAGCAGCGTCGTGTCGACCTCGTTATGGTCGGCGCCGATCGCATCGCGCGAAACGGCGACTCGGCAAACAAGATCGGTACGCTTGCGCTGTCGATTCTCGCAAAGCACTACGGAATCCCTTTTTACGTTCTGGCTCCGTCGACGACGATCGATACGACCATCGCCGACGGCTCGGCCATCGTCATCGAAGAGCGCACAGCCGATGAGGTGCGCAGCTTCGGTGAACGTAGAACGGCGCCCGCTAATGTGAATGTATTTAATCCGGCCTTTGACGTGGCGCCGGCCGAGCTGATCAGCGGTATCGTCACCGAAAAAGGCGTCTTTCACGGGCCCTACGACTTTCGCTGACGTTCAACCTCTTCAAGAAGCCACTCCTTCGTATTGAGCGAAGGGTCTATGTGGATGCGATCCAGCAGCAGCTGAAGCAGGGCGCCCAGCTCGGCGCCGCGAAAGCCGAGCTGCTGCAGATCGTTTCCGTTGATCGCAAGATCGGTGATAAGTAACGGTTCGGTGGCTAACGAACGCATCATCCAGTCGTAATGCGCCGTCAGTCTTTCGGCGACGATTCCTCCGCTCTGCGGCCGTGCCGGACGATCGGCATCGACGTCAATGGGGTTACCCGAGAAATGTGGCAGCGTCACCGCCGTCTCGTTGATAAAGGCAGAGGCGGCCTCAAGAAAGAGAGCCGGCGCCGGATCGCCTTCGCCGCGAAGCTCTTTCTTGAATCGACCGAGCAATCTGCGCCAGCGGCTCTTTTCGAGAGCGGCTTTTTGCGCATCTTCAAGAGCGACGATAGAATCGCCGTCAAACGATTCCAGGAGACGAAAGAGAGCTCCGTAGAGAACGATGCGCTTGATGACGGCCCCCGAGAGGCGAAGATGCTTCGCACAACGTTCCGGTTCGCTCGACGCTCGATCCAGCCAGAGCGCCATGCGGAATACGGGATCGGCAAAGGCATTGAGCGATTCGAGAAACGATACGGGTTGAGATGTGGCACAGGGAACAAAGATCGAAAGCAGATCGGCCTCCTGCATGGCCTCAAACATAGGCGAAGGATGCGAAGCCTTGAGGCCTTTCCAGAGCTCATCCGAGAAGCGCTCGATGGCGACGCCTTTCATGCGCGAGCGCACGTCCTCTCGCAGCATCGCATCGTGCGTTTCTTTTTCGATACGAAAGCCCAGTGTGGCGCGAAAGCGACAGGCGCGTACGGGACGCAATCCGTCTTCAAAGAAGCGATCTTCGGGGCGGCCGATCGTGCGGATGATGCGGCGTTCGAGATCGGCCTGGCCGTCGAACTCGTCGATGAGCTCGCCCGTCGCCGGATTCAGAGCAAGGGCGTTGATCGTAAAGTCCCGTCGGCTGAGATCCTCTTCAAGCGTGGACGCATATTCGATGCGATCGGGGCGCCTGGCATCGGTGTACTCCGACTCGGTGCGATAGGTCGTCACCTCATAGGGATGACTGTCAAACAGCACGGTCACCGTTCCATGCTGCAGACCGGTGGGCACGGTGCGACGGAAGATGCGCACGACGTCTTCAGGGCGGGCGTCGGTGGTGATGTCGACATCCTGCACCTTACGACCGAGCAGAAGATCGCGCACGCATCCGCCTACAAGATGGCACTGGAAGCCGTGCGAGGTAAGCGTACGATGCAACTCGACGACATGAGAGGGCACCGGCTTCTCAAGAAGCTTCAGGATGGAGAGGTCGATCTTATGTTTCATACTGCACTGTTTCGATTCAGATGAGCACCGTTCGGGTTTTTTTAGCGGCTCCGGACTAAAATCAATTGACCTGAGAGCCGCTTCCAGGCCCCTGTAATTCTAAAGAAATTTTAGGATCGAACGGTCTTGCGCGACATACCACGTACCTGTACGGTGCGTTCGCCGCAAACCTTTTCACCGTCTTTGATAATGTAAAGAGCGAATACGTAGTATGAGGAAAGTATGAAACTTCACGAGTACCAGGCGAAAGAGATTCTTCGACGCTACGGCGTCAAGGTATCCGACGGCAGGGTCGTTGAGAAGGCATCCGATATCGGTGCCGCTTACGACGCCCTGGGCGGCGGCTTTATCGTCGTTAAAAGTCAGATCCACGCAGGTGGACGCGGTAAAGGAACGCTGTACGACGGACCGAATCCGTCTACGGCAAAAAAAGTGCAGGAAGGCGGCGTTAAGCTGGCCCGCACAAAAGAAGAGGCCATCCAGTATGGAACGGCCATGCTCGGTAACTATCTGCACACCATTCAGACCGGCGGCGAAGCCAAGCAGGTTCTGAAGATCTGGCTGGAGCAGGGCACCGACATCGAAAAAGAACTCTATCTTTCCATTCTGCATGACCGTGCGCTGAACAAGCCCATCGTCATGGCTTCGAGCGAAGGCGGTATGGACATCGAAGAGGTCGCCGCTCACCAGCCCGAGAAGATCGTGAAGATCGCCATCGAGCCGGCCATCGGTATGCAGGCATGGCAGGCGCGCGAGATTCTCTTCAAGCTGGGCGTTCCGGCTGAAACGCTGAAGCAGGGAACGAAGTTCCTTCTCGCTCTGTGGGACGTTTACGAGAAAGAAGATGCTTCGATGCTTGAGATCAACCCGCTTGTTCTCACGAAATCGGGCGAACTGCATGCTCTGGACTGCAAGTATGCGTATGATGATAACGCCCTCTATCGTCATCCCGAAACCGAAACGCTGCGCGATCTGACTGAAGAAGATCCGCTTGAAGTCAAGGCGTCGGAATTCAACCTGAACTATGTGCGTCTGGACGGCAACGTCGGATGTATGGTAAACGGCGCCGGCCTTGCCATGGCAACGATGGACCTTATCAAGCATGCAGGCGCCGAGCCGGCTAACTTCCTCGACGTGGGCGGTGGAGCGAATCCGACGACCGTCGCAAACGGCTTCCGTATCATTCTCGGTGATCCGAACGTGAAGGCGATTTTCGTTAACATCTTCGGTGGCATCGTTCAGTGCGACCGTGTCGCTAACGGTATCGTTCAGGCGGCGAAAGAGGTGCAGATCAACCTGCCTCTCATCGTTCGACTGAAAGGAACGAACGCCGACATCGCAGCGAAGATTCTCGCCGATTCAGGCCTTCCCATCATCGTAGCCGCCGAACTCAGCGACGCCGCCGAAAAGGTAGCGGGCGCCGTTAAAGGCAAGTGAGGAGTATAAGAACATGGCAGTACTCGTAGACAAAAATACCCGACTGGTGGTGCAGGGCATCACCGGTAAAGAAGGCACGCTGCATACGACGCAGATGCTTGAATATGGCACGACGATCGTCGGCGGTGTGACGCCCGGTAAAGGCGGACAGAAATGGGAAAACAAGGTTCCTATCTTCAACACGCTGCGTGACGCCGTTGAGAAAGAAGGCGCAAACGCCACCGTGATCTTCGTGCCGCCGGCCTTTGCCGCCGACGCCATCCTCGAAGCCGTAGGATGCGAGATTCCTCTGGCCGTATGTATCACCGAGGGCATTCCCGTACGTGATATGGCCCGTCTGTATACGGTTCTCAAGAACTCAAAGACGACTCTGATCGGACCGAACTGCCCCGGCGTTATCAGCCCCGGCATGCAGAAGGTCGGTATCATGCCCGGCTTTATTCACAAGCAGGGATCGATCGGCGTCGTTTCCCGTTCCGGAACTCTGACCTATGAAACCGTCGGTCAGCTGACGCTTGTCGGTCTCGGTCAGTCCACCTGTATCGGTATCGGCGGTGACCCGGTCATCGGCACGAAGCATAAAGAGGCCATCAAGCTTCTCAATGAAGACCCCGAAACCGAAGGTATCATCATGATCGGCGAGATCGGTGGTACTGACGAAGAAGACGCTGCAGAATGGATTAAGGCAAACGTTAAGAAGCCCATGGTCGGCTATATCGCCGGTCAGACGGCTCCTCCGGGACGTCGTATGGGCCATGCCGGCGCCATCATCTCCGGTGGCAAAGGTACGGCTGAATCCAAGATGAAGGCGATGACCGAAGCGGGCGTTAAGGTCGTGAAGTCTCCGGCTGACATCGGAACGGCGATGAAAGAGCTTCTGAAGAAGTGATCTGATTCAGAACGATTCATGGAAAGGCCGCTTGCAAGAGCGGCCTTTTTCGTTTGTAGGAGTGGTTAACCTCAGAGGGCGCTGAGGGATCGGAGAAAGCCGGCAATCCGTTTAACCACGGAGATGGCCATGAAAAGCAAGTAGACGAAGCAAAGTTCTGATGTACTTCCAGTTCGACGGGGCTGGAAGGCCGGTGGCAGGTTGTTCTGAGCAGTGGGACTTGTGATCTCGGCACGGAGATTAACCTAAACCGGCCACCGAACTTCCATATGAGGCGCCGAGAGGAAAGCTCGGGTGACCTCGAATAGGAGACTGGTGTACAAATCAGAGCTTGTCAAGCCCTTCCTGCTCCTTCGTTACTACGAATGAAGAGAGGTGCTGGAGTATGGATACGAACAAACCGGTAGTCGGAATCGATCTGAGCAAAAGAACCCTTGAAGCAGTTCGGGTTACGGGCGAACGAATTGAGCGGTTTTCCGGGAAAACAGATGATCAGGGACTTCGAGCCCTTGAAAAATGGCTGAAAAAAGGCGAGACCGTCGTTATGGAAGCCGGTAGCCAGGCCTTTCGCATTGCTCGACGGCTGGCTAAAAATATCGGCTGCGACATGATCGTGTTGAATCCCGGCGATGTTGCCGTCATCTATGACTCTTTGAAAAAGACGGATAAAGAAGACGCCCTGAAACTGGCCCGGCTGGCGCAGCGCCATCCCCGGGAAGAGTTGCCGACCGTGGAAATTCCGACAGAGAAGCAGGAAGCAATCCGTCGACTCTCTACCGAACAGGCGCACTGGAGCGAGATGATCAGCATGAGTAAGAATCGTCTCCATTCCGTATTCGTCGAAGCAGGAATTGTTCATCTCACAAGAAGCCATCTGAGTCGACGAGAAAACAGACAGGAAGCGTTTGAATCACTTCCAGAGTTCTATCAGGCTGAGGCTTCCCGGCTGATGCGAGACATCGACCACATGGAAGGGTTAGTCGAAGAGCTGGAAGAGCAGATTCGAGACGCATTAAAAGAGAATCTGGATTATACATCCCTTGTCATGTCGATGCCCGGTGTCGGTCCTATTCTTGCGCTGGCTCTGCTCGGCTATCTCGGCGATGGGAAAAGATTTTCCAGCGCCAAACAGGTGGGCTTCTTTGTGGGCCTGGTGCCGAAGGTCCAGATATCCGGAACGATGGTGCATTACGGACATATCGTTCACACGGGATGCAAGCCTATCCGGCGAGTCATTATCCAGGCCGCATGGGCATTGACCCGATCCAACGAAGGCGGAGATCTGCGTGCCTTTTACCAGCGACTGTACCCCATCAAAGGGAAGAAAAAGGCCATCGTTGCAGTAGCTCGAAAGATGACCGAGATCCTGTATCTCATGGTCAGGAATGGTGAGTTTTACCGGCATTCGGACCCTGCCAATCTGAAGAAGAAACTGAAATACTACGGTCTGCACAGTGCAGCCGCTTGAAAAGGAATCGCCTGATTAAAAAAATTGGGTCGGAGTGCGGGAGGGGCTTGACTATGGTCATGTAACATAGGAGACACGGAGAGGGTTTGAAAAGCGGAGGAGTTGGTCAGGAGCAGCATTATTATTCGGCGATATCAGTTACAGTTACGGTTACGAGTAAGAGAACGGCCCATCGAACTCTGGTTTTCTTGGTTTTTACGCCGTGTCTCCGTGGTTTATTCCTCTTGATTCGTATTCAAAGCGACCGCAGCGCAAAGCGGGAAATACGTTTAACATAGGAGGCACGGAGAAAACGATTCTCTGCTATCTCAGTGTCCTCTGAGGTTCATTCTTTACCTTTAATCCGCCAGCTCCATCGTCACGGAGCATTTTAGGGATCCGAGCGATGTCCAGAAGGCCCGCAGATTACGCACGAGATAGTTGGTTATTTTTCCTGTTGACAGGCAGCCGGCGTGATGGCACCATCTTCTGCCAATGCTCGGAGAATTGAGCAATAGCGCCGGAATAATGCCGCCAGTCAGGAGTTCCACAAGATGAAAAGAACCACATTCTTGCGTGTCCTGCTTGCTGCCCTTGTTCTGATTACTGCATCATGTAAAGGGAAATCCGAACCCGGAATCGTCCTCGCTCCCGAGGTTCCGCTCCTGAAAGATGCGCAGCCAAAATCCGAGGCTATCGCCGTCCTTCATCAGGGTGATCGAATTCAGGTTGTATCCGCCAGAGAGAACAAAGACAACACGGCGCTTCAGCTCGTTGTTGCACAGGTGGACGGAAAAGATGTGGAGGGGTTTGTATCACCGGCTGCTGTCTCGACGCTTCCCTCCGCTATACAGGAAACGGAGCAGTGCTTGAAGCAGGGCAGCAAACTCTTTCTCTTCGGGCCTGATAAGCAACGATTCTGTATCTCAGAGAGGCTTGAGAAGTTTCTCAAGGGCGGAAGGTTGATCCAGGGCTACTGTAGCACGACTACGATCAATGTGTCAGGTCCGAACTGTAATATCATTCAGGGAAGTGTCGTCACTGAGGAGGTCACGAGAGTATCCTTTCCCTGGAAACTGGAGCGTTCGGGTAACGAGGTGCTCTTTCGGTGCCCTTACAGCTTCGATTTTCAGAGCGTCGTATTGGAGAATCACAATGTTTCGGGAGAGGCCATTGTAAAGGATACGCCGGAAGGCCTGAGACAGATTATCGAAGGAAAGCTGCACAGCCTTCATGACCCCGACGTCTACTGTGGAGATTGAGAATGATCGTGAGGGTTCTTTTGAAGGGACTGCTGTTGCTGTTTGGCGCAATGGTCGTGCAGCAATGCTCGCTTTCCGCTGAATCCGAGACGGAAAAGGCAGTTATCGTTACTGCAACATCGTTGAACTGCAGAGCTACTCCGTCCGTTTCGGGCAGGAAGATCTCAGCCTTTGTCTTCGGGCAGATCGTCGCCGTGTCCGGAGTCAGCGACAAGACAGATACGATCGAAGGAACTACGGCTCACTGGTTCAGAAGTTCAAGGTTCGACTGCTGGATCTTCGGTGGCTACGTATTTCAGAACCGCATGCTGAATGCTCAAAGAATCATCCACCTTGAGCGGCAAGAGTTCATTGGAAATATGCTGTGCGGCGGTAATTCATGCGGAAGTTCGTTTGAGGCGATTCTGGTCGACTCAGCGTATGTCGCTCCTGTCTGGTATTCCGATTACTGCGAGACTCCAGATGTTCCTTGTACGGGACGCATCGTCGGCGAGTTGACTGTTTACGATGATCGGATTCAGCTTCACGAGCCATCTGCCTATTACTGGGAGAACTCTGATAGAACCGTTCGTAAAATAACCGGTCCTGGATTCGCGCCTGAAATCGTCGATTACTACGGTAATCTCTATAAAAAGGCAGATAAAAACGGGCTTTACTATGCGAACGGGTACTACTCAAAAATCACAAGAGAGCAGGCTCGAAGAAACGCAGAGTCCGGAGTGCAGAGTGATAGCCCGGCAGGCATATTTTTCATTGAAAAGAATATCACGTCTGACGAGGCATTCCGACATGCGATGTTTAAATAGATAGCAGCAAGGGGCTTCTCATAGGGCCTCTGCTCAGAAGGGTTTTACAGACTCTCGGAAACGAAGAGTTTTAGTCACCGACAAGAGCGAAGTACTCGAAAGGTTCCTCCGCGATCTCGGTGTCCTCTGAGGCTTATTTTTCCTGGCTTTCTGCCCCCGGCTCCCCGGCCTTATCCGTTCATCGCCGTTGCGCCCTTTTTTCCCTCTTGCTCGCCGCTGAGTTTGGATTGACAGCATTCAATTTCCGTATAGAGCAGATGACACCGCTATGGAACGTAACAAAGCAAAGAAAGAACATCGCTCGTGGTTTTTCAAGGGCCTCTACGGTGGCGCCGGGCTTGCCCTGGGATTCTTCGGGACGGCGCTTCTTGCCGTTACAGTATCGACGATGACCTCGTTTCAGAGCGGAGAGGTGATCTCTTCGGCAAAGATCAACGAGAACTTTGCTGCACTGAAGGCAGCCATAGAATCCATTCCTCAGTATGAGGTCCTGGACTCGAACGACGTGAAGCTGGCCGATGTTACGCCCGTTGGGTTCCTGACCGGGACAGGGTATCGCGTAAATGTGATGCTCGGCATGGGGGCTACTTCAGGTCTTGAAATTGAACATGCGTATCGCTCGATGCCGATCGTTTACCGATCTGAAAACTGTAACGGCACCCGCTATATTCAGGGCTCCGAGACATCTGCAAAGTCAATATATAAGACTGATAAGGGATTTTATTATATTTCAGATAAGCCTGCAACAGTTCAAGCGACAGTTTATTCTTATCGCGATACAGAAACGGGAATGTGCGGATATGTTAATTCGACTGTTTCACTTGTCCAATTAATCCCCAATGATCCTGCGATTACCGGCTTTGATCCCGCCCTCTACACGCCACCGTTTCGCGTTGTGCGGAAATAATCTCAAGAAATCAAGTGAGCCTGTTCGCTCGATCATACAAACGGTGGTCGTTCTGGCTTTCCTCCGTGTCACCGTGGTTTCCCTGCTTTAAACAAATTCAATAGCCGTTTCTTTACTCCCTGATTTGTTTCTGTAAAAATCATCAGTTCATTTCACGGGAGGCATTATGAAGCGTTTGCATTTCGATATCGTCATCAAGGCACCGGTAGAAAAGGTCTGGGAATCGATGCTGGGCGACACCGGCTATCGCAGCTGGACTCGAGTGTTTTCAGAAGGGTCGTTTTTCAGAGGAGAGTGGAAGACCGGAGCAAAGATGCTCTTCCTGGCTCCCTTTCCCTCAGAAGGCAATGAAGGCAGCGAAGGCGGAATGGTCAGTCGCATTAAAGAGGCGGTCCCACATTTACACGTGAAGATCGAGCACCTCGGCATGATCGCGAACGGAGTCGAGGATACGACGAGCGAAAAGGTGAAGCCATGGGCCGGCGCTGAGGAAAACTACTATTTCGAAAAGCACTCCGAAGGCACGGAGCTGCGAATCGAAACCGATATGGATGAGCAGCACGTAGAGTTTTTCGAGCGGGTCTGGCCACAGGCCCTTGCGACCTTGAAGCAGAACTGCGAGGCGTAGCCGACGCCCGCAATAAAAAACCCGGACGTAGCGTCCGGGTTATCTGTGATCCCTCTCAGGTCAGAGATTACTTCGCCGTCAGATACCTGTCGATGGCAAGAGCCGCCTGCCGTCCGAGATTGATGGCATGAACGACAAGCGAAGGTCCGCGGGTGGCATCGCCGGCGGCGAAGAATCCGGGCACGCTGGTCTGGTAGTTGCCGTCGACCTGAATGTTGCCGCGTGCATCGTAGGCGACGCCGAGGTCGGTTAACAGTCCGTTACGTACCGGATGCACGAATCCCATTGCAAGAAAGATCAGATCAACCTCAAGCTCGAATTCCGTTCCGGCGACCTCGTTCATCTTGCCGCCCTGCCAGGAGAGCTCGACGCATTTCACTTTCTTCACGACGCCGTTTTCGCCGATGATCTCTTTCGTAAGAACGCTCCACTGACGTTCGCAACCCTCTTTATGAGAGCTGGATGTGCGAAGCATGTTCGGCCAGAGCGGCCACGGCGTCTGCTCGCTGCGCTCTGCCGGAGGTTGCGGCAGAAGCTCGATCTGACGTATGGATTTCGCGCCGCGACGATTCGATGTGCCGACGCAGTCCGACCCCGTGTCGCCGCCGCCGATGACAAGGACGTTTTTCCCTTCGATCTCGATCAGCTCTTCGGGCGGAATGACTTCTCCGTGCACAAGCTGGTTTTGCTGTTTGAGTAGCTGCATGGCGAAATAGACGCCTTTCAGCTCGCGTCCGGGAACCGTCAGATCACGAGGTTGACGCGCACCGACGGCCAGACAGACCGCATGATATTCGCTTTTCAACTGTTCTACCGTAATGTCGCGCCCGACAAGCACGCCACATCGGATCTCGATCCCTTCTTCCTGAAAGAGCGCAAGGCGTCGATCGATGACGGACTTCTTCAGCTTGAAGTCGGGGATGCCAAAACGCATGTATCCGCCTGCTCGCTCTTCGGCTTCAAATACGGTGACCGTATGGCCCGCTCTGTTGAGAAGATCGGCGGCGGCAAGGCCGGCCGGGCCCGATCCGATGACGGCGACCTTTTTGCCTGTGCGCTTCTGCGGCGGCTGCGGCTGGATAAAGCCTTCTTCAAAGGCCCTTTCAATAATCGTTCTTTCGTTTTCGCGGATGGTGACCGGCTGATCGGTCAGGCCGAGCACACAGGAGGCCTCGCACGGCGCCGGGCAGACGCGGCCCGTGATTTCCGGGAAGTTATTCGTGCTCTGAAGCGATTCCCATGCCTTCTTCCATTCGCCTTTATGGGCATAGTCCTGCCATTCGGGCATGATGTTGCTGACCGGACACGCCCAGTGACAGAAGGGGACGCCGCAATCCATACACCGGCCGAGCTGCTCATGACGTTCGTCGTTCGGCAGATCGTTCTCCACCTCGTTGTAGTCGTGAACACGCTCTTCGATCGGTCTGTAGCCGGAATCTTTGCGTCTGAATTTAAGAAAGCCTGTAACGTCGCCCATATCGTTCTCCCCGGTTTGAATTCTTGCACCGGTCACGACCAGAGGTCGTTCAGGGGGATGGGGATCAAGCAAAAACAGAGGATTATCTCTCTATGAACGGCGAAGATGAGTTATTCTCTTCTACCTCCCTTTTTTCCGCTCCCGGATTCACCCTTCAGCAGATCCCGGATCTCAGTCAGTAGTTGAATATCGGCCGGAACGGACGGAGCAGCTTCTGACTGAGCCGAGAGTCGTTTCAAACGCTCGCTGAATCTTATGATCAGAAAAAGAGCAAAGGCGATGATGAGAAATTCGAACACATTTTGAATAAATAGACCGTAGTTCAGCGTTACCGGTTCGGTCTCGCTTCCACCGATAACGATCTTTAAATCCTTGAAATCAACGTTACCTATGAGAAGTCCGAGAGGCGGCATCAGGATGTCGGCAATGAGGGAGGTGACGATCTTTCCGAAGGCGGCGCCGATCATGATACCGACGGCGAGATCGATGACGTTTCCACGCAGCAGAAATCTCTTGAAATCCTGAAAAATAGGAGTAGCGGTTATTCGCTTTAAAGTGCTGCCCGTGACGGATGGTCTTTGCATACTGCCATGCTTCTTTGCCTGACCGAAGGAGACAATCATTACAGAGCAACGCCTAACCGATCCGCTTATTTTTTCTGTTCGTTTCGTAAATCCGCACCTTCTTGAAATGTGCGCCGAGTTTGCTATCTGCTGTTTGCATTCATGTTCTTAACCGAATGTGGATCCTTCGCACCACCCGAGCCCGAGCTTGTCTTTAAGGACCGCGCTCAACCGGTGTTCCAGATGATCCACCTGGCCTCCGGTCGGTCTGTACTCGTGGCAGAGACGGGTAATGGGAAGGCCACGCCTGTGCTGATGATTCACGGCTCTCCCGGAGCCTGGAATGATTTCGCTCATGTAATGGCCGATGAGGAACTGGCCGCCTCGGCTCATCTGATTGCAGTCGATCGCGTAGGTTGGGGCGGATCGGCAGTCGGAGGGCTTGAGACGAGGCTTGAGGTTCAGGCCGCGGCCCTGCAAGCAGTGCTCGAACACGTTGCTCCTGGCCGGCCAGCTATCATCGTCGGCCATTCATATGGAGGACCTGTTGCGGTTCGTTTTGCCATGGATTATCCCGGATCGGTGCAGGCATTGATACTTGTGGCCGCTTCCATTGACCCCGAGCTTGAGAATCCGACATGGTTTCAGAAACTGGGACGCACCTGGGTTGTGCGCCCGCTTGTGCCCGATCTGCTTCTTCGCGCCGATGAAGAGATCAAACCTCTCAAGCCGCAGCTTGAGGCCATGCTGCCGCTCTGGTCACGGTTAACGATGCCCGTTCTCGTTATTCAGGGGGATGATGATAGCCTTGTTCCACCGGAGAATGCGGATTTTGCGCTTCGTATGCTGTCATCGGGTAAGCGAGCGAACAGTGTAATCGTCGAACGTATAGCCGATCAGGGGCATCTCATCCCGTGGCAGCGTCCCGACCTAATCGTTCGGGGAATTCAACGCTTCGTTGAAGGAGAGGAGGGACAGGAAAGTCAGGATTGACAGCGGTTGAAAGCGCTGCATGGTGAGGCATGGCAGAATTTCGCAGTGATCTTTCCGGTCGAATGTTCCCACTTTCCGAGCGTGTATCAGCGAAGACGATCCGACATGCTGTTCTGCATTATATACAGAAATCTCATCCCGATTTCGCAGAGAACGGCTATCTGTCTCTCGCAGAGCTGCATGCATGGAAGGCGCACTATCTTGCAGACCATTTACAGAGGCAGCTGGGAGCCTTGTCTGATAACGAGCGACAGGTGCTGGCTTCTATCAGCGATCAATCCACTCTTTCCGCTGAGATCACACCGGAAAAGGAAGAGCCTCTTACGTTCGGTCAGCGCATCGCCGACCGGGTGGCTTCCTTTGGAGGCAGCTGGACCTTTATTCTATCGTTTCTTCTTTTCATCGCCGTCTGGACGACCGGGAATATCATCTGGCTTCGGAATTCTGGCTTTGATCCGTATCCGTTTATTCTTTTAAATCTTATCCTGTCCTGCCTGGCTGCTCTGCAGGCGCCCGTGATCATGATGAGTCAGAATCGTCAGGAGGAAAAGGACCGAGAACGAGCGCGGAAGGACTATATGATAAATTTGAAAGCAGAGATAGAAGTGCGTACGTTGCAGGAGAAACTGGATCATCTGCTCCTCCAGCAGCAGCAGGAGATGCTGGAGATAAGGCAGCATCAGCTTGAGATCCTGCAACGTCTTCGAGAGCGGGGAAGCTGACGGGAGAGAACGAACGTAGAGCGGCGGCGATCCTCTCATTCATTCCGTACCGCTGCCAGATTCAGCGATTCTACTTATTCGCGGAATGCCGCGCTTTTCTGGAAAATGAACCGACTGGCGTTTGTATTTTGTCGACAATATTCAGGCCGATGATCTGTTGTTCCATCGCGCGAGAGTAGCGGTTTTCGAAATGGACTCTGGCGCCCTATAGAGAAAGAAAACAGTGTGAGACCGTTTGCGACAGGCCGACAGTATCGTCGAATCTCCCGACCTGGAGGCTCGGTCGTTCCCTGCAGGTCGTCAATCCGTAATGACAGGTCGGTTGAATGTTCGCGCTATCAGGATATCGCGTAGTAAACAGAATCTATGAAAGCCCGAGGACGCGGATTTTCGCCGCCGTGCGGGAGGCTGACGATCAGTCGGTAATTCTGAAAATGCCGGGCAGTGATTTCGCCAGCCCCGAAGAAATTGCCCGTTTTCTGAGCGAATACGAAATCCTTCGCGGCCTCCGT
This sequence comes from Leptonema illini DSM 21528, assembly GCF_000243335.1. Lineage (NCBI taxonomy): Bacteria > Pseudomonadati > Spirochaetota > Leptospiria > Leptospirales > Leptospiraceae > Leptonema > Leptonema illini. The sequence continues at coordinate 1,636,645 of NZ_JH597773.1, read as the reverse complement.
ATTGACGGCGTCATCTGCGCGCATTCTCTTGAGCGATTTGAGAATATTCCCGTCCTTGTTCTTGAGGATTTCAATGGTCTGCCTCTGAGCGAGATTATCAGATCTGAATCCGTATCGATCGAAGAGGCCCTGAACCTGAGTATCGCGCTCAGCTCCGCTCTGGGAGCCGTTCATGCAGCCGGCATCATTCACAAAGATATCAATCCGTCCAATATCATCTGGAATCGAAAAAAGGGAATCGTCAAGCTTATCGATTTCGGTCTTTCCTCGCGTCTTGAGCGCGAAAAACAGGAAGTCGGTCATGGCGGCGTTATCGAAGGGACGGCCGCTTATATTTCGCCCGAGCAAACCGGGCGAGTGAATCGTAGCATAGACTTTCGCACGGATTACTACTCGCTTGGCGTCACTCTGTATCATCTGCTGAGTGGAGCGCCTCCTTTTACGTCAGCCGATCCCACCGAGCTTATACATTGCCATATTGCGCGGCATCCCACACCGCTGACCGATCTTCCTGTATCCGGAAAGGATCAGAAGGATCGCATTCCTCAGCCGCTTTCCTGTATCGTCGAAAAGCTGATGGCAAAATCGCCGGAGGAGCGCTATGCAAGCGCCTTCGGTTTAAGGGCAGACCTTGAACAGGCCAGAGCTTTGCTGGAAAGCGGTCGTAGCGATTTTGTCGCCGGGCTTTACGATCGCTCCGATGAGTTTCGTATTCCGGAAAGGCTTTATGGATTTGATCGCCTGATTGAAAGGTTGCATTCGCTCTATCAGTCAGTTAACCGCCGTCAATCCGTTTCACTTTCTATATTCGGGGAATCCGGGGCGGGCAAGACGGCGCTTGTGAATGAGATCCATCGATGGATCACGCCCGGTCACGGATTTTTTATTCGAGGGAAATACCAGAGGTTAAATACCGATGTTCCGTACTCGGGTATTATCGCCATGCTCAGAGATCTCTGTGTTCAGCTTCTTCTCGAGCCCGAAGATCGCCTCAAGGTCTGGCAGGAAGAGATACAGAAGGCCGTTCGATCCAACGGACAGATCTTAATCGATCTGGTTCCCGAACTCAGCCTTGTGATGGGCCCGCAGCCTGCGCTTGACGAACCCGGGCCGGCCGAGGCGCATAACCGTTTTCTGTTTACGATCGGTAGTTTTATCAGAGTTTTTGCTTCAGGGGAACAGCCTCTTGTCCTGATGCTGGACGATTTGCAATGGGCCGATATGGCCAGCCTGCATCTGATTCAGAATATAGCGACTGCGCGTGACGCTACGAATATGTTTTTTATCGGATTGTATCGATCCGAAGAGGTCGAAGAGCCGCTGCGAATTCTGATCGATGAAATCCGAAAGATACGCGAAGTTCACGAGATCTATGTCGAGCCGTTGAGTATTGAGGCCGTGCTGCAGATGATCTGTGATACGTTTCGATGCACGCCTGAACGAGCGGCCGATCTTACCGTCATCGTGCACCGTTTCGGGCAGGGGAATCCGTTCTTTACGCGCGAGCTGCTTAAAGATATGTACGATAGCGGCATCGTCGCTTTTGATCCGACCTCGGGAGAATGGAAGTGGGATCTCGTGCGGTTTCGCAACGAATACGTGGGTGATAACGTCGTCGAACTGTTGCGACGTCGGCTCACAAGGCTCAGCCCGTCTGCACGCACTCTGCTCAGTCTTGCCGCCTGTCTCGGCGGATCGTTCGATTTTCAGACCCTGGATGTGCTGCATGAAAAATCGAGGCGACAGACCGCCGACGCTATGTGGGAAGCGCTTGAGCAGGGCATTATCATTCCGCTTACGGCTAACTATCGTATCTTTCATTTTCTCGAAAGCATCAACGACAACAGTATGTCGGGCAGCGATGTACGGTATCGTTTTCAGCACGACCGACTGAGGCAGGCTTCTTACGACCAGATACCGGATGAGGATAAGCAGACGTTTCATCTGCGAATCGGGCGATTGCTCGTGAAGCATACGGATTTCGAGAAAGAACCAGAAAAGCTGCTTGATATCGTTCATCATCTGAACTACGCTCTGCCGTTGATCAAAGACGCTGAAGAATTGCAGAGAGTGCGTTATTATAATCTGATCGCCGCCGAGAAGGCCAGGGCGTCTAACGCTTATGCGCCGGCTTTGCAGTTCAACTCAATTGCGAAAGATTTGCTTCCCTCGACGTCCTGGGCTACCGATTACGAATTAACGGATCGCATCTACAGAATGCAGGCAAAGCTTCAGTATCTGTGCGGTCGTTCGGCTGAGGCCGACGCCGTATGCCGACAGATTATACGGCATGCGAGAGGAAATTACGATAAGGCCGTCGTTCGAGAAATGCAGGCCGTTCATTACAACTATCTCTGGAGAATGAAGGATTCGATCAATGCCTGCATCGACGGACTGAGATACCTCAACGTAAATATTTCTGAAAGCCCATCGACTGCCACAGTTATATATATGCTTCTGCGCGTCAGGCTGCGCCTTCGTGGCCGCCGGCTCGAAGACCTGGCGGCGATGCCCGAGATAGAGGATCGAGACGTCAGGCTTGCGCTGAAGCTATTGATAAATTTTATTCCCTCGGCATACATGTCGGGAAACGCGAACCTGTTCGCGACGGCGATTCTTACCAAGACGTTCCTGGCCATTCGCCATGGGAACAGTATTGAGACGGCCGGCGCATATATGGGCTACGGAGTTTTGCTGGCCGGCATGGGGGACTTTCAGGGCGCTCACGATTTTGGGAACCTTGCTCTCAAGATCAGTGATAAGTACACGGGGCGTGAATGGAAGAGTATGATCCTGAACCTGTACGCCCTTTTCAGCGTATCATGGAACGAGCACTGGAGAGAGTTGCGCGTTCATTTTTCGAAGGCCCTGGAGCTCGGTCTCAGTTCTGGCGACTGGCTGTATGTGTCTTTTGCCGCCGGCTTTATCAATCTCTGGAATCCGGAACTGGACCTGAAAAGCCTTGTCGCCGAGAACGAGCATTATCTTTCGCTTCTCGAACGCGCGAACGTCGAGACCGGGTTTCTGTCGGGGCGTACGAATCACCAGAAGTGGCTGGCCTATCGCGGTCTAACGCGCGAAAGAGGATCTCTGAGCGACGGCGAGTACGATGAGGACGCAATCCTCCAGCGAATCGTCGATATTGAATATGAATCCGGAGTGGGCATCTTTCATCTGAACAAAATGGAGATCTGCTTTACCTATGAGCTTTTCGAAAAGGCCCGCTATCATCGCATGCATGGCGACGCTTCGATACAGGCCCTGGCCGGGTCTCCGTACCTTGTTTCGTGGAGTCTTTTCAGCTTTCTTACCGATGCGACCTTAATGGACGGCAATGTCGTGGAGCGCAGGGGCGCTCTGCGGCGCATGCGGCGCGAGTTTCATCGTATGAAGCGATGGGCCGATCATAATCCGCACAATTTCTTACATCTGAAGCTACTTATGGAGGCGGAGCTCGCTAAATTCCGCCGCCGATACTTTGACGCCGTCAACCTGTACAATCGCGCCATCGAATCAGCGCTCGATTATCGCAATCTTCACCATACCGCTCTGATCTATGAGCTGGCGGCCAGATTTCATCTTCGCTACGGAGTGAATCATGCAGCTCGTGAGCTTCTGCGCAGTGCGTATAACCATTACCGCGTGTGGGGAGCGACGGGAAAGGTAAGTCAGCTTGAAGAGTACTATGGGGGTCTTCTGCTGGAAGACGAGAAAGCCGTACTGGTGGCGCCGTCTTCGCGTTCATCGGGGTCGGGCAGTATCGCTTTTGAATCGTCGACGTTGATTAAGGCATCGATGGCGATTTCCAGCGAGATCGTCCTCGAACGACTGCTTGGTCGTCTGATCCAGATTTCGCTTGAAAATGCCGGCGCCGATCGGGGCATCATGTTTCTGGTTCGCGGAGGATCGATTTTTCAGGTCGCGACAGGATTTGCAGATCGTCCGACGGAAATGGTCGATCATCAGGATCTCGATGCCGGTGGGGATTTTCCCGCATCGGTGATACGCTATGTGGCCCGCACAAGAGAGCACCTTGTCATTGATGACGCAACGACGGACGCCAGATTTTTCAAGGATCCTTTCATCGTCGAGAAACAGCCGAAGTCCCTGCTGTGTATAGGTGTCGTTCATCTGGGTGACCCCGTTGCGATTCTGTATCTCGAAAACAGCCATGTTCGCGGCGCCTTTACAAATGACCGCATCGCTCTTTTGCAGCTGCTTTCAGGACAGATGGCTGCATCGATTCACAATGCGGAGCTGTATGCCAGCCTGGATCAAAAGGTACAGGAGCGTACGCAGGAGCTTCAAATCGAACGAAACAAACTGGAAAAGCGCAATCTCGTTATGGAGCGCGACATCGCTCTTGCAAAAAAGATTCAGTACAGTTTGATTCCGGCATTCCCGCCGCTTCATACTATGTCGACGTTTTACAGGCCGATGGAACAGCTGGGCGGCGACTTCTTCGATTTTATTCGCCTGCCGGACTCTGAAGAGATGGGAATCTTTTTAAGCGACGTATCGGGGCATGGCGTTACGGCAGCCTTTATTACCTCGATGATAAAAACGGTGTTGCTCCAGGCAGGCGATCGATTGAGCGATCCGGCGTCACTCATTCAGTATATGAATGACGTGCTTTTCAATCAGACTTCGGGTAACTTCGTTACCATTTTCTATGGAATTTACGACCCGGTAGAGCGTAGCCTCGTCTATTCCAGCGCAGGCCACAACAGTCCCTTTCTGATTACTGCCGACGGCGTTTCTGAAATACTTGTACAACCCCGGATTCCTGTCGCCGTATTTTCAAACGGCGAAATGATTGCGAGAAACCGGAGCTACAGCAATACCAGGCTGAAGCTGCCATCTTCGGGACGTCTGCTTTTTTATACGGACGGGCTGCTTGAGGCTCGTTCCACAGTCGGGCATGATTTTTTTGGAGAGTCCGCCCTGAATAAGATTCTACTCGATAGTCTGCATATGCCGCCGACTATGTTTCGTGATCATCTATGCCATCGTCTTGAGCAGTTTCACGGCTCTTCTTCCTTTGAAGACGACGTCTGCTTCATCAGCCTTGATTTTTGAAGCAGACGATCCTGCATCTATCCGGTTATGCCTCGATCACTCGGTCGGATCGAATTTCGGCGAGAACCCGATTACCTCGGCGATATAGAGCCAGATCGACCAGACGATGCTTCCAAAGGCGATGTAGCCGAAATAACCGAGAAGCGGCATCTGCGAGAAGAGGAAGATGACGTTCACATAAGGAACGTTATAGCTCCAGTAATTGGGATTGTCGTCCACCGTCGGATGAAACCACAGACTTCCCTCATTCCAGAGCTCATAGAAGAAACCGTTGGCCAGCGTGGCCAGACCGATCAGAACGACGAAAGACCAGTTGCCCTGCGTGATCGGACGAAAGATCGTCCATTTGCCCGACAGACTCATGGCTAACGCTGCAAGCAGCATCGGATACAGCCAGAGAGCGAAGAATAACGGCCGCGGAAAGATGCCAGACAGAAAGGCGAGAGCGAATCCTCCGAAAAGCAGCGCAATCTGCAGCCACACGGGAAAGCGAATCGTCATACCCTGGCTGTAGCGGTTTCTGAAGAACGGAAATGTGCGCAGAAGGCTGTAGAATTCGAATATGCCGGGCCAGACGACGGTGAAGCTGAGAAGATACCAGAAGGTACGGCCGAACGACGTGAACAGATCTGCATTCGGATAATACCAGAGCTCGAGAAAGAAATAGTTGAGGTACTCGAAGGACCACCAGGCGACGCTTGATACGGCGAAGACGAGCTTGAAGGTCGTCGGTGTGGTCGAGAAAATCGAGCGACCGTAATTCCTTTTATAAACGATTGCGTCGAGCAGTAGAATGAAGCTCCACCAGAGAGGAACAAAGATGTACATGTCCAGCGGCGCGGGCCATCTTGCCCAGTTGATGATCCAGCTGGCGATGAAGACAATAAGCGACGGCAAGAAATAGGAAGGAAACGGTGTGCCCGTGGACGGCCTGTATCCGTCGTCAGTTTTTTTAAACCCGAACAGAGCGGGGATCAAAATGAAAAGCGCCATGAATCCGGCGACGATACAGCCGGCGATAAAGACGATCAGGTTAAATCCTGGAGCCGGATCGGTCGCCACAGCGGGAAAGATGCCATAGCCTGGTGCATAACCCGGAGGCGTATCCGGAAATACGGTTCCCTGCCAGCGGATCAACATGCCCGTAAACGGCAGAGCGAAATAGAGCACGCCGCAGCCGAGCAGGAAGAGAAGCGTTGTTTTTCGAGTCATCTGTGTTACCTCTTTTCATCTAAAGCATGAATACTTCGTACAAGCAGATATTGAACGGTAGTGAAAACGATAATGGTCAGGTACGTTTCCGGGTTTTTTGTCGGTGGAAAGAGATGTTCGAGAATCAGAAGCAGTGTCTCGATCGGATGAGTCAGCGCATCCCATGAATTCAATCGAAGTATACGACCGAGATAGATACCGAAGCTTGAGAGCGTCAGGCTGAGGCCGATCGTTATTTCTGTGAGACCGCGGCTGAATCGCCTGAGCAGCACGGTGCGTATGAGCTTGATGGAATAAAAGCCGAAAAGCAGCGCCTGCATTGCAAAAGAAAAGATCAGGACTGCAACCCAGAGAACCCCCTTTACATCTCCTGTTGACGGATCAATCGGTACGTTTACATCGATATGGATGAGATCCGTAATCATGTATGGGGCATTCGGATAAAAAAGCAGCCAGAGAAGGGCAAGGACGACAGACAGTATTGCACTGCCTGAGCGAATCGCAGTCAGGAGCAGCGCGAAGGCAAGCGGCAGAAAGGCAAGGAAGAGATTCCAGACCAGAAAGTCATTGGCGTCACTCCCGGTTTTGACCCGCAACAATAAAAGAAAAACAAGGTTGAAGAGAAGGTGGGCAATGTTGATTTTCAAGAAGGCTGACGACATGTGAGTCGCAGCATAACTCACAGGGCGAAAAATACGCAAGAAGAATTATTGTGATTCCGGAGCCGTTCTATGTTTTTGCGCTCAGACTGATGGCGAGCATCTTCGTATTCAGTCCTTAGGTTTTCCGGTTTACAGACTTCTGCATGCCTTGAATCTTTGCCCGTGAATTACTGGCTTCTCAAGTCCGAACCCGAGACCTTCTCCTGGGACGATCATCTGCGCGAAAAGCGCTCGATGTGGGACGGTGTGCGTAACTACACGGCGCGAAATAACCTGCGAAGCATGAAGAAAGGCGATCGAGCCTTTTTCTATCACAGCGGTAAGAATCCCTGCATCGTCGGTATCGTCGAGATTGCAAAAGAGGCGTATCCCGACCCGACGGCGACGGAGGGCGACTGGTCGGTCGTCGATATCGTTCCCGTGGCCCCGCTTCTGCGTCCGATCTCTTTGAAAGAGATCAAAGCGACAGAGGCTCTCTCTGGCATGTCGCTTGTTACGAGTTTTCGACTTTCCGTGCAGCCTGTGACGCCCGCCGAGTTCAAGCTCATTCTCAAAATGGCCGGCAATTGAAATCTTTCAGTAGCCGATCTGTGAGCCGAGGAACTGGCCGAAGCCTTTCTTCTGACCGAGCTCGGGTACTGGAATACCGTTTTTTACGGCAAGGCGTCCGTTGATATACACCTGCTTCACCGTATCGTCGTTGCGGCGCACCCAGCGTTTGAATCCGTCAAGAAACGGCATCGGCGCCTCAACGTCGCGGGCAAGCGAATCGTCGAGTTTAGCGGGATCGACGAGCACAAGATCGGCTCTACGGCCTACTCCTAAATAGCCGGCATCGATTCCGAACCAGTCGGCGATCTCGCCGGTTAACCTGTGAACGGCATGCTCCAGGCTCATAAAAGGGCGTCCGTCTCTGTGCGAATCGTTCACAAGCTTCAGCATACGCAGCGGAAAGTTGTAATGCGCCATGCCGCGAAGATGAGCGCCTGCATCTGAAAATCCGATCAGCACATCGGGCAGAGAAACGATCTTCTCCAGCGGTTCGCGACGGTGATTCGCCATTACCGTATACCAGCGGATGCTGTTTCCATATTCAGCGACGAGATCGAGAAAGGCCGTTACCGAATCGACTCCGCGCTCTCTGCCCACGTCGTCGATCGATTTGCCGAGAAGCGTAGGATCGGGCGCTTCGACGATCTTCGTCTCTTTGAAATTTCGATGGAACACTCTTGGCAGAAACCAGTTCGTCCATTGCTTGCGAAACCAGTTACGGTATTCCGGATTCTGCACGAGCCTTCGCCGTTCATATTCATCTTCAATATGATTGGCCGCAGCTCCGGCGGCGAATTCTTCGAAGACGACGACATCCATTCCGTCGGCATAAAGATCGAAGGGTTCGGGTAACGCCTGCAAACGAAAATCCGATTTTAGAATTGTATTCGTAAGGCGTCCCATCAAAGAGAGTACTTTATAAAGATGCGGATCGTATTTGACGTCCATCAGCGAGATAACGGTCGTTTTCAACGCCGGACGTAGAATGCCCATCGTTTCAAGAAGAAACATGATGACGTTCACCTTCGTCGAAACGTTCGGAACGCCCTGAAAGACCTTTCCGCGGCGCCTCAACGTGCGGTTGAGAAATTTATATTCGCTCCAGGGAGCAAAGGTCGACGGAAGCGGTCGAGAGCGAAAGCGACTGCCGTCCATCTTATCCCACACAAGCGTGTTGATCGACATGCCAAGAAAGCCGTTATCAAGAGCCTCTTCAAGATGATCGTTCATGCGGCCCAGTTCTTCACGGCTGACCTTCGCGCGGCGGCTCAGCGCTCGCTCCAGACCGAGAACATGCGTACGGATCGCCGAATGCCCGGCAAAAGAGGTGACGTTCGGGCCGAGCGGCAGATCATTCAGATGATTGCGATACTGCTCGGCCGAGTTCCATGTTTTGCGTGACTGTAGAATCTCAAGAACGGACTTGCGCGGAATGGCCTCCACACGGCTGAACATATCGGCGAGGTCGACCGGATCTCCAAGCGCGAGAGAGAGCGAACAGCTACCGAGAGTAATGGTCGTTACGCCGTGACGCACGGACTCCTGCAAATCGGGCGAGATCTCGATCTCAGCGTCGTAGTGCGTGTGAAAGTCGATAAAGCCCGGCATGGCCCAGAGCCCCGTCGCATCGACCGTCTCTTCAAACGCACGGGGCTGAAGAGGCTGCTTTGATATTTCGCTGATTTGACCGTTCTCAAGGCGGATGTCTCCGATAAAGGAGGGCGCCTTGCTTCCGTTAAAGATGCGCGCATTCTGAATTAATGTCATGAACTTCTTCCATATGTACTGATTTCTCTTTTTGTGGTCTGGCCTGCCCTCTGAGCAGACCGCCATGCTACCAGATATAGCGAAAACTGACATTTATGTCAATCAGGGTTGGATGGCGCCAGAGTTTTTTTCGGGCTGCTGCGGCCCGGAAATCCGCTTCCTGTGGCGGCCGAACAATCGGTAAAAAAGAAGATGAAAGACCTGAATCATTATTTCTGCATCTGCAATCCGGGGCTTGAAACGCTGGCGCAGAACGAGCTGCGACTGTTGCGCATTCAGGGCGTTCCCGAGGTGGGCGGCCTTGCCTTTTCAGGAACGGACCGCGACGTTGTTCAGGCTAACCTCTGCCTGCGCACGGCGTCGCGCATCTTACAGAGGATCGCGCTTTTTCCTGTAGCGGGATTTGACGGCTTCGAGAAGCAATGCCGTCGCATTAAGTGGGGACGTTTCCTGACGCCCTCCGTTCCGATCGATGTCAGGGTAACATGTGAAAGCTCTCGCCTCTATCACGAGAAGGCCGTGCAGGAGCGTCTTCTGCACTGGCTTAACGAGGATTGCGCCGTGAGACCGGGCGAAGAGGGGGAGTCGTCGCAGCGAATATACGTGCGTATCGTGAAGAATCGATGCACGATCAGCATCGATACGTCGGGCGACCATCTTCACCGTCGCGGGTATCGCCTGCAGACGGCGAAGGCGCCGCTGCGCGAAAACCTTGCAGCTGCCATGGTTCTTGCCTCCGGATGGGCGCGGAACCGTCCGCCTCTGTATGATCCGTTTTGCGGATCGGGTACGATTCTGATCGAGGCCGCCCTGATCGCAAAACGCATCGTGCCCGGCCTTGTTACGGAGAGAACCTACGCCTTTCAGTCATGGCCGGACGCTTCGAAGTATGTCGAGCTTGTTACAGAGCTGCGCGAACACTGGAAAGGGCAGATACGTGCCGAGTCGCAGCCTCTATTCTTCGGCTCGGATCGCGACGCAGGAGCGATTCAGGCCGCCCAAGAGAACGCGCGGCGTGCGGGCCTCACTATAGAATGGCAGCAGTGTTCGTTTTCTGATGTATCGTATCTGCCCGATTCGTTTGTTCTGTGTAATCCGCCTTACGGGCAGCGCATCGGCGAAGATCTGCGAAATCTATATGCCGCGCTTGGCGGCCTGGCCAGAAGCCGCCCCGACCTGACAATCGCCTGGTTAAGCAGCGATCCGCGGTGGCAGAGGGCGACGGCCATGGCCTGGCAGAAGCGCCTCGGCTTCTCAAACGGCGGCCTTGCCGTTCAGCTCTTGCGAAATGGATAGGAGCCGCTGGCTTCTAAAGGCGTAGCCTCGCCGGTCGATTTCGCATTTTCGCGTTCTGGTCTTGACGCCGGATCTCATCGTTCTGGATTGTGAACGATGGATCTAAAAAGTCTGCGGCGGCGGGGAATCTCGCTCGTTCAATTCTTACAGAATACCGAGCTCTTTCAAGCCGTGCCCGTCGAGACGATCAAAGATCTACTGCGCCAGGCTGAGCCGCTCGAACTCAAGCCCGGCCGAATCGTATTGAAAGAAGGGGAATCCGGGAGCGACCTGTATGTCGTCGTCAGCGGCCGCCTGCGAGCTGAACAGGCCGGAACGGTAATCGGCGAGGTCAACGCCGGCGAATACTTCGGCGAAGCGGCTCTGTTAACCGATGACCGCCGTCAGGCGACGGTGCGAGCGGTAACGAATTCCGAGCTCATTCGCATCAGCCGCGATCTTTTCGAAGATCTGATGCATCGTTATCCACAGCAGCTTCGAGCCGTAGCCGACGTCATCGGGCGACGGCTGCGTTCGTCGAAGAAAAGACTGTTCCGCCCCGTCGAAAAGGATTTGCTTCAGTTCTTGAAAAGGCTTGATCTGTTTTCGAGCCTGCCTGCCACCGTTCTTCGCCGCCTTGAGCCTATGATGCAATGGATGAGCATCCCTGACCATGAAGAGGTCTTACGTCAGGGCGATGCCGGCGACGGTCTCTACGTGGTTCTTAACGGACGTTTGCGATGGATCCATCGTGACGCTGACGGGCGTATTCTACGCAGCGGCTTTTTTCATCCGGGGGACGTCTTTGGCGAGCTTTCTGTATTAACGGGTGAAACGCGCACAGCCACCGTTTTTGCCGTACGGGACTGCGAGCTCATACGTCTGTCGGGCAAATCCTTTGAAAGAATTATCAGAAAAGAACCTACGCTTTTATTTCCCATCACGCGCATCCTCGCTCAACGGATCAACGGTCATACGACGCATGGCTCGCATCCGCGGAACTTCTGCCTTCTACCGATCCATCAGGACGTCGATCCGCTCGAATTCGGTAGTCTTTTGCGAGAGGCGTTAGGCGGTAAAACTCTGCTGGTCAGCGTCCATGACGTTCCTGCCCGTGCGGAGCGCGAGGGATCGCTGGATGATGTGGAGTTCAGCCGCCGCCTTGCCGTGCTCGAGCAGGAATACGATTATACGATCTTTGCCGCCGAATATACAGATACGGCCTGGACCCGTCGCTGCCTGCGCCATGCCGATTCTATCATTTTACTGGCCTCGGCCTCGGGTGGTCCGTCATTAAGTCCGGTCGAAATCAAGAGGCTGCATCGGGCCGACGTTTCGGATGACCCTCTTGCCGATCATCAGGAGCTTGTAATTCTTCACGACGGAGCGGGGGCGCGGACGCCGGCATCAAATTTTCTCTCTATGCGCTCCGTGCGGCATCATCATGTTCGACGACATCATGTACCGGATTTTGCGAGACTTGGACGTCATCTGACCGGCCGTTCCGTCGGCGTAGTGTTAGGCGGCGGAGGCGCTCGCGGCCTTGCGCACGCCGGCGTCTATCGAGCTCTGCTTGAAGCGGGCATTCCGCTTGATAGCATCGGCGGGACGAGCATGGGCTCGATTATCGGAGGCCTGATGGCCATGCAACTGCCGCCCGATGAAGTGGTGCGTATGATCGGATTATTGATCGTCGAACGAAATCCTCTGCGCGATTATACGTTTCCCTTTGTGAGCATGATACGCGGACGACAGTATTCGAATGCGTTACGTGAGGCGTTTGGCGAGCAGTTTATCGAAGAGTTGCCCGTTCCTTTTTTTGCTATGGCCGCCGATCTCACCGATCGAAAGGCTCTTGCAATCGATAGAGGCCGTCTGTGGAAGGCGACGCGAGCAAGCTCGTCACTGCCGGGCATCGCTCCTCCTCTATTGCACAGCGGGCATCTGCTTGTCGATGGCGGCATTATGAACAACGTGCCCGCCGATGTGATGAAAGAGCGAGGCGCCGGCCGTGTACTTGCCGTGCATGTCGGCGAGAATGACGTCACCGTGAATGATGCCGTCCTGGCCGCTCTTCAGCGTAGCCCGGGCGAGGCGCCGCCCGTTCTTCGAATGCTCTGGAATCGCATGCTTCCGCGAAGCCGCCGCACCTATTTCCCTGGACTGGCACAGATCCTGTTGCGGTCTGCCATGCTCGGAGGCGAGAGCCATGATCAGGTAGCCCGTGCCTCGGCGACGGTCTGGACGACGCTTCCCGTACACGAGTTCAGTCTTCTGAACTGGAAGGCCGCTCCGGATCTTATCGAGATCGGTTACAGGCATGCGATGGACAATATGGACGAGTGGAAGCGGCTTCTTCTGGAGTAAAGGTATGATCGAACAATTCCTGATCGTGAATCATGACGAAAAATCGTTATCCATCTTTTTAAAGTGGGCGAGCGAATTCCCGGATGAATTTCTGAGACAGCTGTCGCTCGATTCATCGGTGTTAACAGCCCGACTCGACGGCAACAGTGCGGGTAATGGAATAGAGCTGATACAGCCCATCGTTGGTTTTCGGGCGAGCTTCGATCTGGCCGGACTGAGAGGCGGCGTGTACACGCTGACGTTGTTCGCTGAGCGTGACGGACAGGCCTCGTCATTCTGGACGCAGCTGGTCTGCATACAGCACTCTTTGCGACGCAGTCCCGAAGAGGTGGATCGACTTGCGAAAAAATACGCTCCCGTTCTGCTGTTCTCGCCTGAAGAAGAATTCTTTCCTGTTTCGCTGCGTGATCTTGTGATCACACCGCCCGATGGCGAGGGCACGGGCATCGACGTAGAAACGGTGCTTGGCAAAAGAAGCATTCCCTTTGATCAGCTTGATCTATTTCTGCGCACAAACGGCCACGCCGATTACCTGCTCGATCAGTCAGGTTTTGGCCTGGCCGACTCCTCGTTTTACAGACAGAAGGGAAGCTATCGAGATTGTGTCGTCTATTATTCGTATATGGAGGACGAAGCTGAGCGGTCGTACATTAACTATCATACGTTCTATGCCTTTGATCCAAAGACGGGCATTGCGAAGCTTCTGAATGTCGGTCCGCATATCTTTGATCGCGAAAGCCTTACGGTCATGTTTGAAGGCGACGTGCCGGTAAAGCTGACTCTCGGAGCGCATCTTGAGAACCAGCCCATCTTCTATCTTGAAAAGCTGCTCGGCTGGACGCAGGGACGAACGACTGTACGATTTGATCATGAGCATACGCCTCTCGTGAACGGTCATCCCGTTGTGGCCGTGGCCGAGGGATCGCATGCGCTCTACCCGTCGGCCGGAACCTTTCACATCTCCGTGCTCACCGAGATCGCAGGCCACATATTTCGTAATCTGCTCTTTCCCGATCTTGGCGAATCTGATATGAACGAACATCAGGTCATCTTGCCGCCGGGTATGAAGTCCGGGCAATTCGCCTCGTATGATCTGCGTCCGCTCCGACTTGACCTCTTGCAGAGCGATCCGCATCCCGAGGCGACGCCGCTTTATGATCCTGCAACGGCGGCCCTGATGTTCAGCGGATACTGGGTCGATGTTCCGGGATTCCAGAACGAACGGTTTCCGCCCTTCTCAAAACGAGAGATGAACGTTCGCTCCTGGGTGCAGGACGGATTCGAGTGGACCTGGGACGTTCCGGATTCCGTGAAAGAACATAACAGAGCCATCGTAGAATATATAAGGCAGAGGATCTGATTCGTTCAGGAATTTTCAGGCGCCTTCAGGCATCAGCGATTTCTCGTCTTTCATAGATCGATAGTATTCCGAGGGCGTCATACCCGTCGCCTTTTTGAACGCGCTGTTGAACGTCGACTTTGAATTGAATCCCGCATTCAGGGCAAGGTGAAGAAGGTTAACCGATTCTTCGGTCTGTCTCAGCCTCTCAACGACATGCTCGATCCTGTATCTGTTTGCGAAGGTATAGAAGTTCGCTCCCGTCTCCTGATTGATGACCTGACTGATCTGATAGATCGGGATCTGTAACGACACAGATAGGTCGGCCGGTGAGAAATTCGGATCAAGAAAAGGCTTTTCTTCCCGCATCAGACGTTCGATCTTTCGCATCAGGTCGGCGCTCTGATCCTCTTTCAGGCCCGATCTCTCGTACCTGCCCTTCGGCCTCGACTCGCCAGACGGCTCCGAATCGGGTCGCTGTACAGAAAGCAGAAACAGTATAGCGATGTAGCAGATGCACACGGTATACGCAATAATGATCAGCCCTCTGAAGAACGCCCCTTCTCTGTGGGGAAGCCACTTATGAATGATAACCTGGGCCGTCCAGAGGAACCCTGTCATCCCCACCGTCCATTGGAGTATATGTCCCCGCACGGGAACCCTTATGCCGTAGTTATAAAGCGGATCGGGCAGAGAATCCGAAATACGGTAAATCGATGCAACCGTGTATCCGGCGACGCTGAGAAAGAGGATGCCAGCAAGTGCGATGGGCGGACTTCCCGGAGCTGGCTTGAAGACGAAGAAAGAAAGGACAGAAAGCAGAAAGGGCAGGAAATGCACCCCGTCGATGGTTCGCAGCTTTCGCGTCGGATCGACCTTCTCCATCACAAAAAGATAGAGCATCGGACCGAGCAGAAAGGCATGGCTTCCCATAAAGCTATGCAGCAGACGAGGCCAGCTTTGAGGTACGGGTTCGATGATATGGACGAGATGGGGCAGCGTGAGCACGAGGATGAGGGCCACAAGCAGACGACCGGCAAGCGTGCCTCTGCCAGCGGTCAGAACGAACAGCATTGAGAAAAATCCTACTCCAATTGAGATTGCCGGGATCAGCATAAGTGACCATCAGAGATCGAGCAGAATGCAGCAAGCTTTTTAACATCCATTCCAATCTGAGACTCGCACTTTTTCCCCGAAAAAAGGGTGCGAACCGCTTGGCCCGGTCGATTCGCAATAGGACAGGGGCTATTCTGATGCCAGGAGAAACGAAACCATGATGAAAGCGATTTCATTCCTGCTTCTGGCGGCTCTGCTACATGGGTGCGGCAAGAGCAGCGACGATAATTCAGCCGCTCTGGCTCTGCTTGCAACGGGCGGTTCAGCCGGCTGCTCTACAGGCGTAGCGAATTCGGCGACGGATGTACCGACGACGACCGCAACAGGTAAATATAAGGTTGTCGATACTAAACAGACGCTCTGCTACGATTCCACCACAAGCGCTACGGTAAGCTGTAGCGGTCTCGGTTATGACGGTTCTTACAGCGGCAACCAGCCGTCTTATACGAATAACGGAAACGGAACGGTTACAGACAATGTAACAGGGCTTATGTGGACCAGGAGTACGGACATCAATAATGATACATTCGTTAACTCCTCTGACAAAAGATTTCAGAGCGATGCGGTCACATACTGCGAAAATCTGACCCTGGGCGGTCATAGCGACTGGCGCCTGCCCGATATCAAGACGCTCTATTCGCTGATTCAGTTCAGCGGAAAGGATGCGAGCACCTACCTCGGCACCGACACATCAGGCCTGACGCCATTTATCGATACGACGGCCTTCGATCGCGTGTTCGGAGATCAAGATGCCGGTGACCGCATCATCGATGCCCAATATGCAACGTCCACGATCTATGTATCGACGACGATGAATGGCGATAAGACGATGTTTGGCGTGAACTTCGTCGATGGGCGTATTAAGGGATATCCGGCTACGAAGAGCAAATACTATGTACGCTGTGTACGCGGCGAATCCGACTACGGCAAAAACAATTTTTCCGTAACGGATAGTGGCGCCACTGTAACGGATGACGCGACGGGACTTGTGTGGCAGCAGGCAGACGCCTCGTCGACGAACTGGCAGGATGCGGTCGATTATTGTGAGAATCTGTCGCTTGCCGGGGAGACTGACTGGCGATTGCCGAATGTGAAGGAGCTGCAGAGTATCGTCGACTATTCGCGCTCACCCGATACGACGTCAGGCGCTGCACTGGATGCAAAATTTTCGGCGACCTCGTTCACAAATGAGAATGGTTGCACCGATTGGGGCTATTACTGGGCATCAACCACGCATGTGGATAACGATAATGATGCACAGAGCGCTACCAATGCCACTTATTTATCTTTCGGTCGGGCACTCGGCTATATGACCGGTTCCATGCTTGATGTTCATGGAGCGGGAGCACAGCGCAGCAACGATAAAACGAACATAGCCACCGAAGAAGGGGCCTCGTCGGCGAATCTCGGGCAGGGACTCTTTTACTATCATGGCCCACAGGGCGATATCCTGCGCCTGAATAACAGAGTCCGCTGTGTAAGAGCGGGAAACTGATCGACTAAACTTGTTGAACGGATCCGAGGCGCCTTTGAAAGACAAGGCGCCTTTTTCCGTCGCTAAAAAGGATGACGAGATCGAAGGATGCAGCAAGAAATTCAATAGTCTCATTGCAATAGAACGAAGTATGCGTTGGATCCCGCGCATACCGCCATCCGCTGAATGCTCGATCTTCGGGTTGTAATTCCGTCATTACGGCAAGCAGTCCACCTGGGCGGACCAGCTCGATCATCGTCTGCCATTCAAGGGCCGTATTCCTGAAATGCTCCACGACTTCGGTTGCGATTACGAAGTCGTAAGGCCCCTGCAATTCGGTCGGATGAAAAAAGGGATCAAAGGACGTGCATGCATAACCCTCTTCTGCAAGCAGGGTCTCGATCATCTTCACCGGTCCACAGCCGTAATCAAGGCCTCTCATACCCGAACGCAGATACGGCCTCAAGGCAGCGACGATCTGTGACAGAAATCGTCGGTAGCCTTCATCGTTGATGTCGTTTTGATGTGTTCCGTAGAACTCGCGCTCTTTAGCTTCGGTAAGATAATCGGCGGAATCGACGTAGATCAGAGCACAGCGCCGGCATCTGTAAAAACGGCGACTATCCGGGCCGTTCACCGGAATACCGTCACCGTTACAGAGTGGACAGTTCATCGAACTACAGGAATGATGCGCGGGCTCTCAGTTAGCCGCCGGCTGGTTATCCGCAAACGGCTCCCTGGCCGAAGTCGGATTGTTCTTTGCCGTCGGATCTTTAAAAAAGGCGAAGACGGCGGGAAGCTCACCGCCCCAGAAACGATAATCGTGCGCGGCGCCTGGAACGGCCTTATATACGACGGGAAAGTCCTTTCCCTTTTTTTTGATGATCATCTTATGCAGCCATTCTGAATGCGCTATCGGAACGACGCGGTCGGCCTGACCATGCGAGAGATAGAGCGGCATCGTCCAGCGTTCGGGCGATCTGTCGATGACGCTTACAGGGTTATTCTCGCCCTGCCAGCGATCGCGAAATCGTTCGTACGGTCCGTAAACGTTGCGCATCAGGTTATCGTTGGGCTGTAAGGTCTGGTCGAAATCGCCTGAAAGGGCGGCTCCTGCCGTAAAAAGTCCTGGATTCTGCAGATGCAGCATGACGACGCCGCGGCCGCCCGTCGACAGGCCAAGCAGGTAGTTGCCATGGCCTTTCTTGAATAATCCGAAGCGCCGCTGCATCTCGGGAATCAGGCGATCTCTGAGAAAGGCTCCGCCCGGAACGGCGTTCCATTTCATGACGGTTTCAGGATAATAACTCGTTTCATAGATCGTCGTATGCATCTCGGGCAGGACAAGGATCATCTGTTCTTTTTGAGCGATCGCCTCAAGCGGTGACTTGCGAATCCAGTCCTGTCGGGGGAACTTCCAGCCAGGCAGCACAAGCAGCATACGCTGACAGCTCTGTTCGGTCGCCTGCGGCACGAAAAGATCGACGGCGACGTCGTCGATTTTCAGATCTTTCTGCCAGCCGGGCGTGAGTCGGTAGCAGGCATCGGGTGCGGCCTGCGCCTCTTCAGACGTGCGACAGGTCGTGAACAGGGCGAGCATCAATCCGGCGATGAAAAGCTTGCGAATAGAGAAAGAAGCGGGCCTGTAGTTCACGAAAAATCGAGAAAGCGCTATAAGTCGTTCGCTCATCTTTTCACCTGTTTTCATTGATTCGTGACAGAGGATTGGTGGCCAGATACTTCTGCACTCCGTCCAGCATCGTGCCGACGAAAAGCGTCGAAGGGTCATCACTTGCCTTCATCCAGAAGAGATCGGTGTGTTCGTCTGACAGCTGCAGCTGGCCCGATTTCAATCTGCCCTCGAAAACGAAGGCAAAGGCCGGAGCGCTATCTTTCAGAACATAGTGCGAAAAGAGCGTGATCGGCTCGGGGTGAAACTCAACCTGCACCGCTCCGCCGAGCTCTTCGACGACTTCACGTTCGAGTGCAGCAGGAAGGTTAACCGATTCGTCACGGCCGATACGGCCGCCGGGCAGGTCGCCGAAGCCGCTGTGCGAATCACGAAGGGCCAGATATCGGCCCTCATGCCACAGAAAGAGCTTCAGCGTTACCTGAAACCAGCCCGGCTCCATCAGAGATTCTGTCCCTCGACGAGATAGTAGCGTCCGTCTCGCTCGACGATCTGCTTGCCCAGACTGCGTGCGCAGAGGGCGAGTCGACGGGAGCGAAGCGGCATGGAATCGCCTTCATTCTCAAGCGAAAGCTGCAGCTCGAGTTCGTCAAAGAAGAGATCCTGTCTGTGTGAAAGGACGTCGAGCAGCTCTTCGAACGTGTTTCTCGTATAACGATGCAGATTCTCGAAGAAAAGGGCGAGCACGCGCGAATAAACAAGCAGGCGCTCCTCTTCTTCGGGCGTGAGAACGGAAAGGATGCTGGCCACAAACTCCGGCAGGGGCTGATGGCGTTGAATGCGGCGCATTCCCTGAAGACGATACGTCCACAGGTTTGCCATCGACTGTTCCATGACGTCCATCCAGGCCGGGTTGAGCTCGCATTGCGTGATCTCGAACAGCGAGAGCAGGGCGAACATCGTCTCGGCCTGACGCCCGGGAATCATCTTCTCGCGATAATCAAGCGTGAGGATGCCTGTGGCGACGAAATCGCGCGACGTATCGTAGATGGATTGAGCCAGCTCGATCGGCGTATCATCGGACAGTCGCAGGCCGTCATCCTCGCCGCGAATCATCGCCTCGATGCGCTCGGGAAAGCGATAGATGAGATAGGCGAGAATCATGTACTTCTCGGGAACGATACGCAGATGATCGATCATCGACTCGATAATCTCGATGACGACGGAATCGTCTTCAAGATCATCCAGATAGCGTATGGACAGCCAGATGTCGGGATTCTCTCCGTTTTTCAAGAAGGCCTGCGCCGAATCATGCGGAAATTCGCCGCCGATCGTCTCGTAGATGAAGAAATCGACTTCGTGGAATTCAAGCTGGCTGAGCACCCTGTAGGTATCTTCATCGATGCGCGCCAGCAAGGGAAGACGGGCCTGTGTGAGAAAATACTGAATGTGCTCACGATCTTCGGGAATGCCGTTGAAGGCATGCACGACTTCCATGAGCTCCCACAGGCTTAATTCGAGAAGATTGCCTCCGCGAAACGACGGTTCCTCGTACGATGCCGAGATCTCCATCAATTCGTTCAGGAAGCGCTCTTCGGGATGGCCGTTCTGAAGCCAGGCCATCACACTGCGATAGATCTCGTGGGTCAGGAACTCTTCGGTTTCCTGGCTGCGATCCTGCTGAAATTCGCGATACGCCTCTGCAATGCCTTT
Organism: Leptonema illini DSM 21528; assembly: GCF_000243335.1. Lineage (NCBI taxonomy): Bacteria > Pseudomonadati > Spirochaetota > Leptospiria > Leptospirales > Leptospiraceae > Leptonema > Leptonema illini. Next base: position 1,616,459 of record NZ_JH597773.1, on the reverse strand, counting down.
TCCGTTCATCGTTTTGCCTTCCTTTTCAAAATCCGCTCGGTTCTCCGTTCGGTCTCTCTCCATCTGCCCGAAAACCTCGAATCTGCATGAGCTAAGGCATCATGCAGATAAAAGCCCGCAAAGGGCCTTATTCTGAGATCGATTCAGGCCAGATACGGTTCTCCTTTTCGAGGCTTCGGGCAAACTGATAGTAGTGCTTTGTCATCGCATCGAGCTCCACGGCGAGCTGTGGCTGCTCGGCTTGCATATCTCGCATGTCGACGGGATGCGTTCCCTTCAGCAGTATGGACTGTGAAGAGCGCAGATAATGATAGTAGATGAAGCCGTCGCGCATCATGCCGATGATGTCGGTATTCGAGCCGCCTGCAAAAAACGCAAACGGCCTCTCTGCGGGCACGGTGAGATCGCGGCCCATCGCCGCGTAGGGCGAGTCGCCTCCGGAAAGCGAGAGCAGTGTCGGCAGCAGGTCGAGCTGCCCGGCGATGTCGGTGCGGCGCTCGGGCTGGAAAAAGGACGGCGCATAGACGAGAAGCGGTATCTCCCTGTCCTGCAAGTAGTCCAGATTGGCGTGATGGCTGTGATCGGCGACTATCAAGATGATGGTGTTCTGAAAATAGGGCTTCGTTCTTATTATGTCAATCAATTTCCCGAGAGCATAATCCGAGTAATGGTATGAGTTCTTGAACGCCGCTTCAGGATCAGATTCCGGAAAGATGGCAAAAGACGGGTCGGGCAGGCCAAACGGATGATGATTGTTCGACGTAAAGGCCATGGCGAAGAAGGGGCGCTCGGGGGCGCCGGCATAGAGCTCATCGGTTTTGCGAAGAAGCATATCATACATGTCTTCGTCGTGAAAGCCCATCGTCCAGCGACGGGAATACAGGCCTGAATCCTCCATCTCTTTCATGCCGGCCAGGTGATCGAAGCCCAGATGCGGCAATCCCGTATCGAGGTTATCGAAATGCAGATCGCCGCCATGCACAAAAAGCGTCTGATAGCCCTTCTTTTTTAGAAGAAGCGGCAGAGAACCGAAGCGGTTGAAGATGCGCGACGATCGCAGGATGGTGCGCCCGGCACGATCGGGGATGCCTGTCAGAATAGAAAAGAGGCCGTTGGCGCTGCGTCCGCCCGAGGCGTAAAAGTTCTCGAAAAGCACACCCTGATGGGCGAGTCTGTTAAAATTCGGAGCAACCTCAGCCGAATAGCCGTGTGATTCGAGGAACTTTGCCGACCACGATTCCATGAGAAGCACGACAAAGTTCGGCTGCCGGTCCGGCCTTCCGGGCAGGCCTGGCCCTGCTATCGTAGCAAAGCGACCCGGCATGCGTCGTCGCGCCTCCATGCGCCGCAAGAGCGGATACTGGGGATCAACAAATGGTCGCCCGTCATTTAGCATACGCTGCACAAAGGCGGTGTTTTCTTCGGGCGGATAAAAGGTCTTGAAGTCGCCGCGATCCGACAGATCGTGCACGATCAGGTAGGTGCCGGTGATCTTCAGATTGTTGAGAAAGGGCGATGATTCGCTCATCGCATCGCCAGGGCGAAGCGGATTCTGCTGTAATCCCCCCCGAAAAAGCACGACGGCGGCAATCAGCACGACCAGCGGACTGAGAAGAGCGGTTAGCAAGGCCTTTCTGCCCGGATTGGGATGGCCGTCCGCTGCGCCCGCATGTACACTCAGCCGTCGGTCGACGAAAAAACCGGCGCCCACCCATACGGGAATAAAGAGGGCCAGCATGGTCGTCGGAACAGGATCTTTCACAAAGCTGCCTGCAAGCAGCACAGGAAGATCCCGAAAGTAGGCGGCAAACTCCCATCCGAGATGCTTGCCGTTCACACTGAAATTATAGGTGCTTGCCACAGAGACAAGGTGCAGCCAGAGCAGCCAGATCCACTGTGCGTGAAAGAAAAGGCTGTTCAGCAGCCTGTATCGCAGCCTGGCGGCGGGAAGGGCATACAGCGCCGCCGTAAGCGAGAGAAGCAGAGCAAAAGGCCCGATCCAGATCGTCAGCGTCGCCAGGTCGAAGCGCAGGCCTACAAAAAGGGCTTTAAGCACGGACGCAACGGCACCGTCCTGGAGCTCTGGCTCAAGTCGGACCGCCTGAAATACGTACATAAACAGGAAGACCAGGCGATGGGCAAGCAGAGACAGCATTCCGATAGCCATCCATCGCAACAGAACGGGAAAGAGGCGATCCGGACGCCGGGGCAGAAGCTCCACAGAAACAATTTTGACAGAGGCTCTGACCGGTCCAATTCAATTTTCTTGCCCTCTCCCTTTGCCTCAAGAAGCTGCCCCTATGAGTCAGAGTCGAAGCCATGACGTTTTCGGAGTAGGAAACGCCCTCGTTGATACCGTCGTCTTTGTAGAGGACGATTTTATCAGAGAGCACAATCTCAACAAGGCGGCGATGACGCTGGCCGATTCCGAAAAACAGGCGACGATTCTTCAGGCCCTTGGCAAACACAGCCTGGAGCTGAAATCAGGCGGATCGGCGGCCAATACGATGATCGGTGTCGCCCGCTGTGGTGGAACGGGATTCTATACGGGTAAGGTCGCAAGCGACCCAAACGGCGAATTCTATCGCATGGATCTTCTGAAGGCAGGCATCCGCTTTGACATTCATCCGGAGCCTGAAACGGCCGGCGCTACGGGAACCTGCGTCGTTATGACGACGCCCGATGCTGAGCGCACCATGTACACGCACCTTGGCGTTTCGGTGCAGCTGACCGAAAGAGATATCGACGTCGAGCGCATCGCCTCCAGCCGCTTCGTCTATGTCGAAGGCTATCTGTGGGATGCCGAAGATCCGCGCAGGGCCTGCATCAAGACTCTGCAGGAGGCCCGCCGCCTTGGAACAAAGGCCTCGTTTACTTTCAGCGATCCCTTTCTTGTAAACAGGTATAGAGCCGATCTGCACGGCATGGTGCGCGATCTCTGCGACGTCGTCTTTATGAACGAAGAAGAGGCGAAATCCTTCACTGAGATTCCCGATCTGCAACGCACTCTGGACTACTTAAAAAACCTGAAGCCGAAGTTCTTTGTAACGGCCGGTAAGCACGGCGCCTACGTCGTAGAAGACGGTAACGTCTATTCCGTTCCGGGTTATCCGGTCGAGGCCATCGATACAAACGGCGCCGGTGATAACTTCGCCGCCGGAGTCCTCTACGGGCTTTCGCATGGTTATTCGTCGCAGGCCGCTGCGCGCCTCGGCAACTATGTCGCCTCTGAGATCGTGCAGGTCAAAGGAGCGCGCATGGAGAAAGACCTGAACGGCAAAGCGATGGAGATTCTGAGAGGCTGACATTGACCGCCTCTTTTCAAAGCGACCTATCCGTACTGCATCTCAATACGGCGAAGACCTGGAGAGGCGGAGAGCAGCAGGTACTGTATCTCGCCCGCTTTCTTCGAGACGCCGGCGTTCGTCAGATCGTCGCCGGCCGTCGCAACTCCGAGATGCAGAAGCGATGCAAGGCCGAAGGCATTGCCTTCGTCGGTGCGGGCATGACCTCGGAGCTCGATCTTCTCTCGGTTTTTCGTATTATCACACTGGTGCGTAAAGAGCGTATTCGCGTGGTTCATGCTCATACGGCGAAGGCGCACAGCATCGGACTGCTTGCGATGAAGCTGGGCGGCCTGGAGCGCGAAGGCGTGCGTTTCATCGTCAGCCGCCGGGTGGATTTTCGCGCGAGGCCGGGCATGCTGTCGCGCATGAAATACGAATCGCCTCTTGTGCACCGCTACGTCGCCATATCTGAAAACGTGCGCCGCATCCTTGTCGAAGACGGCATCGCCGAAGACCGTATTCGCGTCGCCTATTCGGGTATCGATACCGAACGCCTGAAAAATCTGCCCGACGCCTCGCCGCTGCGCGAAGAATTCAAGATTCCCGCCGGCACCGTTATCCTGGGGAACGTCGCCGCCCTTGTCGATCATAAGGATCAGCGCACGCTGCTTCAGGCTCTATCCCTTCTTCTCGAAAGAGACGTGCCGTCTTTTCTGCTGTTTATCGTCGGTGAAGGCGAGCTGCGCGAAGAGTTAACTGCACTGCGTGATCGCCTCGGTCTTCGGGAAAAGGTGATCTTTACCGGTTTTCGAAACGATGTTCCCGTATTCCTGTCGCTCTTTAATATCTTTGTGATGTCTTCAAAAGAAGAGGGCCTGGGCACGATCGTGCTTGATGCCATGTCGGCAGGGCTTCCCGTCATCACAACCGACGGCGGAGGCCTGCCCGAAATGATCGTTCCAGAAAAAGGCGGCCTTCTTTCGCCGGCGCAGAACGCATCTGCTCTTGCCGATAACATCGAGAGGGCGCTCAGGCATCCCGAGGAATGGAAGCAATGGGGAGCCTATAACAGAGAGGCCGTGAAAAGATTCGATTATCGCGAAACGGGACGTCGCAACCTTGAGATCTATAACGAGGTTCTGCAATCTTGACCTCTGATATTCGTTCAGCCACGGACGGGTCGGATGCCGCCGAATTCTCGCCGCATCGCTTTCCTTCGTATCATCGACCGTTTTATCCGGCCGTGCGCAATCGCTTTAAACCGCCCGAGCAGTGGGATCAGGTCGAGGCGTTATACGATAGCGCACGTTATACGGAAACTCTTGAAGCTCTTTTCGATTATATCGATACCGATCTTCTGAAAAAATTTAAAGGCCCTGAAGGCATGATCGTGCCGCACGGCTCGCTTACCGTCTTCGTCCAGTGGGATGAACAAGGTTTTGAGGTGAGGGCGCCTTTCGTGCGTCTGCCGAAAACCGCCCGCGCTCCGTCTCTGCGCCAGACGCTTGAGCTTAACTTCTCGACTCTTATGCTTGCCAGGCTTCAGTTGACGGGAGAGGAGCTGGAGTTCACCTATTCCTGCTCTCTTGAAGAATGTGAGCCTTCGAAGATCTATGCCGTTTTGAAAGAGATCTGTATTAACGGCGACGGTTACGACGACGAGTTTATACGCCGGCTCGGATCGGAGCGCATCATGCCCGTGCGTGCTCGTTTTCCCCAGGCCGACGAGCTCGGTCGCGTGCGACAGGTCTTCAACGGCATCGTCGAAGAGGCGTTGCAATACGTGCGTTTTTACGAACGCAAGCGTATGTTCGGCTACGCCATGCAGTTCGCCGGCTTATTCCTGAAAAAGATCGATTATGCCGTGGCGCCGCAGGGTCGCATCCGCGCCGAAATAGAAGATGCCATCGAGCGTATGAACGAAGACCTTCTGCCGTCGGTCGCCCTCGGGCTCGTGCGCGACGTCTTTGATCAGTTAAGCGGACTATCGGTCGAAGAGTTCACCGAATGCGTCTATCAGCCCGGTATCTTTATTCCGTACAGAAATCTGTTAACCCTGAACAATCTGCAGCAGCGACTCGAAGAGACCCAGAAGATGGCGCGAACGTCGCTGGGTAACGCCGATTTTATAGGCGCCGCTCTGGCCCAGGGCGGAGTCTTTTATCATCTGCTTTATGAAAGCGATCCTCCGGCGCCGGCCATCCCTCTTCTGGAAGAAGGCCTTGAGAAGGCGTCGGGCCTTTCCTGGAAAGAGGCGGCGACCGTGTTGCGTCTGCAATTGCAGAAGATCCTTGAGCTTGAAGAGATCGGCTCGGGCTCCGAGCCTCCGGGAACGCTTACCGTGCAGGAGGCTCGAAACGAATGATGTTGCAGCGTTCCATCGAGGATTCCGTCTTCAAGATCTATACGTCGCAGGGAACGGGATCGGGCTTTTATCTTTCTGAGCATGACGTGATCGTTACGAATCACCATGTCGTGGCCGGAAGCCGTCGTGTCTGCCTTGAGGGCAGGGACCGCAATCGACACCCGGCTCAGGTCATATTAACCGATCCGCAGGCCGATCTGGCCTTTCTGTCGCCCGAGAACGGCTGGCGTGGAGCGTCGGCCAAACTGAGCAACGGCAAAGCGGTGCAGGCGCATGACGTCGTCTATGTGCTGGGTTATCCATTCGGCATGCCGTTTACGGTCACCGAAGGCATCGTCTCGTCGGCTCGCCAGTTTCTTGACGGGCAGTTTTTGATACAGACGGACGCCGCCGTTAACCCCGGTAATAGCGGCGGACCGCTCGTAAACGAGCTGGGCGAGGTCGTCGGCGTTACGGTGGCGAAATTCACCGAGGCCGATAACGTAGGATTCGCGATTCCCGTTCAGACGCTCCGTGATACGCTTGAGGATCTCAAGCACAACCCCGATCGACGTTTTGCCATCAAATGCACAGGCTGCGGTAAGCTGATATTCGAGAAGACGGAGTACTGTCCGCATTGCGGCAATGCGCTCGATAAGACGTGGTTTGAAGAGGTACCGTTAACCTTTCTTGCTTCGTCCGTGGAACAATCGCTTCAGGAGTCGGGCGTTGATCCCGTCCTGACGCGAGGCGGCTTCGAATTCTGGGAATACTATCGCGGCGAGACGCTGATCCGCATCTTCGTAACCGAAACTTATTACCTGACGGCGACGGCGCCGATCTGCGAGCTGCCGCGTGAGAATCTCGAACCTCTGTACGAGCATCTGCTTTCAGAAAAGTCGCCGTGGCATTGCGGCATTTTCCAGAATCACATCTATATGTCCTATCGGATGCACGTCACTGCGTTAACATCTTCTCGTGCGAAAGAGGTGTTGCAGAACCTGGCCGACTTTCCGCTTGCCTCAGAAAATATGCGTCTGCGTCTTGAAGAGCAGTTCGGAGCTCTTCCGTCGGCCTTCTCGCTCAGCCGAAGCCGGCAGTGAGGGCGGGCGATTCCGGTGTTGCCTGGCCAGTGACGCTATTGCCTGCTTCCATCTTCTCAAAGCGAGTCGACCCGCACACAGAGCATTCATAGTCTTCGGGTAATCGTTCGAAGGCCGTATGAGGCGGAATATCTTGCCGCGGATCGCCACGCTCCGGTTCGTAGATGGTCATGCATTCGACGCAGGCGTATGCCTCTCTGAGGTCGATTGAGACAGAAGAGAGAATGATGGGCTCCTGTCTTGCACTTGGAATGGCCGCTGTGCTGAGTGAAGGCCTCGTAAACAGGTTGCAGTAGATCTGATAGAGATCTTTGATATAGTGGCCGACCTGTGTCGCCGTCATACGTTCGCCGGTCCCATGCCATGCGGTGCGATGCCTCTGGAAGTCGTGACGATGATACACCCTGTAGGCCTTCTGAAAGAGAAACGAACGGGCAGGAACTATGGCAATCGCTCGATCCTGCGACAACGCCGTCTGGCCGACGGCAATGCTCAGACCTCCGGCCGCCTCAGACGCTCGCAGCATTTTTATGATGCGCGAACGTATCCTTTCATATCCGTGCTCCACCTGCCAGTTCAGGCTGACGTCGTCATGGCGCAGGTTTAACCCATGACGACCGAGCAGATTCTTCCAGTCGTCGACGGCCTCAGTCGTGATATTCTTCACAAAGAGAGAATGAAGCGAGGTGAGAAAGATGCGGCCCACATGATGTTTACGTGAAAAGTAGGCGAGCTCATCGAGGAAGATCGGTCGAAAGCCTGACTCGATTCGCAATATACCGAGGCATTGCCTTTCGGGATTTTCAGAGGCACAGAAGCCTTCGTACGGGGCGATTCGCTCGGGTGACGCCGCAATGCTGGATTCGGTTCCATACAGAAGAGAATCCGGATAACTTCTCTGTAAGGCCTCAAAGACGTCGACGCTGAACGTTCCGTGATCGCTCAGTCGCTTTAAGATGGCCGGAATCTGAAACGTAGGAATCAAGAACGGCGCCTGAATGGTTCGTTTTTCCTGATTCAGCATAATGAGATGCCAGTGATGCTGTATGGGCGAGGCAAGCAGGTTAACATCGCAGGAGTAGAGCGGAGTCAGAGATTGAAGTGGATCGCCGATGGAAAGCGAGATGCGACGTTCGACCGGTATGCATGCGTCAATCAGATCAAGATAGACGCTTTCCGTGGCCCACGGCGTCGTCTTCTCGTACTCGACCGATGATGCAGAACAGATAAAGAGGTCGTCGCCGTTCGATTTTCGAAAGCGTTCGTTTTGCTCAAGATGCGCTGCCGCTTCTTTTGCCCGTGAATGTTTCGCGAAGGACAGCCATAGATCCTGAAAGGCTCCCGGATGAACGGATCGCGCTGCAAACCTGTTGCCTATCATGGCGATCTCACCCAGCGTATCGGGCGTAAGCATGCCTCCGGGCGGCTGCATCTGAATCCACTTACCGTGCCTTTTGAAGCGAATCTCGATCGTCATGACACCACCGCCGGTTCTTTGATCTCCTTATTGAGCAATCGCTGCACCTCGGATCTACAGCTGCCGCAGCCCGTTCCCGCTCCCGTTATCCGGCACAGCTCCTGGAGGTCGGTTATCGAGCCTTCGATGATCGCCTCGCGCAGATTCTCAGCGCCAACTCGATTGCAGGAGCAGACCAGTGCGCCGCGCACCTCACGGGCCGGTCCGGCGTTGCCGATAAGTGTTTTGCGTTCCTCTCCCAGTTCGATCTGGCTTTCATAAAGGTCTCTCATACGCGACAGATCGGACGTATCACCGAATAGAAGACAGCCGACGAGTCGGTCCCTGTTAATCAGGAACTTCTTGTAGAGGCCCTGCGCCTCATCGTTAAGCAGGATAACCTCGTCTTCTTTACCGGGATGAATCCGACCCATGCTGACGCAGGGCAGTCCCTTCACTTTGAGAATGTTGAGATCGATCGATCCGCCATACCGAACGGTCGGATCGCCGGCCAGCACGCCGGCAAGTACTTTTGCGTGGTCGGCGGCTGCCAGCGCCGTTCCGTATGTGTTACGGTTAAACTCCATCGCCTCGCCGATCGCATAGACATTCGGATCGCTCGTCTGCATGTACTCGTCGACGACGACACCGAAGTTTGTGCGTAACCCGGCGCTCCGGGCAAGTTCGATATCGGGCTGAGTACCGAGGGCATACACGACCGAGCTGCAATCCAGCCGACGACCGCTTGCGAGATATGCGGTGAAGATCTCGTCCCGCTTGAAAAGTCCGATCACTTCATCGTTAAGCATGATCTGCATGCCGCGCCGCAGCAGTCCCGAGCAGAGCATGTCGGCCGCCGTCGCATCGAGTTGACGGCTCATCAGACGCGCCGAGCGATGTACGATCGTCACCGAACTTCCGGACTGCATCAGGGCGTCGGCAAGCTCGATACCGAGAAGCCCGCCACCGATAATGAGCACATTATTGCCGGCCTGGCTTTTTATGTTTTCGGCGTCGATGCGGTTTCGTAGCGTGAAGACGCTGCGCTTCGCATCTGGCTCCATCAGGCGATGTCGCCTGGGCCTGCTACCGGTGGCAAGAACAAGCACGTCATAGGCGATTTCGCCGGCATCCGTCCTTACGATCCGGCTCGCCCTGTCGATCGATTGAGCCGAAACGCCCGACAGAACGTTCACACGGGCGAAAGAATCGGTCGCATAACGCAGCTCCTCAAAACTTTTATTCCCGTGAATAAAGTCGGGCAGAAGAATACGATTGTAGAACGGATCGGGCTCTCGCGAAAGCACGGTGATCGTATCATCGTTACTCTCTCCGCTGTGAGCTTCTAAAAAGGCGTGCGCCGCCGTGCCTGCTCCAACGATAACGATTCTGCGCGGCAGCGGCCGATGCCTGCGAATGTTCACGGCCGTGAATTTAAAATCGGGCTCTTTTGACGCCGGGTCAAAGAGAGGATTCGTTACGTTATTCGCTCTGGCCTTTTCGCTGCGTCCGATCTTTCCCCAGTGCATGGGCGCGAAAATTACGCCGGGCGGAACGGAATCCGAGATCTTTGCTCTCAGGCGAAGCGATCCGCGCCTGCCGTCTATCTGTACGAGATCGTTCTCCCGTATATCGGAGCGCATGGCGTCGACCTCGTTGATCTCGATCATCGGTCGACCGATATGCTGGCTGAGCCTGCGCACCTTACCCGTTCGCGTCATCGTATGCCATTGATCGCGAATCCGACCTGTCGTCAGTATCAGAGGATAGTCGGGATCGGTCGCTTCGCTTGTATTCCCGTCGTCGCAGGGAAAGATCTTCGCCCGCCCGGAATCGGTATAAAAACGTCCATCAGCGAAGAGGCGTTTGGTGCCGGGATGATCGCGATCGGGAACGGGCCACTGCATCGTCGAGTGCTTCAGTCGATCATAATCCAGCCCCGAGATGTCGAGATTGGTGCCGCGGGTGAGCATCGCGTGTTCGTCATAGATGTCAGCCGCACCGGCATTTGTTGATCGTATTCCCGATGATCCTGCTTCTGATGCTGCCGATGGTCCGGATCTAAAATAAGGGAAGTGATCGCCGTATCCCATCGCTTCAGCGAAGCGTGCGAAGATCTCGGCGTCGGGTAACGCCTCTCCAGGAGGATCGAGAAGGCGCGGCAGGTAACTGATGCGGCGATCGGAATTCGTCATCGTGCCCTCTTTTTCAAGCCAGCCGGCGGCGGGCAGAATCAGATCGGCATATTGCAACGTGTCGGATTTACTTGAGATATCCTGTACGACGACGAACCGTGCACGCTCCAGCGCCTCGTCGACCATCGTCGCATCGGGCAGGCTGACGGAGGGGTTCGTGCAGACGATCCAGATGGCCTTCAGCTTATCGGAGCGCAGGGCCTCAAACATCTCGACTGCGGTGAGTCCGGGCTTCGACGGTATAAGCTCGGCGGGCACGCCCCAGTGAGCGGCCACCTCTGCGCGATGATCGGGACGACTGAGATCTCTGTGCGCGGCAAGCATCGTGGCCAGGCCGCCCACCTCCCGGCCTCCCATTGCGTTAGGCTGTCCTGTAAGCGAGAACGGCCCTGAGCCCGGTCGGCCGATATGCCCCGTGATCAGATTCAGATTGATAAGGGCGAGATTCTTGTTAACTCCAATCGAGCTCTGATTGAGTCCCATCGCCCAGAGCGTCAGAAACGATCGCGTCTCGCCGATCCAGCCCGCGGCCAGTTCAATGTGTTCGGACCGCACGCCGCATATCGCTGCGGCCTCATCGACGGTGCGCTCGAACACCTTTTCTTTAAGAGCGTCAAAGCCCTCCGTATGCGCCTCGATAAAGCGCATGTCGATCTGCCCGGTTTCGATGAGCCTGCGCGCTATGGCGTTGTACAGCGTCACGTCGGTTCCCGGCCTGATCTGCAGATGCAGATCGGCGAGCTCGCAGCTTTCGGTGCGGCGTGGGTCGACGACGATAACGCGGGTCTCAGGGTGCCTTGCCTTGCGATCCTCAATCCTCTGAAAAAGGATGGGATGGCACCATGCCGGATTCGCCCCGGCGATAAAGAACACCTCGCATAGATCGATATCTTCATATGATACGGGAACCGAATCCTCTCCAAGGCTTTTCTTGTAGGCAACCACAGCCGTCGACATACAGAGGCGTGAGTTTGTATCGATGTTTGAAGTGCCAAGAAATCCTTTCACAAGCTTGTTAACGATGTAATATTCCTCGGTTAACAGCTGTCCTGAAACGTAGAATCCGACGCTGTCGGGGCCGTAGCGCCTGATGACCGAATGAAACACGGCGGCAGCGCGCCGCATGGCCGTGTTCCAGTCGACCCGCATCCTCGGACTCTGTCTTGAAAGACGCATCTCAGGATAAAGCAGACGATCGCTGTGATCCATCGCCACATGATGCAGGTTGCGGCCTTTCGAACAGAGTCGTCCCTGATTCACAGGATGGTTCGTGTCCCCTTCGAGCGTCAGCCCGGTATCGTTTTTCTCAACGACGATACCGCAGCCTACGCCACAGTAGGAGCATGTAGTGCGAACTTGCTTCGTTTGCGTCATATCGGACATTCAACTCAAACCGATTCGTTTCGAAGCAGCAGATTGAGCTCTTCTTCAACGGCGGAGTTCTCTTCGACAGTAAAGCGAACGAGCAGGGCTACGGCCGCCGATGCGACAACGGCGATGCCGATCATCAAAAGAGCCTCCTGATAGCTGTAGCCTCCGCGAAAGAGGAAACCGGCGGCTACAGCACCGGCATTTCCTCCGGCACCGACTACACCCGAAACAGCTCCGACAGCCCGGCGGTTAACAAACGGCACCACGGAAAAGGTCGCTCCCTCGGCCATCTGAACAAAGAGGCTGAAAAGGATCATCGTGGCGATGGCGAGAATAAGCACATTCATCTGCGAGAAGAGCACAAGGAACAGGCCCTGGCCCGCAAGCGTGATAGCCAGCCATGTGACTCGTCCCTGGAGGCCCATACGTGATCCGAAGCGATCACCGAAAACACCGCCCAGAGTGCGGGCGAAGATATTCATCAGGCCGAAAAGTCCTGCAATAAGACCAGCCGTTGCCGGACTCAGCTCAAAGCGATCCACGTAGTACAGGGCGGCGATGTTGTTAATCGTAAGCTCGATACCGAAGCAGGCAGCATAGGCGACAAAGAGAATCCATACGCGGGGATCGGCGATGGCCGAGGCGAAGTTAGCCAGCGAGTTCTTTTTTCCGCCGTGGAACTTCGGATGAGATTCTTTGATGTCGCTGAAATTCCCGCCGGGAGTATCCTGCGTGCCGAAGTAGTAAGCGATGCCCATAAGAAAGAGGGCAGCGCCGGGCACAATCATGGCGAATCTCCAGGAGAGCGCCGTCGTAAACCCAAAGGCGGCAAAAAAACCGAAAAGTATGGGCATGACCATCTGCGTCACGCCGCCGCCGAGATTACCCCAGCCTGCGGTCGTAGCGTTCGCCGTGCCGACGACGTTCGGAGCGAACATCACCGAGGTATGATACTGGGTGATGACGAAAGAGGCGCCGATGATGCCGATGGCAAGACGTGCAATCAGAAACGAGATATAGCTATCCGCAAGTCCGATGCCCATGACGGGTAACGATCCGATAATCAGTAGAGCGGAATAGCTGATACGCGGTCCGATCTTATCGCAGAGCCAGCCGATAACGAGGCGAGCGAGAACGGTAATGGCTACCGAGGCGATGATGATATTCCCGATCTGCTCTTTCGTAAGATGCAGCTCTTCGCGGACATAGACCATAAGAGGCGCTATGCCGAACCATCCGAAAAAACAAAGAAAGAAAGCGAACCATGTGAAGTGAAAGGTCCGCATCTGAGGCGAGCTGATACTGAACAGATCGATGCGTGTGGCTTTTGAGCCTGGCTTGATGGTCATGAGTTTTCTCCTGTCTGTATTATTCGAGCACTATCTTTAGTTTGATTGCGTGTCTTTATCGAGCAGAAGCGTCAGCGCCTGTCTGACTTCAGCGCTATGTTTGATCTCGCCGGCGAGGGTTCGCCCGCTCTCGCTCATTTTCTTCCAGACCTTTTCGATGATACCGAGTAATTGCTCTTCGCTTGATGAGGCGATAAGCCCGTCCATCTGATATTCGAGCGTAAGCAGACAGAGAGCGTCTTCCATCGTCTGCACGTCCGGATGAAACCGCATGCCGTCTTTGAGGTTGATGCGTTTTACCTCGTCGATGATCTGCGGGTCTACGCCGCATTCGGTGAGTATCTCAGCCGACAGAGCGGCGTGCAGCTTGCTCAGATCTTTGCGCCACTTCAGATAACCCTCACGCCCTTCGGGGTAAGCGCTTCGCGGATGTTCATATCGCTTGAGATGCTGGCATCTGGCGGCGAGTGTTAACGCCGTCGACGGAGTCAGGTTCAGCCTGCCGATCCAGTAACTCAATCGATTCGCGTGAAAGAGCGCCGTCGGATGTTCTGTGCCGTCTATGATGATGCGATTTGTATCGGCGGCGTTGATCTCATCGAATCTGCGCAGGGCCTCTGCAATCGCATCGGAGTCCGATTTATGGAGGTTTGATTCATGCATGATGGGCTGCCTTCAGTGAGAATAAACCCGATGCCTGGCGTTCACTGTCGGTCTTATATTCAATGGAATGCTGGAAGTTCGAGACTGCCTCTTCGGGAAATTCGCGCAGTACATCGCCGATAACGAGCAGAGCAGGCGAGGTCGCTCTTTCTCGATGGCAGAGTTCCTCGATCGACGTAAGATCGGCCTGGAGTCTGCGCTCTCCTGGTAACGATATCTGTTCAATAACGGCGATGGGCGTCGACGGCGGATTGCCCGCGTTTATAAGGGTTTGCACGATGTCGGGCAAAGCATTCAGGCCCATATAGATGATAACGGTTTTCTCTCTCAATGAAATCGTCTTCAGCGGTTCAAGATGGACTCCGTCTTTACTATGCCCTGTCAGATAGAGGATGCTTCGCGAAATCCCCCGGCAGGTTAACGGCAGCTGCATACTGGCCGACATCGCCGAGGCGGCCGTAATGCCGGGAATCACCTCAAAGGGGATTGCTTCGTTTCTCAGAAATCGAATCTCTTCGCCGATTCGACTGAAAATCGCCGGATCGCCGCCCTTCAAACGCACGACGGTTTCATAGATTGATGCCGTGTGTTTGAGGAGGGTGTGAATATTCTCCTGCGATTCACTGTGACTGAATCCGCGCTTGCCGACGTGGATGCGCTCGGCGCGAACGGCAAAGCCAAGCACGGCAGGCGAGACAAGATCGTCATAGAGCACGGCATCGGCCGCTTCAAGCACTCGCACGGCCTTTAGCGTCAGAAGCTCGGGATCGCCCGGGCCGGCACCCACTATGTAAACCTTCGGCATTGTTCGCACCCTTTTCATACTTTCTGTTCGTCTCTGTTCTCTTCAAGAGCGTCTGCTCATTACGCGAGCTCTATATAAACGTTCCCGTTTTCGACGATCACCGGATACGTGCGAACGGAGTATTCGTCGTCGTTCAGGCATTGACCGCTCTGTAGCGAGAACGATTTCTTATGCATGGGGCATGTTACTTTGGGCTCTCCCTTCTGGTCGCCGATCAGGCCGCGAGCCAGTAGCATGCTGCCCGAATGAGGACAGGCGTTCTCGCAGGCGTACCATTCCTGACGCGACGTGAAATGAAAGACGGCGATCTGACGCCCGTCTACGCGAACGCAGGCACCGCCTTCGACGGGAAAATCCTCTACTGTTCCAACTCTGTGTTTTGTGAGCGTTACTGTCATTTCCATGTCTCTACCCTTTTCGTTTTCTTAGAATCTTTAATTGCAGGCGTTATACGAGTGCCGGCTGTTTCTGGTTGCGCACCGTATGAAAGCGGAGCGAATCATCGCCAGTGCTTTCATTAACGAAGCTGCGGAAGGCCTGCCGACGCTCTGCATTCGTCACAACCTCTTTCCATTCGCAATGATAAAGATTGATGAGCGATTGCATCTCAGCCTCAAGCTCGGCGTTGATACCGAGGCTATCATGAATGATAACTTTTTTGAGGTATTCGATGCCGCCTTCAAGCCCGGCAAGCCAGGTGGATGTTCGCGTCAGCTTATCGGCCGTGCGAATATAAAGCATCAGGAAGCGGTCGATGTAGCGGATAACGGTCTCTTCGTCGAGATCCTCGGCAAGAAGCACGGCATGCGCCGGATTGACGCCACCGTTCCCGCCGACATAGAGGTTCCAGCCTTTCTCCGTGGCGATGATGCCGAAGTCCTTGCTGCGAGCCTCGGCGCATTCGCGGATGCATCCTGATACGGCCGACTTGAGTTTATGCGGTGATCGCAGGCCTTTATATCTCTCTTCGATGCGGATGGCGAATGAGGTGCTATCCTGCACACCGTAGCGGCACCACGTCGAGCCGACGCAGCTTTTTACCGTGCGCAGGGCCTTACCGTATGCATGTCCGCTTTCAAAGCCGGCCTCGACCAGTTCCTGCCAGATAAGGGGCAGGTCGTCCAGGCGGGCGCCGAGCATGTCGATACGCTGGCCTCCGGTGATCTTGCAATAGAGGCCGTACTTCTCGGCGATCTGACCGAGAATGATGAGATTGCGCGGAGTGATCTCGCCGCCGGGGATGCGTGGAATAACCGAATAGCTTCCGCCTTTCTGGATAGTCGCCAGGTAGCGATCGTTCGTGTCCTGGATCTCTCTGTGTCTGAGAATCGGTTCGTTATACAGCGAGGCGAATATGGAGGCGATGGCAGGCTTGCAGATCTCACAGCCGTGTCCCTGTCCGACCGATGCGATCGTCTCTGAAAACGATTTCAGCCCGCGCACCTTGATGATCTGAAAGAGCTCCTGACGGGAATGAGGGAAGTGCTCGCAGAGAACGTCGCGCACGGTCGTTCCGTTGCGCTTCAGCTCTTCTTTCAGGAGCATGTTTACCTGAGGCAGGCATCCTCCACATCCGGTTCCTGCGTTGCATGACTTCTTCAGGCCTTCGATCGTCGTGCAACCTTCGTTGATCGCCTGCTTGATCTGGCCGCGCGAAACGTTGTTACACGAACAGATCTTAGCGGTGTCGGGCAGGGCGATCTCGCTTGCCCCGCTTGAAGTTGCGATGAGACTTTCCGGGTCTTCCGGAAGCTCGATAGCGTTCTGATACAGGGCAAGAAGAGTTCCGTAGGCCGATGTATCGCCGACAAGAACGCCGCCAAGCAGAAGCCGTCCGTCCTTTGATATTAAGAGCTTTTTGTACGTACCCTTTCGCGGATTTCGAAAGACGATGGGCACATGCGGCTGTTCGCCGAGAGCGTCGCCGAATGAGGCCACATCGACGCCTATAAGCTTCAGCTTTGTCGACATATCGGCCCCTGCGAAAGCGGCGGAGCCCGACTCAAGAATACGCGAGGCGGCGACCTCAGCCATATCATAACCCGGAGCGACAAGCCCGTAGACCATTCCGTTATACGAGGCTGCCTCTCCGATAGCGTAAATAGCGGCGTCGCTTGTCTGCATGAATTCGTTCACGACGACGCCTCCGCGCGAAGCAACGTCAAGGCCGCAGGCTCTTGCCAGTTCGTCGCGCGGACGGATGCCGGCCGAGATGACGATCATGTCGACGGCTAACTGCGTTCCGTCCGAAAAATGCATGAGATGGCCGACGTCACCCGTAACGTGCGTGGTCTGCTTTCCGAGATGGATCTTGATTCCCAGCTCTTCGATTTTCTCTTTAAGAAGAGCGGCTCCGTCCGCATCAAGCTGACGCGGCATCAGGCGCTCGGCGAATTCAATGACATGCGTTTCGACTTTGAGCCCGTGCACCGCCTTTGCCGCCTCAAGGCCAAGCAGGCCTCCGCCTATAACGGCTGCGGTGCGAGCGGAGCTGCATCGCTCATAGATGCGTTCGACGTCTTCGATGGTGCGATAGACAAAGACGTCAGGGCGATCGTTGCCCTGAAAAGGCGGAATAAAGGCAGAAGAACCCGTCGCCAGAACAAGACGATCATAGCAGACGGTCTCTCCGTTCTGCAATGCTACAGTCTTCGCATCTCTATCGATGGCGACGGCGCGACCCGGAATCAGCGTGATATTGTTAGCGTGATACCACTCCGGGGCGCAGAGGTAGAGGCTTTCCGCAGAGCGGTTCTCGAAGTAGTCGGTCAGATGCACGCGATCATAGCTGCGCCCTTCTTCGCCGATAACGGTCAGACGCAGATCTGATCCGGCCTCGCTCAATCGCTCCAGCAGACGGTGGGCAATCATGCCGTTCCCGATGATTACAATGTTCTGTGCCATGAAATGCTCCTCTGTGGAGCATTTGCAATGTGTGTGCCAACCTGCGACAGAGGCAATTCAGAGCCTTTTAACGATCATTCCTATGGAATTAATAGAGAATTCGCTGAAAAACTTGAAGGTAGTCTCAATTAGCGCCCTGATTCTGCCTCTGAATCTCAATATATGTTTATTTTGCAATAGAAGATGGAAATACTACCGTTGTGCATTGCTTAATTTGTAGGCAGGTCGGATTTCCGCTATGCAAAAAGATTAGACAATCCGCTTTATTTTAATACCCGTGAGACCGAGATGCTTGTGCAGGCAGCTTTATGTCTCCCTCGAAGCGTCCTCACAGGCCTGACTGAAGCGCCTGATCGAGCTGTTGTACCGAAGAAAAAGGAGTCTGGCAGGCGAAGTCCTGACAGAGATAAATGGCTGATCGACTCCTGTCTTTGCCGGCGATCAACGAAACAGGCGAATCGGAATCTACACTGAAGGCATAGACGGCGTCGCCATCAAGCCGACTCCCGATCAGCTTGAGAGCCTGGCCGATAAAATCCGCCTCGCCAGTGATGGCGATCTCGCGAGCTTCGTCGCTGAAGGTCAGGAAGGCCGAAACCATAGCCGGATACGCCCTTGCCGCCTGTGCCCATTCGGGCGAGAACTGTCTCAGTATAACCTTTGCCGTCTCTTCGTAGATACGGGCGGACTCTCCGTAACGGGAGAGCGTCACAAAGAGACGAAGCGCCGCTGAAGGCCCCGACGGCATCACTCCGTCATAGGAGTCGATCGGACGCAGGAAAAGATCATCAGAATCATCTTCTGCCGTTTCATAGAGGCGACCGTCCGCAAAGAACGATGACATGATGGCCTCCGCTCGCTCCAGAGCTCTGCGCATATACACAGACTTTCCTGTGACGCGAAAGAGATCGATTAGGGCGCATCCGAGAAGGGCGTGATCGGTTAACGTTGCCTTGAATCTCGCCTCGCCGTCGCGGTAGCGTCGCATCAGCTGCCCGTCCTGCATGAGATGGCTTTCAACAAAGTCGGCGCAGGCCACGGCCATATCGGCGAGAGAGGCATCGCCGAAAACGATGGAGGCTCGACTCAATGCCGAGATCATAAGGGCGTTCCAGGAAGTGAGGATCTTGTCGTCTCGCAGCGGCCTGATGCGCCTCTCGCGAACGGCAAAAAGGGCCTGCCTGGCCTTCTGTGTCATCTCGTTCAAGGACGTGAGCGTAAGCGAATGCTGTGAGGCGAAGTCTTCATCAGAGCCGGTCAGGTGCAGAATATTCTTTCCCTCAAAATTACCGGCTTCGGTTACGTTCCAGTACAGAGAAAGCAGACGGATCTCGTCGTCTGATAATCCCGACGAACGAAGCGTCTCGCGAAACTCCGCCGCCGACCAGACGTAAAACTTGCCTTCGACTCCTTCTGAATCGGCATCTTCGGCGCAGTAAAAGGCGCCCTCCGGCGACATGAGATCGCGGCGCAGATAGGCGATGACGTCATAGGCCATCCGGCGATAGAAATCGTTACCCGTGATGCGATAGGCTTCGGTTAAAGCCTGGAGAAAAAGCGCATTATCATAGAGCATCTTTTCAAAATGCGGAACCAGCCAGGCCGGATCCGTCGAATAGCGACAGAGTCCGCCGCCGAGTTGATCGTAGATGCCGCCGCGACTCATAGCCTCAAGCGTCTTTTCGACCATTACAAGAACGGACGACGATCCCTGTCGGTCGCGTTCATGCAATCTGAGAAGCAGCATCAAGGCCATCGACGGCGGGAATTTATTCGGGCCGTTGCCGTAAAAGCCGCCCCGCTGCACGTCAAAGGCCTGCTCCATCTCGCCGATGAAGCGAGCGAAGATCGATGGGTCCGGCAAATCTGAAGCGAGAGCATTCTGTTCGTTTAAGAATTCGGTAATCGAAGAAGCGGCCTCAAGCAGTCGGGGGCGATCGTTCTTCCACATCTGTGCCAGCGTACCGAGCATCTGCTTGAAAGAAGGGCGACCGTGAGCCGGCTGAGGAGGAAAGTAGGTTCCGCCGGTGATCGGTCGACGGTCTGGTGTCAGGAAAAGATTCAGAGGCCATCCGCCCGGCTGCCCCATCGCATGCAGCGCCTTCATGTAGATAGAATCGACGTCGGGCAGCTCTTCGCGATCGACCTTGATGGCCACATAGTGCTCGTTCAAGAGATCGGCCGTGCTCTGATCTTCGAAGGATTCGCGTTCCATCACATGGCACCAGTGACAGGTTGCATAGCCGATGGAGATGAGGATGAGCTTATCTTCGTTGCGGGCCTTTGTAAAGGCCTCTTCGCCCCAGGCATACCAGTCCACAGGATTATGGGCATGTTGCAACAGATAGGGGCTTTTCTCGTGGATCAGTCGATTGGTCTTTTGCATAGGTTCGCGGTTCGCTTCTGGTTTCAATATATAAGGGGGCGGGGCAACTGGCAGACGTTTTTCGCCTTAGCTGTTGTCGGGACGGGTTGTCTCTTGCGATGCAGGATACGCGCACGCATCGATCCAGCGACCGAAAACGTCGTCAAACAGGTCAGGCTCTTCAAACATGGGATTGTGGCCGCTCTTCTCGAAGATGAGCTTCGTTATTCCGAAGCGGTCTCCTGATTCGACGCTACCCGATGTAGCGAGATCATCCCAGAGAGAGACGGGGGCGACGAGGTAGTCGTACCGGCCCAACCCGAGAAAGACGGGCTTCTTCTGTGATAGGGCGACGATCTTTTCTTTTAAGTCGATGCGAGCAAAGGCATCTCCCCACAGATGATCGATGATGGGCATCTGTGTCGGCAGGCCTTCCCAATGAGCGGCCGCATCGACATTGAAATCGTAGTAGCTATGCGTGCGCATACGCGTCATTAGATGAGCAAAGCGACGGCCAGGCTCATTTGCTATGGCCGCTTCGAGGTCGGCCATGTCCTTCTCAAATCGACCCTTCCGCTCTGGCCCGGCATGTTCCAGGAAAAAGGCGAAGCTTCCGTGCTGTCTTGCCTTGCTGTTATCGGGCGCCGTATTCAGAAGCGCAAGGGCCTGCACGTGCTCGGGATATGCCTCTGCATAGGCCGTCGCCATGAAGGCATGACCGGAATGACCGACGGCGATAATTCGCTCGATTTGCAGTTCACGCCTGATGTGCTCTATGTCTTCGACGATGCGATCAAGGGAGCCATCCTCTGCCGTAACGTCAGACCGATCACAGCGGGCAAATCCGCGATGGTCGACGAATACCATCCGGTAGCGACGCTGCAAGTTCTCTGAGAAAAGCCGCCCATAGTAAAGAGCACTACCGATCACAAGCAGTGTCATATCGGATGAGGATTCAGAGACGGCGTAGTTCAATGAGAAATCGTCGATTTGAACGGTACCCTGTTGCACTTTTCGCATAAGAAGAAACGACATTTTTTTTGCATTTCGTATGTGTTCAAGGAAAACACAGGGCCGTCTCTTACGTCCTATACGGCATGGGTAAACGGCAACTTCTTTCAGGCGCAGTGACTCTTTTCGTTCTATTCCTGGCATTCGGTTCATCGAGGCAATCTCATGCAAAAAGCCCGTTTCGCTGGCAGAAGGTCGACACCACAATGCCTTCGCTGCAACCGCTCCTTGAAAACGAGACCGTGGAGCGCGGCGACCTCGTTCTCTATCATGCGGGTGCCTTCTACTGGTCGGCACAGCGCAAAGAAGACGGCAAAACACAGTATGGCATCGTCGGGCGCGGCGATCAGAAGTCGCAGTTTATCGCCACTTCTGGCCGGGTCCAGGGTATGGCCGCCTGGGGCGAGACTCTCGTTCTGCGTCTTCGCGACAGCCTTGTGCAGATCGATCCTTCTTCGGGAGAGACTATAAAAAGCTACGCCCTTCCGAAGATGGTGAATCGCCAGCCGATCGCATTCTGGCAGGGCAAGCTCGCCCTGGTCGATCAGAATCGATTGCTCTATTATAACTGGCCGGAATCGGGCACCGAGCTTGTTCCGGCGGGTGAGTCAAAGCCTCTGCCCATGGAAAAGGTGCAGCGAGCCGTCGTCTGTGGGGATGCCCTGCATCTCTGGTCGTCTTATGGCGGAGCAAAGATCGTATCAATAGAGAAGCCGATCAATGAATCCAGAGTGTCGGCCATCGCCGATATCGGCAAAGCGACGGAGCGACGCACAGGCGGTGATTACCGGTGGTTCTGGAAGATGGCCTGTGACGGCAAGACGCTCGTGACGGCCGACGTGGATCAGAGCGTCTCGACGTTGCACCGATATCTCCAGCTCGGGCAGAGCTGGCTGCCTGTTACCGACGATATGGAATGCCTGAGTGACGGGGCAGCCTGCCGGCATTCAAAGCGTGAGGATTGGCTTGAATACTACGTTTCACCGGCTAACCGGGAGTTTAACGGCGTCGTACTTCTGCCCGCGTCCAAGACGATCTCTCAAAAAATCGAAGAAGAAGAGATGCCATACGGCGGAGTTATCAAACGCGACAGCGAGGGCAATGCTGCCCTGTCGTTGAACACACGCATCACGGATCGTCCGGTATACAGGGCGCGTATCAGCCGTTACAGGGTGGAATTTAACCTTGAAGCGCGTTCGACCGCTTTTACAGATCAGAGTATTCCCGATACGCTGGCCGCTTATCTCGCGGACGGCCCCCAGTATCGTATTACCGACCCAGTTATTACCGAATCGCGCGATCGACTGCTGCAAGACCATGCATCGGTTGAATCCTATATCAATGCACAGTATAACCTTGTGCGACGCAGCCTTGTCTACAAACAGGATGGCCGTTTT
The DNA here is from genome assembly GCF_000243335.1 of Leptonema illini DSM 21528. Lineage (NCBI taxonomy): Bacteria > Pseudomonadati > Spirochaetota > Leptospiria > Leptospirales > Leptospiraceae > Leptonema > Leptonema illini. Next base: position 1,594,209 of record NZ_JH597773.1, on the reverse strand, counting down.
GACGCGGCCCCTGTCGTTCTGAAAAACGGACATGGCTCCTGCACGGAGCACAGTTATCTTCAGATCGCCTTACTGCGCAGCGCCGGTATTCCGGCCCGCCTTGCCTGGAACTGGTTGCCTACATCCGATACGCCGTCTTTTAATCATAAGGTGGCCGAGATCTGGACGCCGGAGTATGGCTGGATCATCTCAGAGCCGCTTTCCTCGCCACGCAAGAACGCTGGCACCGTTTACGGCTATCACATCGTCTTCGCCAGGCTTGCCGGACCGCGACATGAATTCATCAATAGAGGGGATCGTCTGATTGCTCATAACGGGAAGATTGCAGAAGGCGACAGGCAGCCCGAGCTTTCTCTAAAACTTGTCCCGGTCGCCGGAGCGAAAAGCCGCTCCATGGTAGAAATGGCCCAACCGATCGAACCGTCAGAGCCGCTCGAAAGAGGCATAGGAAATCCGGCACGCGGCGATATGGTCGAGTGATGGAACTGGCTTCCCGAATTGACGGATCGAATTGACGGCAGAGACGTTCGTAAGACGGTCGGCCCATGCCGTCCTTTTTGCGATCTCTTAAAGATGCTCCGGTGACTGTCCTTCGTGGTTCGGTCACGAGAGTTTTGGTTGTGACTCTCACCCTGGGGGCCTGCGCAATGGTTTCAGGTTGCTCTACGCTAACCGAAAGAAGCGGCACGCACGAATCGAACGTTACAGGCCGAAACGGTCCGGAATTGTTCGCAAAGCTGCCCGAAACGCTCACCGAGAAAGAGGCCCTGCATCAGGAGGCCAGGATCGTTCGAACACAGCTGACCGGAAATCCACGACACGGTCGCTGGGCGCAGGTCGAACGGGGAAGAGCCGTTATCGTCGGCATCGATAAAAGCATGATGCGCCTGCGGCTGCTTTCTGGCGTTGCCGACCCAGGCGATCGAATCCTCTGCTGCTACGGAACGATTGACGATGCCGATACAGAAAGACCGGTGCGAAGTAATCTCGGCACCGGTCGAAGAAAAGAAGGGGAAAAAAGGCCGAAGCCTTCGGGTTCGCTCAGGGATTCGGTATTACTCGATTGAACATGTCGAGTACGATCATTCCCGTCATCAACGCAAAAAGCAGAATCGGATAAAGGATACCGAACATCCAGATGAGCTTGCTCTCGTATTTCATGTGCATAAAATAGAGAAGAACAAGCATCGCCTTTACCGAGGCGATGACCATGGCGACGACGACGTTGATAAAGATGCTGCCGAGGTCGATATACGAAGCGCCGACGGTGATAGCCGTCAGAATCAGAAGCGCAGTGCCCACGATGAAGTAGGTTCTGGTGGGAGAGATGTGCCCCCGGCTTACCTGTCTTGGAATATGCATAGTTTACTCCTGAATTATTGAATCAGATAGAAGAGCGGGAAGAGGTAGATCCAGATAAGGTCCACCAGGTGCCAGTAAAGGCCGCCGTTCTCCACTGGAGTATAATACCAGTGGCTGAACTCGCCGTTCTTCATCTTGATGAGAACCCATGTCAGGACGGACATACCGATAATGACGTGTAAGCCGTGCACGCCTGTCATGATGAAATAGAACGAGAAGAACAGGTTGATTCCGTTCTTGTCGATCGGTTGGCCTTCCCACTGCGCCGGAACAGGTCCGTAGGCATGTGTTGCATGGTCCAGTACGATCTGCGCGACGTTACCCGGGAAGATACCGTGGGCGAACTTACCCGAATACTCGAAGTACTTCACGATAAGGAAGCCGCTGGCCAGGATGATCGTCGTGGCAAGCATCCACATGCTCAGCTTCTTGCGTCCGCGCTGGATGGCGTCGATGGCAAGGGCGACGGTGAGCGAGCTGAGAATCAGAATGACCGTGTTGATCGATCCCATGATGCGATCGAGCGACATATGAGCGAGCTTGAACTCGTTCGGGAATTTTGCATGAAACAGACCGAATCCGGCGAATAAAACGCCGAAAAGCAGAAGTTCGGTGGCAAGAAACAGCCACATGCCGAGCTTCGCTCCTTCGTATCCGGCCAGCTCTTCGTGAACAGGGTGTTTCACCTCTTCAAAATCTTTGAATGACTGTGCTGACATACTACCTCTTATAACAATGGCTCGATGGCCTTATTCAATACCCTGGAATCCTGACAGGACTCCAGGGTAGCTACCGCTGAATGCATTAACCGGCAGCAGACTCTTTCTTCGTCTGCGTTTTTCCTTCTGTTCCGTAGTCATAGATATCTTCGGGAAAGTGAGGGATCTCGACGAAGTTATATGTCGGCGGCGGCGAAGATGTCTGCCACTCGAGCGACAGAGATCCCCACGGATTGGCCTCTGCCTTAGGACCGCGGAACGCCGATACAAGCAGGTTCGTCAACGCCAGGATATAACCGAGGCCGTTGAACCATGAGCCGACCGTCGACATCTGGTGCCAGATCTGAAAATGCGGCAGGTAGTCGAAGTAGCGGCGCGGCATGCCCTCGAAGCCGAGAATGAACTGCGGCAGGAAGGTGGCGTTAAACCCGAGGAAAAGGATCAGCCAGGCCCAGAAGGCAAGCGGCTTGTTATACATGCGGCCTGTCAGTTTCGGGAACCAGTAATGAAGGCCGGCCACAAGAGCGAAGACCGTTCCGCCCTGCATCGTGTAGTGGAAGTGAGCCACAACGAAGTAGGTATCGTGCAGATAGACGTCCGTCGTAAGAACGGCGAGGTGGATGCCCGTCAGGCCGGCGATCGTGAACATGAAGATGAAGCCCAGCGTATAATACATCGGAGCTGCCTTCAGATCGATCGAACCTTTCCAGAGCGTCGCAATCCAGTTAAAGACCTTGATGGCCGTCGGAACGGCGACAAAGAAGGTCAGGAAGCTGAACACGTAGCGGGCCCAATCCGACATGCCAGAGACGAAGAGGTGGTGCCCCCAGACGATGAAGCTGACAAGGGCGATGGCCATCGAGGAGTAGGCGACGGCCTTGTAACCGAACATCGGCCGTTTCGAGAAAACAGGCAGGATCTCGGCCACGACGCCGAAAGCCGGCAGAATCATGATGTAAACGACCGGATGCGAGTAGAACCAGAAGAACTGCTCGAAAAGGATCGGATCGCCGCCTTTCGCCGGATTAAAGATACCGATATCGAGAACCCGTTCGAGGATTAAAAGCACCAGGTTCATACCGACGACGGGAGTCGCCAGGAGCTGGATCACGGCCGTCGCATAGATGGCCCAGATGAATAGCGGCAGGTTGCCCCAGCGCAACCCCGGCGCTCGCATACGGTGAATCGTCACGATGAAGTTAAAGCCTGTCATGATGGAAGAGAATCCCATCACAAAGGCGCCAAACGTCAGCCATACGACGAGGCCGTTTGTCTTCATCGAGTAAGGAGCATAGAACGTCCATCCCGTATCGGCGGGGCTGAGCAGGCTCACAAGAGCGATCAGCGAACCGATCAAGTACACGTAGAAGCTCGCCAGGTTCATGCGCGGAAAGGCAACGTCTTTGGCGCCGATCAGAAGCGGAACAAGGAAGTTCCCCAGCGTGGACGGAATGCCCGGTACGATAAACAGGAAGGTCATCACGGCGCCGTGCACGGTGAAAAGCACGTTGTAGGTATCGGGCGTGAAGAAGGTGGAGCCAGGAGCAAGCAGCTCAAGGCGAACGAGAAGGGCGGAGATGCCGGCAATAGCAAAATAGAAGAAGATGACGAATGTGAACATCACACCGATCTTCTTATGGTCTGTGGTGCTGAGCCAGCCCCAGACGGACCGGCCTACTTCGAGGTAGGGCCGGTTATCGTCATGTGCATGTGAATGGGCAGACATAGAATCGATTACCTCTGATTATTTCAACGTCTTGATATACTCAATGACGGACAGGATTTGCTCTTCGCTCAGATCTTGCGGAGGCATGATCGGCGCATAGCCTTCGGGGACCTGCGAATTCGGATTCAAGATGGCCTCGGTGATGTAGTTTTCATCTACGAGAACTTCCTGACCTGTCGTCAGCTTGCGCTTAACGCCGTAGAGTCCTTTCCAGGAGGGACCGACCAGCTTCGAGCCGTCGAGAGAGTGACAGGATTTACAGCCCGATGCGCCGTAGATCTTCTCGCCTTCGGCCGGACTGATCGCTCCCGAGGCCTCTTCCAGCTCGGCCAGCTTCTTGCGATAGAGCTCAGCCTTGAGCACAACGACACTACCAAGCATGTAGGAGTGATCCTTACCGCAGTATTCGGTGCAATAGATCGTATAGGTGGCGCAGGTGCCGGGCGCATAGCCGACGCATTGATCTTTCACCTGAGGGATCTTACCCTCCTGCTCGCCGGTCAGCGCATAAAAGGCCTTTCTTTCGGCCTCTTTCATATTGGTCTGCGTCTCAGAGATCAGCGGCGTGAATTGCACGTAGGTATAAATATTGCCCACGACATCTTCTTTCACGCGAAAGGCCGGTACGAAAAAGCTATGAATGACGTCAGATGACTTCATTATCAGCGTCACCGGTTTGTTCTCTTCGACGTACAGGACGTTGTAGGATTTCAGAGCCCTGTCTTTGCCGTCTGTGCGCAGAGATGCCGGGTAAGCGAACTCCCACGCCCACTGTTTTGCCGTTACGCGAATCTTTGTTGCCTCGTCCTGAGCGGCTCGCAGTTCACGGAAGTCTTTAAGTCCAATTATATAGAAGAAAACAAAGACGATGGAGGGAACGATCGTCCAGACGGCCTCGACCGTATGGCTGTTGTTCACTCGTGACGTCTCGTCGTTTTCAGAACGCCTTCTATACCGGATGATGAAATACACAAGTGCTCCGTTTGTGAGCACGAAGGCGAGACCGGTGACGAGATTCACCAGGTTCATCATATAATTGACCTTCGGCGCAAATTCGGAGGCGGTGTCTATGAACCACTCTAACATAGTTTCCTCTTTACTGATTCGGGCAGAGCCCGACCCCATGAATTCTGTTCTCAGAATCAGTTCAAGAACAAATCGAGAACCGGTCTAAGAAAAAGATGATTCTAAGATTGGAGTTTCCGCAGATCTGAAACGCGCCTTACGGAACGGGAAGCAGTAAACTGAATGAGGGCTCAAATACCGGCCATGCTCGTAGCCTGCTCCGCCACAAATCAACGCATCGGCACGGGCCCTTTGCGCGAGAAGCGCCTATCCGATCTTCAGTCGATGATAGCGAATCGAACCCGAGAATGAAAGGCGCAATCAGGCGCGCTTTTCGCGTCTTTTTAAAATGAAGAAAGTACCGAGTATCAGGGCAAGCGTGGCCACGCCTCCGATGCGCATGAATCCCCAGGCGAAAGGCGAGTACTTGCCTTCGATGGGGTCATACCGAAAACACGATAGCATGACGGCGTCGACGATGCCGCCGATCTCGCCGTCCGAGGCCTCGACCAGGGCCAGGCGGTAGTCGCGCGGCTCGAACTCAATGCCGAAAAGATACCGCGAGATCTTGCCATCGGGCGTTACAAGCACAAGCGCCGCCGGATGCGAAAAGTCCTTCCCGTCCTTTTTATACCGAAATCCGACGGCGTCGGTGATCGCCTTGATGTTCTCTTCGCTTCCCGTAAGAAAAGTCCAGGCATCGGACTTGAGATCGGGTCCGCCCCCTTCTTTCAAGGCTTCGCGGTAGTTTTCGCCCTTCATCTTCGCCATCATCGGATTATCTGCCGGATTGATGCTCAGCGAGATGATGGTGTAATCGCGACCCGGCAGCAGATTCGGCGTGGCCTTGACGGCCTTACCGATACCGTTATAGATATAAGTACAGAGGCGAACGCATTCGAAATACGAAGGAGCGATGAGAACCGGTTTGCCATTTGCAAAGAAAGAACGCAGCGGCACAGACTCTCCGGCCTCGTTCTTGAACATGAGATCAAGCGGAAGCGTTTCGCCTGGCTTCTGATCGACCCCCACGCCTTCGGGCTCGCGAGAGGTCTCGGCTGTAAGCGGCAACATAGATACAAAGAGAAGCACGAGCGGGGCGAGGCGGAACATGTCGCCAATAAAGGCCCGCTGCTTTGAGTCGTCGAGCGAAAACGCTATGGGAGCTTTTGGTTGGAAAATCCCCCTTTATAAGCCGTGAACCGTATTCCGCCTGAAAAATGAAATTCCCGCGAACGATGTCTGTTTTCTGATTCATGAATTCTTCACCGATCGAGAAGGCGCGAAAGCTTGTTCGCTCTTTTCCCGACCTTGCAAACAAACTCGAAAACCTTGAGGCCGAAGGCACCTACTATAACGGAAAGGCCTCGGTGTATTTTGGTGACGATGAAAAGGTAACGCCGACACTCCTGGCCGAATGCCTTTCTTATTATATAGACATCGACGAACAAGAGCTTCCCGAAGAGAAGATACCGCTCGGCCGCTCAAAAATGAAAGGCCTGCCGCATCTTCCTCCTTCGCTGGAATGGCCGAAGAAGCATTATTTCTATGCACAGCTGAACATTGCTGATTTCAAGAAGTACGATATTGAGAACGTCTTTCCCGATAGCGGCATGATCTATATCTTTGATAACGCCTCGGATGACTTCACCGTTCTCTATTATGACGGTCCGATGGACGTGCTTCGGCCGGTACCGTATCCGCCGGCAAAGAGCCTGCCCGAGCCCGAGTATTTTCTCGAAGAGTATCGCGACAGCACGTCGTTACTCAGCTTTTCGCCGCGATTCATCTTCTACGTCGCCGGCGATGCCTATGATTACAGGGCCGTGACGGCCGCTCTGCCTGCAGATCTTGTAAAAGAACTCGAGAACATCCTGTCGGCGAAGATCAGCGACTGGAATCCGAGCCTGCGCATTTTCGGACGTCCGCTTTTCTGGCAGGGAGAGGACGAAGAAGGTTTCGGGGATGGCGACGACGAAGATTTCGATGATGAGGACGAGGGAGACGATGACGGCGACAGTCAGTGCGAGAGCGATACCGAAGTGGACGAAGAGGACGACGAAAGCGACGGTATGGCCGAAGATCGCTCCATCCTCATGTTTCATGATGAATACGGCGAAGGGAACATTCACATCTTCATTGGAGCGAAAGACCTGCGACAGGGCAAACTGTCAGAGGCGTATGTGAGCTACTCGGGCACCTGAGACCGACTGAACTTGAATCCCGCTTGACGCGAAGATCCGGGGCCGTCTCCTGAGAGCATGTCGCTTACATCGCTTCGCTTTCTGAGTATTCCGGCCCTGCTTCTTTCGCTTTCCTGTTTCAACAGGGTAAACCTGAGCCTCGGTCCGCAGAACGAGTCCATGGTCACCCTGCACGAGACGACTCTTTATGAGACGCAGTCAAACCGCCTGCCTGTTCCGGGAACCGCGCAAAAAAACGTACTGCTGATCCCCATTGAAGGAGAGATCCTCGGTGAGATGGATCCTGGCGGCGGAGCGGTGTATCCCGGTCGTATCCAGCGGCTTTTTGAAGCGGCCTCTGCCACACGTTTTGACGCCATTCTTGTTAAAGTGAGCTCCCCCGGCGGTTCGGCCTCTGCATCCGATACGATCTATCGCATGATCCGGCGTTACGCTCAGGCTCGTAACGTTCCAGTTTTTGTGCATATCGAAGGAATGGGAGCATCGGGCGGCTATTACATCGCCATGTCGGGCGGGCATCTGAATGCGGCGCCTGTCTCTCTGGTCGGTTCGATTGGCGTGATCATCCGCACGTTTGGCGTGCAGGGGCTGATGGAAAAGGTCGGAGTGGAATACCGCTCGATCAAATCGGGAAAAAACAAGGATATTCTTTCTCCGTTCAGCGAGATGACCGAAGAGCAGAAGGCCTCTTTGCAGAAGCAGATCGATCAGAACTACGAGACCTTCCTTTCCGTTATCCGTACCGGCCGCGGACAAAAGCTGCCCGATGCCGTTTTGCGCCGCATCGCCGATGGAAATATCTACAATGCCGAGCAGGCGAAGGACTTTGGACTGATTGATACGGTCTCTCCTGTCGAAGATTATCTCAACTACATTGCGCGACAGATCGGCGCCTCGGGAGTGCGTGTGTTTTCCTTTCTGCCTGAAGGCAGAAAGGATTATAACATCTACAACACCGCATTGCCGACGGGTATCTCTCCCGAAGCACGCTTGATGCGACTGGTCCGAAGCGGCGTGTATTATGTTTGGGAAGGCGGGCTCTGATCCGTCCTATCTCGCGGGAGATATACATGAGAATTACAGGTTATGTGCTTGTAGCGCCGCTTTTCAGCGCGGCGCTTTTGATTGGTTGCCAGAGTTCGCAGACACAGGACGGAAACGGCAGCTCTGAGACGTCCACAGAACGATCGACGGATCAATCCGGCGAGCCCGGTATTGAAAAAACGCAACAAGAGCCACAGACGCGCAAGATTCAAGGGCAGGGTTGCATTGGCGGCAATTGCGATACGGGAACGGGAACCTTTATTTATGAGTCGGGCGATCGCTACACCGGACCTTTTGAAAAAGGCCAGCGTGAAGGCACCGGCGTGATGGAATACGCAAACGGCGACCGATACGAGGGAGAATACCACGCCGACATCCGACAGGGAAACGGCACCTATATCTTTCGCAATAAAGACGTCTACGCCGGTCGCTTTAACGCCGGAGGCCGCGAAGGCAAAGGCGCTTATACCTTTGCCGAGACGGGCGAGGTCTTTGAAGGCGAATTTGCAGAGGACGGACAGAAGGCGAACGGTTTTATTAAGCGAGGCGATAACTACTATCTGTGCAAGATTACCGATAGCAAGTTGTTCTGCACTACGACCCCTGTGAAGGATCCCGGTAAGCTGCGACAGTAATCCGGGGCTGACGTCTGACAGGGGCGAGCGAAGGCCCGAATGGCCGGGCGACCTGCGAGGAAAGCGATGATACGACGACTGATCCCCCTTATCCTGTTGCCTGCGCTGGCCCTGACGTGCAGCAGCATCCCCTCTGGCAAAGAAGGCGAGGCGGCCGAAAAGCTTGCCGCCGACATGCTTCAGGCAGCCGGACTGCCTCAGTGGCAGAAAACGGCCGCCGTTGAGTTCACGTTTGCGGGTATGCGCTCCCATCTGTGGGATAAAGCCCGCGGCCTTGTACAGTATCGCAAGGGCGATATTGTCGTCCGCTTCAGCAAGGATAGCTTTCGCGGCGTCGCCTACGAAAAGGGCAAGCGCATCGAAGACGGCAAGCGTGTGTGGAGTCTGATCGAAGAGGCAAACAGCGCCTTTATCAACGATACCTTCTGGCTGCAGCCGCTCTTTCATATCAGCTCGCCCGGGGCCCGCCGTTATCTGATCGAGCCAGACAGCTTGCGAGTCACCTTCTTTGAAGGCGGCGTCACTCCAGGAGATTCGTATATCTTCACGCCGGCCGCCGACCGTCGACTGCAGAAGATGCAGATGTGGGTGAAGATCCTTCCCGTAAAAGGGGCCGTCGCTGAGTTCACGGAATACACCATAACTGAAACCGGCGTTCCTGTTGCCCTGCGCCGCAAAACCGCGGTCAAAGACATCGTGCTTTCGGGTGTGAAGTTTTACGGCGCATTTCCGCCGGCCGGGCAGAAGGATCCTTTTGCCGACTTAGTACAGTGAACCTGTTGCCTTCTTGCGAAAAAGGGTGGACGGAAGGGCGAGAAGCAATGACCTTATTCAGGTAAAGACTGTGATGACGGACTGGAATTTGTAAAAGACCTGGAATAGTGCCGGCGAATTCATTTCGGGCGTGGTTAGCTCAGGTATGTTGAAAGAGCAAACAGGTGAAGAAGTATGTCAAAGATGACGTTGACAGAATTGAAAGAGGCTTCGACGACCCTGACGATCCAGGAAAAGCAGGAGCTTGCATCTTTCCTCGTTGAGTATGATCGCGAGGTTTACCTGTCTGCAACCGTTGTTGCAGAGGCCAGAAAAAGGGCTGATTCGGTAATCAAAGGAACAGCAAAGACAGTGGATGGCGACAAGGTCTTGCAAAAGGCAATAGCGCTTGCGACTGAAGAAGTATAGGTTACTGGCGGAAGCCGAAGAAGAGCTTTATTCGGCCATTCTCTACTATCGTCATGAATCAAACAGGGCATCCAGAGACTTTGTGTCCGCTTACGCTCGGGCGCTGAAACTTGCCCGAGCTTTTCCACATGCGGGCGCACCGGTTGACCTGCCAGTTCGGCAGATGATTCTCGGGCGATTTCCATACAGCATTCTCTATCTCTTAAACGAGAAGGATGACACCCTCTATATCGTCTCTGTCGCTCACCAGAGCCGCCATCAGGACTACTGGAGAGGTCGTCTTGAAGATAATGCTGAGTAATCCCGCTTGCTATTCCCCTACACCTTGATGCGCTTGCGTTTGATGTACAGTTCCAGGCCGGAGCGGGCCTCATCGCCGATCTTCTTCTGAACGGAGGGCGTCCAGCCAAGCAGGCGGCCCGAGATTCCAAGGGCCATGCCGGCCCATCGCCACAGCGAGAAACGATCTCTGTGCTCGACGATCAGCCCGTCTTCAAAACGGAAGCTTGCCGAGATGCGGTTGTGAATCGGACGTCCGGTCTTTGCGAACGAATACCAGGCCTGCCACTTTGCCTGCCCGGTGACGCCGTCCGATGCAATATCTGAAAACTCGATGCGAAAGTCAGAGGAGGCCCGTTCGCAGAGCATCTGCCACATGGCTCCGATACGCGGTCCGCGCAGCTCGCCGAAAACAGGATCTGAAAAGACGGCCTTCTCATGATAGCATTGTGCCATGGCCGCTCCGTCGCGACGGGAGAAGGCCTCGTAGAAACGATTGATTAGCTCAGCTGACATCGGTAATTAATGGCCACATTTGTTTTTCGAAAGACAGCATCGATTATCTCTTTGTCGCACTTTGCTGTTCAATTGAAACTCGATAGTGCAGACAGTATTTTATCCTCATTGCTTTGCACCTGCAGCCCTCAATATCTGAATGATTTCTTCGTGATGGTTTGCTGCCGCGACTTCTAGAGGCGTTAAACCGGCTCTCGTTGTCACATTAACATTCGCGCCAGCATGAATCAACGTCTTTAGAACACCTGGGTTACTGTATTTTGCTGCTATCATGAGGGACGTCCAACCATCGTTATTTGTTGCGTTAACGTTTGCACCGGCCGCAATTAAAGTCTTTACAACTTCGGTGTGCCCCTCTGCGGTTGCTATCATGAGGGACGTCCAACCACTGTTTTTTGTTGCGTTAACGTTTGCACCGGCCGCAATTAAAGTCTTTACGACTTCAGCGTGCCCCTCTGCGGTCGCGATCATGAGAGCAGTTTCTCCGTCCTCTTTGGCAACATTCACCTTCGCACCGGCCGCAATTAAAGTCTTTACAACTTCGGTGTGCCCCTTTGCGGTTGCTTTCATGAGAGCAGTTTCTCCGTCCTCGTTGGCAACATTCACTTTCGCACCGGCTTTAATGAGCGCATAAACAATATGAATATTACCATTCGAGGCTGCTTGCATGAGCGAAGTATCTCCGTTATTGAGAGCAGTATTGACATCAGCGCCTGCTGAGAGCAAGATGATTGTAACATCGTAGTGATCATCGTCGACTGCAGCCAATAAGGGAGTATATCCAAAAAAAGATATTGAATCGACTATTGCTCCTCGGGAAAGTAATTCTATCACAATGTCCGTTCGACCATACGCAGCGGCTTTCACGAGAGAATTTCCATACTCAGTTGACAGATTAATTTCAGCACCAGCCGATAGCAAAACCTTCACTATCTCACCTTGACCATTGGCTGAAGCGATCATCAGGGGAGTTTCGCCTTTACTGCTAATGGCATTTGTATCTGCACCAGCGGCTATGAGCGTTTTAATAATTTCCATATGTCCATTCAACGTAGCTAGCATGAGTGGAGTCCATTTCGTATCCTCAGATGCTTTATTTACATTGGCACCGGCAGATACTAGAATCTTTACAATTTCCGAATGCCCATTTTCCGCCGCTATCATGAGAGGGGTCGGGCCTTCTTCTATACCATAGAAACCATAGGGCAGTTTTTTCATGGATGGTGCATTTACATTGGCTCCGGCAGAAACCAGAATTGTGACAACGTCTTTATGGCCGTTCTCCACTGCCATAAAGAGAGTCGTCTTGCCACTTTTGTCAACCATATTGATGCTGGCCCCGGCGGCTGATAGTATTTGTACAATTTTGGCGTGGCCAGCCGCCGCGGCAAACATGAGAGCGCTGTGCCCGTCTTCTGATACAGCATTAACATTAGCACCGGATTTAATCAGTATTTTGATGTTCTCGATATGCCCTCTTTCCGCAGCGAACATCAGAGCAGTCCGACCATCTATTGATGCAGTATTGACATCTGCACCATGAGAAATTAACATTTGAACTAGGGCGAATTGATCGCTCTGACTCGCAAACATGATTGGCGTCTGCCGTAAGTTATCCACAGCATTGACATTCGATCCATCAGTCAGCAGTTGTTTGGTCAATGCGATATTTTGTGAACGAACTGCGTCTATCAGCGGTGGGCAGAGCAAGGCTATGATATGTGGATCGCTGGCTAATTCGATGGCGGTTTTGCCGTCACTGTTCTTTGCGTATCTGTCTGCACCTGCATTTAATAGTAACTGGACCATTTCGGGAGTTCCACTGGAAGCGGCATACATCAACGGTGTCCATCCCGAATCATCCGTGGTGTTGACATTGGTGCCATTCTTGATTAATCGTTGAACCTCTGCGGTGTCTTTGCTTTCTACCGCATATTGCAATGTGTTGCAGCTTAAAAGAAAAGCGAAAAGTAAGTGGGTGGTGAGCTTGCCAGAAGCTTTGAGGAATTGACTGGCCTGCTGCAACCTTCGTTCAGTCATGCGACCTCCGCCGTTCACTTCAACCATTGGTAGATTATGAATGGGCATCCGATCACTGACCGGGCTTAACCTGCTGATCGGGCACGATCTCTTCGACAAGGTTCTCGGTATGATAGCCGATATCTTTCAGATCGGCCTCGTATTTCTTGAGGATCTCTTTGCGCTTCGCCGCATCCTCTTCAAGATGATAGGCGGTGAGAATGGTCATGAGTCGGGCGTTGCGATACTGATCGATGGCACGGTCGGGGCGACGAAAGCGAATCATGTCGTCGCCAAGTCTAATCTGGCTTCGCGCAACGCTCAGGCGATGGTGGGCCTCGGCGATCGCAAAATACGATACCTTCTGATCGGGGTCCGTTTCCATGCCCGCTATCTGCTGTGTGATATCGGCGGCCATCTGCACGGTCTTTGTGCGATACATCTCACTGAACTTCTTATAGAGATCAAGGGCCCTGGCGCGCGATGCGACGAGATGCCGGTAGGCGTCAAGCGGATCACCGCCATAATAGCTCTCTATGGCCTTGCGATAGATGGCGGCCACGTCGGCGTATTCTTTATCTGACCCGGCAACATCCTTGCCCATATTGCGTACCAGCACGCCCAGTCGTCGGATGTCGATTTCGACGCTCTTCTTCAGCTGCTCGATGTTGCGAGACGCATGATGTCGTTCGAGATAGTCAGAGGGTGCCGGTTCATCGACCGGGTCGCTGCGATCGGATTGCCGGCCCGTCTGAGCAAACATGGCCGTCGGAGCTAAGGCGAGAGAAAAGCAGAGGGCAAGCATTGCGCGAAATGTCAGGCTGGCCCGATGCGCGAGAAAAGGATTGGACCGCAGGGTGAAAGAGCGGAAAAATGCAGAGAATGTATGCGGGATCATTTGCAGTGAATTGTGATAGCGGGTCCTCTTCTTGTAAATCAACTTTTCTTTTGAAAAACACCTCAAAATTACGCCGTGGCTTTTCGCCAGCGCTCCTCCGGTCTTTTTTGCGCTTATTCTCGCGCTCAATAGGAAAACGCCGGCTGAGCCATCTGGTGGCAACGCTCGTCTTTATTCCAGCCTTCTGGCTGCCTGCCACGCTTGCGGCGCAGGCCGAGGCCTACGTCAATACAGGGATGCGCAACGTTCGTATTGAGCCGGCGTCGGCGTCGGCCTTTAGCGGACTTTCGGCCAATGAAAGATCGGTCGTTGCCTTTGCGATGATCTCACGCAACGAAGGAAATCTGTCGCGTCGTTCTGTGGTTCTTGATGCTCTGAATGCCCTTCCCGATAAAGATGCCTGGCGAGAGGCGGCCGCTCTATATTTTGATGGCAATGCCGCCTCCCGTGCCGCACGCCTTGCCGCCCTTGCTGCCCGCCAGGGAGCATCGTCGCCGGCGGCTCAGCTGCTGCTCCTTGAGAAGCCGAGTGCTCCGCCGGCCGCCGATAGTCTGTCTGGCTTTGGTCCGGCGCTGGAATCTGCCTATGCGGCCAGGCGTATGCTTGATGAGAGCCCGAAGACGGCCGCCGATATACAGCGAATCCTGATTCTTCTTGAACTGGCGCTTTCCGATGCCGGCGATATTCCCTTTGCCGATCGCCTGCTTGTCGATCTGCCCGATCGCCTTGATGCGGCCGGACTGTCGCTTGAGGCGGCCATCATGGCGCGCGCCATTCAGCGACAGCGACCGATCAAGGAGCTTGAAAAGAAGGTGCCGGCCTATCTGCTGCGAGCCGGCGATTTTCACGGCGCCCTGAAAACGTCGGAATCCCTTGATCCGATGATCTATCGCAATATGCGTCGGGCCATTCAGGCCATGGACTGGATGATCCTTGCCTCGGATTACCGCAAGGCACTTGAGATCCATTCAAAGTATCTGGCCGAGGCGCGTCCGATCGGCGACGATGCCTTCAGCGGCTTTGAGCTGAGTCGCAGCCTGCTGCGCACGCGCTCGGCGGTGCTGCTTTATCTGCTTGGCGATTCCAAAGAGGCGTTACTCTCTCTCGATGCGCAGACGAAGAGCAAGAAGTTTGATATCGATGTCGGCTATGCGCGGCTTTTACAGGCACAGCTGCTTTTCGAAGAGAACATGGATCTGTCGCGACAGATTGCCGAAGACCTGACCTACAGGGCGCAGGAAAGCTCGCTTTATCTGCTTGAATACCATGCCACCGTTCTTGAAGGCCTTGCTCTGCAACGCCAGGGAAAGGACTATATGGCCTGGATCAACTTCGTGAAGGCGCGCGGCATAGCGGCAAGCCATCTCAAGCATCCGCCGACAGGCGCCCTTGCGCTCGGGCAGATGCTTGCCGGTCTGAAGTTGACCCCCGGCGGATCGTTTAAGGCCTATATGGCCGAGATCCTTGCTGCGGAGGATGCAACGGCAGAGCATGAGGCCATGCAGCTATTGCGTTTCGGCATGCCGGCCAGGCATCGTCCGCTTCTCTGGAAGAAGGCGTTGCTTGAGAACCTGTCGGCGCGCAGGCTGAAGAACGACGTCGTCGAAGCATTGCAGGCGTTTCTTGAACGCCCCTCCGTTCATGGCGCATCGGCCAACCCGGGCGGACTCACAGGTCTTGCCGATGTGAGGCTCTGGAATCTACAGCCGTCGGGCATCTCGCCTCAATCGTTTCCTTTACAGAAGAACACGGCTCTGCGAGAGAAGAGCAAGGCGCAGATGCTGGCCTCACTTACTGAGGGAGCAGTCTTTCTTATCTATTCAAAGAAAGAGGCGCTCTTTGTGCATCTGAGCGGCGAGCCTGTGGTTATGAAAAGCGGATTCATCCCGCTTGCCTGCCTTGCCGGCGAACAGGGTGGCACCTGTCCGGAAGCAATGAAGCCGCTTCTCGATGCGCTTGCTACGTCGAAAACGGCCTATTTTCAGGCTGGCAACATGCCTGCGTTCAGCATTCTCTCCAGTCCGCAGAAGCTCGACTGGCGCGTCGTGCATGCGCCCGACCTGATCGCTGTGAACGCAGCATCTGACGGAGGAGCCTATCGACTCTGTTCTTCGGCCGAACTTTCACAGCGCAAGGCAAAGACCATTTCGGGCATTCGTGAATGGAAGGGTTCTGTGCTTCTATTGGGAGCCTTTCAGCGACGCAGTGCGACCAGTCCGGTCTACCTGAGCCAGATTCGCTGTAACTCTGAGCCGCGCCTCTGGGATCTCGATCGTTTCGTGAGCATCCCCGCGCAATCACGCTGGATCAGCCCTCTGACGTCGGCCGGCGAGGCGGAGCTGGCCCGGCTGCTCACACGGTCCGGAGCGGAATGGATCCAGTACGACGAGAAAGAGGCCGACGACGATCTGCTCGAAGAGCTGATCGACGGAGAAAGACCCGATGGTCGCTATCGTGTTATCAAGGCCTCGTTCGCTGAGTGAAAAAGCGGTCGGTGCACTCGCTACATCGACTGTGTTTAAATATGGCTTGCGAACAGGCATTCGGCTAAAAACCTCGAACTATGACCGAAAAACGTTCGAGATCGTCGGGATCTCAGAAACCTGAGGAGCGGAACGAACACGAATCCGCTCCTATCGTCGAAGACGAAGAATCTTCGGGCAGTACGGTCGGCTCCCTTATCTCTCTCGCCATCCTCTTTTTTCTCGTTTTCGCTTTCAAGCATTCCGTGCTTGATGCGAATAATATTCCCAGCGGTTCGATGATTCCGACGCTCAAGGTCGGTGATTATCTTTTTGTCAATCGCATGCGCTATTCTCTGCGCATCCCCTTTACAAACGTCGAAGTCATGCGCATCGATAACCCGCAGCGTGGGGAGATCATTACGTTCAATCCTCCTCATGAAGAGGGCAAACAGTACGTGAAGCGCGTCATCGGCGTGCCCGGCGATCGCATCCGCATTCGTAACCTCTCAGTATGCAGTTCAGACCTGAAACTGAAGAGGGCCTTGCAAGCCGACTATGATTGTAATCTGTCGCCGTATACGAAAATCCCCGTTATCGCCATCATTGAATACAAGCCGGCAGCTGAGACGTCAGAGGAACGAGATGCCGCTCCCTGGCAGACCTTTGCGCTGACAGAGATGGATGGCGTGAAGGCGCGTCAGGTGCTTACCGATTCGGACGATGCTGAGGTATTTCATCCTGATCTCTACGAAAACCCATCAGCCGCCGAGCTGCCCGTTCTCTTTCGCGCGCAGACGGGAAAGAATGAGCACTATTTCGTGGAATGGTCCGATCCGCCGCGACCCGACGGTCTTTGCGATACGTGGGAGACGACAGGATGTGTGATCCCCGAAGATCATTATTTTGTCATGGGCGATAACAGGGACGACTCCAAGGATTCTCGCTTTGCGCCGGTCAGTTATATCGGCCGGGAGCGTATTCTCGGGAAGCCTCTCGTTATATACTTTTCGATCGACTGGCGCGATCAGATCTGCTATGCATATATGCGTAACTTCGGTAGCTTTCAGGATCCCGGAGCGCCCCGCGGTTTTGCGCTCGAAGACTTTCCTCCGGAAGAGCAGCAGAAATACTGTACGGACCTTGATTCCAGGGCGGCGATGGGCAGCGAGACGATCTCAGGATATGTGATCCGCACGCTTTTCTATCGCATCCCGCGGATGAGCGTGCGCTGGAAGAGGATAGGCACCTTTCTCGAATGAATAATACCCGGGTTCCTGGATCGCAAAGACCAGACATCCCGGTCTACGACGTCCGTCCTTGAGGTAGAGCTGTAATCCGGCGACGGCCTCTTTGCGTGAGCCGGCGCGACAGGCGACCACCTTTGAGAAGGCGACGAAATACTGAAAAGAGCGGATGGTCTCAATCTGCCACACGCTTATATAATCGGCAGGAAAGACAAAAAGGAGAACGACGATGTCAGATCGAAACAGATCCGGTCAGGTGGCAGAGATGGGCGTCTATCTTGGCATCGTCTTCGAGTTCATCGGTATGCTGGGTTTCTCAGGATTGGTCGGCTATGCCCTGCAGCGCTGGGTCTGGCCCGAGCAGGGGGCCCTGGCGTTTCTATTTGCCATGATGGCCGGCCTTGCCATCGGCATCTATCACATCATGCAACGGGTGAAAGATCTTGAGAGGCGAAGTAAGAATCGAGATAAGGAACCCGTGAAAAGAAGTCCGACCGTGGACGATTCCCATAAGGCGCTCGACGAGCTGCGACAGATGAACGACCGGCTTGATGAGATCAAACGGAAGAAGCGATGAATCCGATTGCGTATCTTCTGGTTCGCTCTCTGTTGCCGCTTCTGGCCGTCCCGCTTTCCTGTTGGATCAGCTGCCGTTTTCTGAATATATGCGACTGGCAGGACTGGCTGCTCTATCAATGGCCGTCGTATGTTGCCTGTTATATTCCGCTCTGGGCCTTTTTATGGATGCAGCATATTGAAGAACAGAGGCGCGATCGCACGCATGACGAACGTGTGAAGGTCGGACTCAGAGCGTTGAATGCCGTGCATGCCGGCGTGCTTCTGCGATTTGCAGCGACGGCAGCGGTGCTCTTCTACTGGAAAGATGAGAAACTTTATAAACCTGTTTATGTTTTTTTGATGCACATGGCATCCTTTTTCGTTTTTCAGCTTGCCACCCTGATCAGTTGCAAAAAATCAGCATCAGAGCCATGAGAAAAATTAGTTTAGTTCTTTTACTGTTTTTCCTTTCCGGTCATCTGGCCGCCGAAGACCATGCCGAGCATGCATCTTCGGAATTCAATCTTGAAGAAGTCCTTGTTCACCACCTGATGGATTCGCCGATTTTCGAGCTGAACATCGGTGGCGAGAAGGTTCGTCCGGGCGATCCGGCCTTCGAGAACGACCCCTACCGTCGCTACGTCTTTAAGGACGAGCAGGGCCTCTATAAGTGGCAGGGCGGTCTGCCGCTGCACATCACGAAGCGCGTCGCTATGATGTGGGTGGTTTCGATCCTCATGCTTGTCGTCTTTATCGCAGGCGCACGCAAGATCGCTCGTGATTATTCGAAGATTCAGGGTCGCTTCGCCGGCGTGGTCGAGGTGCTCGTGAACTATGTGCGGCATGATATCGCCGAGGCGAACATGCATCATCCGTCGCAGGGCTTCCTTGCTTATGTAATCACGGCCTTCTTCTTCATTCTCTTTTCGAACATTCTCGGTCTGTTCCCGCCTATCGGCGAGATCATCGACATTACGAAGAACCTCGTAACGGGCCATTCTATCGCTCATCATGCCGCTCCTGGCGAGCTGCCTTCGCCTCTTCTTGCGATCTGGCCAGGCATTACCGTAACGGGCGATATCGCCGTCACGTTCACGATGGCTGCGATGACCGTTGTCATGATCTACGCCGCCGGTTTCAAATATCAGGGCGTGCAGTACGTATGGCATGCCGTTCCGGGCGGAGTTCCGTGGTGGCTCTTCCCGATCATGTGGCCCATAGAATTCATCATCGGGCCGCTGGCTAAAGGCTTCGCTCTGATGATCCGTCTTCTTGCGAACATGACGGCCGGACACGTTATCATCCTGGTTCTGCTCGGTTTCATCTTCCAGTATAGATCATGGGGCCTCGTTCCTGTGTCGATGCTCGGTGCGGGTGCGATCTATCTGCTCGAACTGATGGTTGCCTTTCTTCAGGCATTCATTTTCACGCTACTCTCTTCGATCTTTATCGGTCTGAGCATGCACCGTCACTGATGTGACTCACTTAACGTAGAAGTAAAAAAGTAAAGGTTATAAGGTTAGGAGGAAACAACGACTATGATCAGCCTGGCATTTATTGGCGTTGGACTTGGAATCGGGCTCGTGGTACTCGGAGCAGGTCTTGGCATCGCACGAATCGGCGACTCTGCTGCTCAGGGCATCAGCCGTCAACCCGAGGCTTCTGGAGCCATCCAGCTTGCCATGATTATTTCTGCCGCTCTGATCGAAGGTGTGGCTCTCTTCGCTCTTGTGATTGCGTTCCAGATGGGCGGTCAGCTCAACAAAGAAACGCTCTCCGAGTTTGCAAAGAGCGCTCCGGCCGTCGAGCAGGCGCAATAAGGTTTAGAGGAAGCGAAGGAGGATCAGCATGATTGAGTTTCTCGCAGCGTCAGAAGGAGGAATCGCACTTCTGGATGTTAACCCCGGACTTGTAGTCTGGACCACAGTAACATTCCTGCTGGTTCTCCTCCTTCTCAACAAATTCGCCTGGAAGCCGATCATCAAGGCGCTTGATGATCGTGCTGACAGGATTCACAACGATATCGAGCGGGCGAATCAGCTTCGTAACGAAGCCGACACCCTGTTCCAACAATACCAGAATAAACTGAACGACCTGAAAGGGGAAGCTCAGGAGATCATCAACGAGGCTCGTAAAGACGCCGAAGGTTTGAAGAACGACATTCTGGAAAAGGCCCGAAAAGAGGCTGAGGAAATCCGGGCGAGAAGTCGTAAGGAAATCCAGCTGGCTATGGATTCGGCTCTTGAAGAGATCCATCGTCAGGCAGTTGATCTTTCGGTTGAGATTACCAAACGTGTGATCACACGCAATCTCACCGCCGAGGATCATAAGAAGCAACTGCAGGAAGCCCTTGAATCCATTTCAAGGAACTGACAGCCATGATATTTGAAACATTACCTGGAATATACGCACAGGCCCTGCTTGATTTAACCGAAAAGGATTTTGAAGCGGTGGCCGCCGAGTTCGGCGAGCTTGTGACCATGATGCAGGCTGAAGGAAGACTGCAGAGTTTTTTCGACAGTCCGCTCATCAAAGCCGAGAACAAGGTGCAGGTGCTTGAAAAAAGCCTGCGCGGGAAAGCGTCAACGACGCTGGTAAACTTTCTCTGCGTGATGGCACAGCGAAATCGACTGGCCGAACTGAACAAGGTCTACGAGGTGTATCGATACCTTGTTGATAACAAACTGGGCAAACGATCGGTTACCGTCGTTACCGCCTTTGCACTCGATGACGCCACAAGAGGCATTATCGAGAAATCGCTTGAGAAGTACTTTGCGTCGAAGCTGCACGTGTATTACGAAGTGGATGCCTCTCTCATCGGCGGCATCGTAGTCCGCTCTGAGGGACGTGAGATTGATGTGAGCATTCTGAAAAAGATCCGCAGCATCCGCATGCAGATGACGACGAAAAAAATCTTTGGAGAGAACTACTATGAAAATTAATACGGACGAAATCGTAAGCGTTCTGAAAAAAGAGATTCAGAGCTTCGAATCGAAGCTTGATCTGGCCGAGGTCGGCGAGCTTCTCTCCGTAGGTGACGGTATCGCCCGTGTTTACGGCCTCGATAACGTTATGGCGAACGAGATGGTCGAGTTCGAAGACGGTACGATCGGTCTGGCCTTCAACCTTGAAGAATCCTCGGTCGGTGTGGTCGTTCTTGGCGACTATCAGCATCTGCAAGAAGGATTCAAGGTTAAGCGCACCGGACGTATTCTTGAAGTTCCGGTCGGCGACGAGATGCTCGGTCGCATCGTGAACCCGCTCGGTCAGCCCATCGACGGAAAAGGCCCCATCAATACGAATAAAACCTATCCCGTTGAGCGTATCGCTCCCGGTATTGCCGCTCGTGAGCCGGTGAAGATTCCTCTTCAAACAGGCATCAAGGCCATCGACGGTATGATTCCCGTCGGACGCGGACAGCGCGAGCTGATCATTGGCGACCGTGGCACGGGTAAAACCGCCATCGCCATCGACGCTATCATGAACCAGAAAGGCGGAGACGTGATCTGTGTTTACGTTGCCGTCGGTCAGAAGGCCTCTAAAGTGGCAGCCGTTTATGAGAAGCTGAAAGAAGCCGGATGTATGGACTACACCATCATCGTATCGGCCTCCGCTTCAGACCCGGCGCCGCTTCAGTATATCGCTCCTTATTCGGGCTGTGCCATGGCCGAGTACTACATGTATGAGCATGGCCGTCATACGCTCGTTATCTATGATGACCTCACGAAACAGGCGAACGCCTACCGTCAGATGTCGCTTCTTCTGCGTCGTCCGCCGGGTCGTGAAGCGTATCCGGGCGACGTTTTCTATCTGCACTCCCGTCTGCTTGAGCGAGCAGCGAAGCTCAGCGAAAAGTATAAAGGCGGATCGCTGACGGCTCTTCCGATTATTGAAACGCAGGAAGGCGAGGTTTCGGCCTACATTCCGACGAACGTGATCTCGATTACGGACGGCCAGATCTACCTGCAGCCGAACCTCTTCGCTTCGGGACAGCGTCCGGCTATTGACGTCGGTATCTCGGTATCTCGTGTGGGTGGTAACGCTCAGACCAAGGCGATGAAATCCGTTGCCGGCCGTCTTCGCACCGATCAGTCGCAGTTCAAGGCCCTTGAAGCCTTCGCCATGCTCGGAACGGAACTTGATCCGATCACCCAGGCTCAGCTGGATCGTGGCTATAGAACGATGGAGATGCTGAAGCAGGATGAATCGCAGCCGTATTCCACGGAAGATCAGGTAATCGCCATCTTCGCCGTAACTCGCGGTCTGATGGATAAGGTGCCTGTCGACCAGTGCCGTCGTTTCGAGAAAGAGCTCCTGAAATATATGAGCGAAAGCCATGCCGAGTTCGGTAAAGGTATTCGTGAGAAGAAGGTTATCGAGAACGAAAAGGAACTGGAAGCCGTCATCAAAGAATTCGTTGATGCCTTCCTGAACAACCGCTCCGCCGACGTACGGGCGCAGAAATCCGCCTGATCGGAGGAAATGAATGGCCGGTCTTAAAATCATTAAAAAGCGGATTGGTTCTGTAAAGAACATCCGCAAGATCACCAAGACCATGGAACTGGTCTCCGCGGCGAAATCCCGGAAGATGATGGTGAAGGTGCACGACTCGCAGCCTTACGGCAACAAGATGATCGAGCTGCTTGACACACTTTCTGGCGTCACGGGCGAACTGGACCTTCCTCTTTTGAGGAAGGTCGAGAATCCGAAGAAGGTGATCCTTCTTATCGTGACGGCGAACCGCGGGCTCTGCGGCGGGTATAACGCTCAGCTGCTGAAGCTGGCACGCACTCGCATCAAAGAGTTGCAGGATTCTGGAACGGCCTTTGATCTGCATGTGATCGGTAAGAAGGGCCTTGCTTACTTCAAGTTCGTTAAGGTTCCCGTTGCGAAAAGCTGGACCAACTTTGACGATAACTTTCAGTACCATGACGCCCGGGCGCTTGCCGACGAATACATGCACGGTTTCGTTCACGAAGAATACGATCGTCTCGAGTTGATCGCCACTCGCTACATCTCGGCCGTCGTACAGCGCGCTGAAAATTTCACGCTCTTCCCGATGACGAAATCCGATGAGTCGGCCGAGACCGAGAAGAAAACGGCTAACGTTCTCTTCCAGCCTTCCGCTGAGGAGATCCTGAAAACGCTGCTTCCACATATGGCCGAGTATGTCTTTTATAAGACGCTGCTTGAGGCCGTTACGTCAGAGCAGATCGCCCGCCGTATCGCCATGAAGGCCGCATCTGATGCAGCCGGAGATATGAACAAGTCGCTGACCCGGATCTACAACCGGAAACGTCAGGCTGCGATTACGCAAGAACTTGCCGAGATCGTCGCCGGCGCAGACGCCATTAAATAAGGATTCCACAGAGAGGAACATTCGATGTCAGATAAAAAAACAACATCTAAAGGTAAGATCACGCAGGTGATCGGATCGGTTCTCGACATTTCTTTCGAGACAGATCGTATGCCCGAAATCTTCGAGGCGCTGGAAATGGACGTGGATCGCTTCGGTAAAAAAGAGAAGCTGATCGCCGAAGTACAGCAGCACCTGGGCGGACAGCGTGTACGCGCCGTAGCCCTTTCCTCTGCTGATGGTCTTGTGCGCGGCCAGGAGGTCGTCGCACTCGGATCTCCGATCTCCGTACCTGTCGGTGAAGCCACACTGGGACGTATCTTTAACGTTCTTGGCGAAGTCGTCGACGAAGGTCCTGCCGTAACGGTAAAAGAGCGTATGCCCATTCACCGTGAAGCTCCGGCCATGGTGGACCTCGAACCGAAGACTGAGATCTTCGAAACGGGCATCAAGGTCATCGACCTTATCGCTCCCTATACGAAAGGCGGTAAAACCGGTCTTTTTGGTGGTGCGGGCGTCGGTAAAACCGTCGTTATTATGGAGCTGATTAACAACCTTGCGAAAGAGCACGGTGGTTATTCGGTATTCGCCGGTGTGGGCGAGCGTACCCGTGAAGGGAACGACCTCTGGCTCGAAATGAAAGAGTCGGGCGTTATCGCAAAAACCGTTCTTTGCTACGGCCAGATGAACGAGCCGCCGGGAGCCCGTCTGCGTATCGCTCTGTCGGCTCTTACGATGGCCGAGTATCTGCGTGATAACATGGGCGTCGACTGTCTGCTCTTCGTCGATAACATCTTCCGTTTCTCGCAGGCTGGATCTGAAGTATCGGCTCTTCTTGGCCGTATGCCTTCTGCCGTAGGTTATCAGCCTACACTGGCAACCGAGATGGGCGAGCTTCAGGAGCGTATTACCTCAACGAAGAAAGGATCGGTTACGTCGGTTCAGGCCATTTACGTTCCTGCTGACGACCTTACCGACCCGGCTCCGGCGACGGCGTTTATTCACCTTGATGCGACGACGGTTCTTTCTCGAGCCATCTCTGAGAAGGGCATTTATCCGGCCGTTGACCCGCTTGATTCGTCCTCTCGCGCACTGCAGCCCGGCATCATCGGCGAAGATCATTACAACGTCGCCCGTGAAGTTCAGCGTGTTCTGCAGCGTTACAAGGATTTACAGGATATTATCGCCATTCTCGGTATGGACGAGCTTTCTGAAGACGATAAGATCCTTGTCGGACGTGCCCGTAAGATCGAGAAGTTCCTGTCTCAGCCGTTCCACGTTGCCGAGCAGTTTACCGGTCGTCCCGGTATCTATGTGAAACTTTCCGATACGATTCGTTCGTTCAAAGAGATCCTGTCGGGTAACTATGACCACCTGCCCGAGCAGGCCTTCTACATGACGGGAACGATTGAAAACGTCATCGAGAACGCAAGAGCTCTGGGCGCCAACGTCTGAGGAGGCTTAGATGTCGAAGCAACTCGAAATCAGCGTGGTAACGCCGTACCGATCGATGTTTGAGGGCGTAGCCGATTCCGTACAGATTCCGTTGTTTGACGGACTGGCCGGAATCCAGCCCGGACACGCGACGATGTTTGCCCGCCTTGGACCCGGTAAGCTTACCGTGCATCAGGGAAGCGAGAGAAAGATCCTGTTTGTGGATGGCGGCTTCCTCGAAGTCGCCGGTAACAGGGTTACGGTTCTTGCGCATAACGCTCTGGCGCCCGAGGAGATCAAGGCCTCCGACGCCGAAAAAGAGCGCGATGCGCTGCTTGCTCGCAAGACGGCCGGCGACGAAGAGATCGAGGAGCGGCTTGAAAAGCTGCGGTCGGTTAGAGCGAAGCTATCTCTTGTGAAATAAGAACGGTGGAAGCCGTTACGAGAAAAGGACGGGAGACCGTCCTTTTCTCTTTTTCAAGCCCGTACATCACGCCCGCCAGCAACGATCTGCCTCTACCCGAATGATTCTTTTTCCCCTTTTTGAAAAAGAAGCGATGGATTCACGGCTTCTGCCGTCCGAAAATAAGTATGAATCCGGGTATTTATGGACTCCAAAGAGAAAACGTCATCATCTGATATCGCCGATGATCTCGACCTTGAGCCGCTCAATCTTGATTTTGAGCTGCCGCCAATCGAGGACTCTGATCTCGTCGGCCTGGAGTCGGGGTCGGATTTCCCCTCGGATTTTCCTTCTCTCGATAGCGATTTTGGCGATCTGTCCACGCTCGATATGCAAGAGGGCGAGTCGCAATCGGGCGAACCATCGTACAGCGTAGAAGACGCCTTTGATGCGGGCGGTTTTCCGATGTCCGAATCGAGCAACGAGTTCGGATCTGAGCTGGCCTCAAATGACCTTTCCTCTGATGACCTTTCCTCTGAAGGGCTTTCCTCCGGTGACTTTGCCTCTGATGAAGAGGAAGAGCCGGTCACGCTGACTGCCGATGAATTGAGCGATATCGTCGGCGCCGATCTTGAAATGGAGACGGAGCTTTCGGATTTTGGCGGCACCGAGATGAATCTCGGCTCATCGACCGATGACGATCTTGAACTCGGCGCCATGCCTGAATCGGATAATGCCTCTTACGGCGATCTCGAAGAACTCGATCTTGAGATGCCCGAGGATTCGATACAATCCGACGACCTTGTCCTGCCCGATGACCTTGATATGGATCTTGCCGACATTTCGGAGCAGGGCTTTGCCGCCGACACCGCTGAGATTGAAAGTGGACTTCCCGAAATCGACGGATCTTTTGATTTTGAACCGCCTGCCGATCTCGCCGAAGACCTCTCTGTTAACCTTTCTGAATCTGACGATGAAGATGTGGCTCTTTCTGAAGACGAGCTCGATAACATCCTTGGCGACGTAGATCAGGGCCTTGCGGAGCCTGCGGACGAGGAACATGCGATGCGCGACGAGATGGCGCACGATATGGAAGACGTCGATCCGCTTGAATTCTCGGACGAAGAGCTGCAACGCGAGGTGCTGGGCGACGAAGTGCAGATGCCGCAGCTTTCCATTCTGGATTCTGATGATGACGAAAGCATTACGCTTACCGCCGACGAGCTTTCCAATATCGTCTCGGACGACCTGGCCATCAGCCCTTCTCCTTTTGGCTCCGATGAAGAGGTCCTGACCGACGATATCGATGAGATGGAGGCCGTTCAGGAGTTTGAAGGCTTTGACGAATCGGGCTCTGAAAGCGAAGAACTCACAGAGCCCTCTTTCGGTTCTGACCTTGAAGAGGCCGCTCAACCTTCCTTTTTTCAGGAAGAGGAAGAGGGTCCGGTCGCTCTGACCGATGACGAGCTTGCCGATATTCTTGAAGGCACTGCAATCGAAGAAACGGCAATCGATCAAGGTGCGCTTGAAGGGGAGCCCGAAGTCGCCCTGCACGAAGAGCCTCGTTCCGAACGAATGGCCGACGAGTTATCGCTTGAAACGGGCGTGAAGCGCGAAGAACTGAAAAAGGTCATCGGATACCTCGATGATCTGCTCGGCCAGTTGCCCGAAGAGACGGTGCGCGAGTTCAGCCGCTCCGAATATTTCAATCTTTATAAAAAAGTGATCGAAGAGCTGGGCGTATTCAAGTAATACAGGAGCGAAGATGGGTCTCCTGGATAAAGCAACAAAGGTCCAGAGCGCTGCGCCGACATCGAGTTCGCAAGCCGCGTCCGTATCGCCACCACCCCGTACCGGCCTGCTTCAGCGTGCCGAGCGGCTGAGAGAAGCAGCGCAGAAGGGCGGTCTCTTTGAACGGGCTCGACGACTGCGCGAAGAGTCCATCGGGCGCGGGCTTTTTCAGCGTGCACAGAAACTGCGCGACTCCGAAGGACCCTCGTTTTCTCTGGATAGCGACGAAATTTCATCGGTCGATGATTTCCAGGATCTTCCCGAATCCCCTGAATTCGGCGCCCTTCCCGAGCCGGCCCCTGAAATCGATGCAGGAACGGCCGAGGCGCTGCTCTTTGATGAAGACCAGGGCACGGCCGAAAGTCCGGACGCAGACCTGTTCGAGGATGAAAGCGTTCAAGACGAAGATCTCGAAGACGAAAGTATCACTCTGACCGCCGAAGAGCTGGCCGACCTTCAGGGTCCTCTCTCTTCAGCTGATTCGACGATAGAGGAAGATCAGTTAGAGCATGGTGAACAGTTAAGCGATGAGCTTCCGGATTTTCCGGACTTCACTTTTGATGATCGGAGCTCTGAGGAAAATGATCCGGCGCTTCTGGATGATACCCACGAGGCGGACCCATTTGAACAATGGGAGCAGGAGGCGGCTCGAGAGGCTGAATCGAAAAGCCGGGAACTGACAGGCGAACAGGAACGGCGTCTTTTCGAAGACGAAGAGATCATGACGACGCCCGTCGAGACGCATATCGGATCTCAGAAACGCATTGATAACTATCTCTCTCTCTTTGAATTGAACCGTGAGCTGCATTCCATCGACGATGCCGAGGAGTTCTGGGATACGGCGCTTTATTCCATTCTCGGTCAGATCGGAGCGCGCACGGTCGTCATCTTTGCCGGTATGCACGATCGGGAGGGCATACTTTATCCCGTCGCTCACAGCGGCGTGATTCCTGCCGACGACTGGAATCTCAAGGGCGGCGACGAGATCTACGACGCTCTTGCCGCCTCAGATGAGATTCGTTATGCGGGTGAGTTCTTAAAAGAAACGACGGGCATCGGTGATCTGGAGCGCGATATGCTCGAGAAAACGAAGGCCTCTGTTTTGATGCCGCTTCGTCAGGGAAAGGAGCTACAGGGAATTGTCGTGATCGGTCCTCCGCTTGATCGCGCCGACTACATCATCGACGATCTTGAGTATCTGCGCTTGCTGGGCAGCAGCCTTATAGGCCCTCTCGAACGCATTAAGAACATCAGAAAGCATAAAGAGGAAACCGAGAACCTGACGCGTCAGAATCTCATGCATCGCGCCCTTGCCGATCTTACGGCGTCTCTTCAAACGAAGAAAGCGGTCGATGAAATCTACGATCTGATTCTTGACTATTTCAAGAAGGTACTGGCCGTCGACTCTCTTTCGCTTGTGTTGCTCGATCCGACGGAGCAGGCATACCGAATATTTGCCGGCAGTCGTATCAGCCCGGAAAGCCTCAAACGATTCTCGTTACCCGTCTCGGGCTCGGAGCTTGTGGGCACGATCTCCAATCTCTCGGGTGTGTATAACCTTGTCGACTTCCGCACACACCCCGAGATCGTCGCGGCGTATTCGGGAGACGATCTCGCTCTGATGCAGCACTACTGGATTTTACCGCTGATCAACCTGAACTGGCTTGTCGGTTTTATCACCGTCCATCACACGGAGCGAGCCTGGAGCGATGAAGAACGCGAGATCGCGCTGATCGCCTGTGCGCAGCTGGCGCCCGTTCTCGCCAACTGTCTGATTTTACAGGAGCGAGAGACGCTTTTTCGAGATCCGTTCAGTCCTCTGGAGAAGCGTCTGGAACGTGAGGTGCAGAAGGCGCTTGAATTCCATTCTTTTCTTTCTATCGTCGATTTCCGCGTGCGGAATCTGAAGAAGATACTCGGCGCCAACTCCATGTCGGCCATGACCGACTATTTTCAGTCGCTTTCCCGCACCCTTTCGAGAAGCCTTCATCAGAGCGATTATTTAAGCCGGATGGGGGCCGGACGCTACGTGCTGCTTCTTCCAGGACGGGGAAAGACGGAGGCGGGCATTTTCGCCGATCGTTTGCAGATGGAACTGAAACAGGCCAGCCTGCTTCGCAGTTCGGCCGTCGCTCCGGCATATTCCTTCGAAGTGATCAATTTTCCTGACGATGGCGATTCGCTGCAGAAACTGATTGCCCTTCTGGACCGCTGATCGAAGAGTTGCCTTATCCCTCTTTATAATCGGAGATTTGCATGAGTTCTCTGTCGCGTCTTTTCAAATACACAATTGTCCTTTTTTTATTCCAGTCCCTCTTTGCCTGCGTTTCAGGAACAAAAACCGAGGAAACGACAGGCGATGATAAGGCAAAACCCGAGGTTCAGGGCTTTGTTGAAGATCAGCCGGCCGAACCTGCCTCTGACGATGATCTCTTTTTCCAGAAGCCGGCCGTATCCGGTGAACTGTATCGTGTTCTCATAACGGGAACAAATTATAGCGTGCGCCAGTACGGTCAGACGTCGTCGATTCAAAGGCCCTCAGATTCTCGAGGCGATAAAGAGCAGTTGAAGTCGTATCAGGAAATCCACGATGAGATCGATTTTCGCGACTGGGAAATCGAAGGAGTTCTTGATGTTCGTCTCAACCCGCATACGGGGCAGATCGAACAGCTGCAGTACGTTCCAGGGCATAACCCGCGCACCTATCAGGCGGCCAAACTCTTTCAAGAAGACCTGACCCGATTCCGCTTCAAGTTCCCGCAAGGGGTGATCCAGCCCATCCGCTTCAACGTTCGTTTTCGCTGGGTGATTAAACGCCGTCCTGGCCTGAGCGATGAAGAGGCGAAACTCAAGGCCATTCAGTATCTGAAATCGCAGAAGCAGTAAAACTCAGGAATGTTCGCTTTCTCCCTGCTCATCACGCCGCTTGCTCTCGACATCACGCTCGTCGTGCTCGGAGCGGTGGGCGTGATGGTGCTTCTGGGCTTCTTCTATCATTTTATACTGTATCCCGCCTTCAAGGTCATGGCCGATACAAGCTCTCCTCCGCCTGCTCTTGGCGAGAGCAAAGAACTTATTCTGAAAAATGGGCGGCATCTGCGCTACCGTCTTGGCCTTGTCGATTCGGACTGGAAGCTGCGCATGAAGGGAATCGTTGAAGATCATCTTGTCTTTGATTTCAGAAAAGACCGGACGCTCGAAGAATACGAGATCGAGCTCATTCCCTCCGGTCCGGTGCTCTACAGGCCTCCGCATGAACAGCACCTGCAGCGCATGAAGGGCAGGGATCGCATCGAAAGCCGGGAGCTGATCGGCCATCCGGCGCTTTTCAGACTTGTGGCCGCCATGCAAGGCGAGCGGCCCGTTCATTATATCGAATTCGAGCTTTCGACGCGGTTTTTCATCGACAATGCCGGCGATGAGCGCATGAAATTTATCGTTGAACTCAAGCGCATCCATCCGGGAATTGATCTCAAAAGCCGGAGCAAGCGCGGAGTGTACAATTTCGGTCGCGGTCCCGGCGACGCCGCACCACACGAAGAATAATCCTCTATGTCTCAGTCACAACCGTTTCACACCGAACTTCGCTGCATGGATTGCAGCTCCGTTTATCCGATTGATGCCGTCTTATTTCGCTGCCCTTCTTGCGACGGACTACTCGACGTCCATCATGACGTCAATCCGCTCAAGGCAATTCCGGCCACGGAATGGAAGCAGCGCTTTGAACAGCGATTCCGTACCGGACAGCATCCGTATAACTCCGGCGTGTGGGGCAAGAAGGAATGGGTGCTACCGGGCATCAAAGACGAGAACATCGTTTCCCTTGGCGAAGGCGCCACCCCGCTTGTTCCCGTTCCCGGCCTTGCCGGTCCGCTTGGACTGGCCGAGCTCTGGATCAAACAATGTGGCATCTCACATACGGGATCGTTCAAAGATCTCGGTATGACGGTACTTGTCAGTCATGTGAATGATCTGATCAAGGCCGGCAAACCCATCCGCGCCGTCGCCTGCGCCTCGACCGGCGATACAAGCGCCGCTCTGGCCGCCTATGGAGCCTGGGCCGGCATTCCCGTGATCATCTTTCTGCCCGAGGGCAAGATCTCGACGGCACAGCTTGTGCAGCCGCTTGCAAGCGGTGCAACCGTGATTCAGCTGAATACGGACTTTGACGGCTGTATGGAGGTTGTGCGCGACGTAACGGCCGATCCATCGGCGGGCATCTATCTGGCGAATTCGATGAATCCGCTGCGCATCGAAGGCCAGAAGACCGTCGGCATCGAGGTGATCCAGCAGCTGGCATGGCAGGTGCCCGACTGGATCGTCATCCCCGGAGGAAACCTCGGTAACGTATCGGCGCTGGGAGCAGGCTTTGAGCTTCTTCTTGAGATGGGGCTTATTTCAAAGGCTCCGCGCATCTGTGTTGCCCAGGCCGCTCATGCGAATCCGCTCTATCAGAGCTTTCAAACGTCTTACAGAGAATACCGACCCGTAAAGGCGCAGAAGACGCTTGCCTCAGCCATTCAAATCGGAGCGCCTGTGAGTTATCGCCGGGCTGTCCGGGCTCTGGAGCGTTTCGGAGGCGTGGTCGAGCAGGCCAGCGAAGAAGAGCTGGCAAACGCCGCGGCGCGAGGCGACAGGGCGGGGCTTTTCAATGATCCGCATACGGGTGTCGCCCTTGCCTGCACCGAGAAACTCATCGCCGCCGGAACGATCGAAAAGGGTCAGAAGGTCGTCGTCATCTCAACGGCGCACGGGCTGAAGTTCTCGGAATTCAAAACAGGCTATCATAATCGATCGCTTGACGGGGTTCGCTCGGATTACGCGAATCAGCCGATCTCATGCGAGCCCGACGTCGATGCGGTGAAGAGAATCCTTGACGGCATTCACGGTTCTGTCTGAGAGTAGAGGGCAGCGATGAGTCTGATCGATTCCCTGCCCGAGCTTCAACAGAGATTCGAAACCGAGTGCATAACGGGCGCTTCGTTAACCGATGAGCTTGAAGAACGTATCGAGAGCTTTCTGTTTTCGTCCGTCGACGGCTCTGTGGCCGGTCCGCTGCAGACGGTGGTGCGCGAGCTCGTGCAGAATTCCATCAAGGCCAATCTGAAACGCCTGGTCTTTTTTCGAAACGACATCAATCCCCTGCGTCCGGGCGACTACGGACGCGGTATGGAACAGTTCCATCGCAGCCTTGCAGACTACGATCGCTATTACTTCGCCTCGGAATTCAATCGCGAGAACATCAGGTTTGAGATGATCTTTTCCATTCATCGCCGGGTTAGCGTGCTGCATATCAGCAATCCGGGGCGGCTTTTCAGGCAGGAGGATGAACGCATCCGGCGTAAATTCCTGGCCTCGGAAAAGGTTCAGGGGTTGTATCAGTTTTATCTCAATTATAGCGATATGGCGGAGGGCTCGGGAATGGGCATTGCCCTCGCTCATATTCTACTGAAACAGCTTGGCCTTGATCCGCGCCTTCTGTCGATTTTTACCGAAGAACGACTTGATCTCACCGTCTCCAGGTTGATCATTCCACGCAGTTCGGACTACCGGTCGCCGCGACAGCGCTTCGAGAACCTCGTCAAAGAGCGCCAGTCCGATCCTCAGGTTCTGCGGGAACATCTTCGCATTGCAGGCATGCCCTTCCTCGATGAATGAACAGAATGCAAACAGGCAGTGAAAGGGCTTGCCTGCATGAGAAGAGTGCGTTACTCTTGAACTCAAAATGGACCGACTGAAAAAAACGCTGCTTGATGCCGAAGAAAGCCCCCAGGTCGACGATAAGGTCGTCGTCGTCGGTCTTTCCATCGCCACCTGTTTGAACAGAGCGGCGGAGTATTTCAACCGTGACCTGACGATGCTTGACTATGAGATTCTCGAACGAGGCAAGCGCTCTCTTTTTTCGAAATCGCCCTATCGGATCATGGTCAGCCTGCTGCCGGCCTCAAGCGCCTACGCCGATCTTGAAGAATTTTCGATGAAGATCGGCGCGGGCGATCGCCTGCTCAGCGACGAGCTGGAGCGCTTTGTGGAGCCGAAACACAGAGACGGGTCTGTCGCCGTGCGTATCTATCTTTCAGGGGTTTTTATTGTCGTACAGCCGGCAGTTGGCAACGGGCGACCGGCGACGGTCGAGGATTGCACGCGTCGACTGGAGCAGCGCGGCATCCAGAGCTACAACATGCGGCATATCGAGCAGGCCATAAAGGATCAGAGCGGCGAGATGATCAAGGTCGCCGAATTCCAGCCACGGCCCGAGCATGACTCGAACTGTCGTGTGGAAATCACTCCCGACGAGATGAAGGCCTACGTAACGATTACGGCGCCGAAGAAAGGCGGTCGAGACTTACAGGTCGGCGATATCGTCAGCGCTCTCAAGGCGCATGGCGTCGTGATCGGATTCAAAGAAGACGAGATTGCCGCCGCTCTCAATGAAGACCGCTATATGCAGGACATACTCGCCGCCGAGGGCGTTCCGGCGAAACATGGCCGCGATGCCTACATCGACTTCAAGGTGAAGGTGAAGCGCGAGATGGAGCTGCGCGAGGACGAACAGGGCAAGGTGGACTTCAAAGAGCTGCATCTTGTGGAGAACGTCGTCGTCGGCCAGATTCTCGCCGAAAAGATGCCCGCCGAAAAAGGAACGGCCGGAAAATCGCTGTTTAACCGGATACTGCCGGCCCGTGACGGCAAAGACGTGGATCTCAAGCCGGGCAAAAACACCATTCTCTCTCAGGATGGCATGAAGCTGTCGGCTGAAATCAACGGACAGGTCGTGCTTTCAGGCACCCGCCTTTCGGTCGAGCCCATCTACAGGGTGGCCGGCGACGTCGGTCCGAAAAGCGGTAACGTCATGTTCCTCGGCTCGGTGCATGTAGGCGGCAGCGTCCTCGATAACTACGAGGTCAAAGCGGCCGGCAACGTCGAAGTTCGTGGATCGGTACAGAAGGCGAAAATCGAAGGTGAGGGCGATATCATTATTCAGTCCGGTATTATGGGCCGCGACGAAGCCGTCGTCGAGTCGACCGGAGGGTCGGTGATCGCGAAGTTTATTCAGTCGGCGAAGATACTTGCCGCCCAGGATATCACCGTTCAAGAGTCGATTCTGCACAGCCACGTAGAAGCCGGGAACGAGATCGTCTGTTCGGGCCGTCGCGCACAGATCGTCGGCGGCGTGATTCGGGCGACGAAAGAGGTGCGCGCTCGCATTATCGGCTCGCAGGCCTACACGGCGACTCAGATCACCGTCGGCACCGATCCGCGCATCCTGCATCAATACGAGGATCTGACGCGCATGGTGACCGAGACCGACACCGAACTGAAAGAAAAGCAGAGGGAGAAGTCGACGCTTGAAACGCGCCAGAAGAACGACCCCGAGACGTTTGGCGCCGAACAGGTGCGCCGCCTGAAAGAGGCGGCCGAGGCAATCGGAACTCTGACCGAGAAATCGAAGGAACTGAAGGCCGAGAAGGAAAAACTCGAAACGTATATGGAAGAGATGGCCTCTGAGGGGAAGGTCGTCGTCGAGAAAGAGATTTTCCCCGGCGTCATCATCAACATACGAAACGCCAGCTATGAAGTGACTGAAAGGTTAACCGGAGTCGTCTTCTCCTATCATGAAGGCCATATCAAGATCGGCAAACCCGATCGTCCGGGAGCGGGCAGGCGGCGATGAGACTGATCGACATGCAGGTATCCGTAAACGGCACCGCTCCTGGAGGTCAGCAGACCGCTCAGGCGCAGGCCCTTTATACGTATCGATTCCTGCATGACGTCGATCAGGCTCGAAAGACGAATCTGCAGCGTCAGGAATCGACGCAACCGGCGGTAGCTACGGCTGCCTCTGCCGCACTTTCAGATCAGGCTCCGTTGCGCGTTCGCTCTTACACGAATCGCGTGAAGCGCGAAGAGAAAGAGCCGGAGCGGCGATCTGAGCCCGGCGTTTATGGCGGCATGATGTGGAAGACGAAAAGCTCGCCTTCACCGCAGCATATCGATTTCTCGGCCTGAGCAGGTATACGCGTGGATTACGGCATACTCATCTTTCTCAACCTGATCTTTCTGGGATTCTTCTATTTCCTTTTTTCGATCCGCCTTGGAAAGGCCCTTGAAAAAACGAAGAAACAGGGGATTCCGCGCGAATTCTATGAAAACGTCGAGATGGTCGTACGTTATCTTGATACGACGCTCGAGAGTATAACGCAAAAGAATGAAGCGTTTTATCGCGTCGTAAGTCGAGCCGATGAGCTGAAAAAAGAGCTCGAAGCGCTTCTTGTGGAATACGAGAAGTCGTCAAAGCGCCGCAAAAAGCGACCCTCTTCAGAGATACAGGAGTCGCAGACCCCGCCTGAACTGACAGGGCCCGAACCCAGGGGGCCTCAAAAGCCTGCTGCACCGATGAGGCAGACTGATGATGTAAGAGCGGATCGGACCGTGGAGCGATTGTTACGTGATGCCGGTGAGGATCGCATCGAATGGTCCGGTGCGTCTAACCCTGGTGATCTGGCCGATCTGATCGGAGCAAAAAAGGATCGTTCGAATTCATCAGGGAAGAATCCGCAGCCGAAAGGGGGACCGGGCGCAGAGACGGTTTTCTCGGGCGTCGGTCGATTTGCACGACGAATACTTGGCCTGCCTGAATTGCCGTCACTGCCCGTCGATGAGCCTTACGTACAGGATAACACTTCGACAGAGCGACAGCGGACTGCGGAAGCTCAAGAGCCGACTCCTGAACAGCGGCTCAGCTTCGAAGAGGAATTGATGGGATACTCTCCGAAAACGCCGTATCCGGAGCGTGCTGCCCCCATCCCGCCACCGTTGCCCGAGGACTTTCGCGCAGAATCTACTCCACCGCCTCGTGCAGTTCAAAACCCGGCGACACCGGAGAGCGAAGAGACCCGAGCTACGTGGCTGTCAGACCTTAACGTACCCGATCTTTCTAACGTGAAAGAAAGGGCCACATTCGTCCGCACCCTGCTACAGAGGAACGTTCCTGTCGAAGAGATCGCCGCCTTTACGGGAATTCCCGTCGGTGAGATCGAATTTATCAGGAAAGTGATGGAAAACCAGGGCAGTCGTATAAACCGTGGAAGAGGCAGGTGATATGATCCCCTTTTCTGATATTCCCGACATGACGACCGTTCAATTCGATCGTTTCGCGAAACTGATCCATGAACGAGCCGGAATCCATCTTAAAGAACACAAGATAACGCTGCTTTCTAATCGCATCCGCAAGCGTCTGCGCACGCTGAACATGAAGGATTACGACGAGTATTATCAGTTCTTGCAGAACGATAAAGGAAATGAGATGGTTCATTTCCTTGAAGTGGTGACGACGAACGAGTCCTATTTCTGGCGCACGACGCAGAACTATGACGCTCTTAAAACGCACGTGCTGCCCGAAGTTCTCAAACAGTACCGGGGTCAGGAGTTGAAGCTCTGGTCGGCCGGCTGCTCGACGGGAGAGGAACCGTATAACCTTGCCATCGAGCTGATCGAATCGATGCGCAAGGTGGGATTCTTCAATTTTCGTATCGTCGCCACCGATATCTCGACTCGCGTGGTGCAGTTCGCCCAGGAAGGTCGTTATACGGGCCGCAAGATCGAGAAGATTCCTCCCGAGATTCTCAAGCGCTATTTCAAGCCTCTGACCGACGATCCCGAGGTCTTCGAGGTGCGGGACGATATAAAGAAAAAGATCGAGTTTCGCGTCGAGAACCTCTTTCAGTCGACGCCGTCAGGCATGCATGTCATCTTCTGCCGCAACGTAATGATCTATTTCAAGCGCGAAGAGCAGAAGGTGCTCGTCGATCGTTTCCACAGAGCGCTTCTTCCAGGCGGGTATCTTTTCATCGGTCATGCAGAAAGCCTTCAGATGCTGAATACGGATTTCAGGACGATCAGCACTCCGCTCGGAATTCTTTACAGAAAGGAAGGGTGAAAAATACTGGAAGGGCATGGACTCTGAGAGCGCCCGCATCGTAGTACTGTCCTCCGTTTCCGGAGGCGGCAAAAACACCGTTTTGCACCGATTGCTCGAACGAAACGATCGCCTGTATGCGGCCGTCACGGCGACAAGCCGTCGTCCGCGGGCAGGCGAGCAGGACGGCGTCCATTATCATTTCTTACCGCCTGAAGAATTTCGCAGGCGTGTGGAGCAGGGCGGCTTCATCGAACATGCAGAGGTGCACGGTAATCTCTACGGCGTTCCGGTGAGCGAGGTCGATCGAGCGCACAGCCTTGGCAAAACGCTCATTCTCAACATCGACGTGCAGGGCATGACGACGCTGAAAGAGCGCTACGGCTCGCGAATCGTCACTATCTTTCTTCTTCCGCCCGACGAAAAGACCTGGGAATCCCGCCTGCGCTACAGGGGAACGGAATCCGAAGAAGAGGTGCAGCTGCGCCTGCGCATCGGTCGCGACGAGCTTGCCCGGGCCGACGAATTCGATCATCGCATCATTAACGATAACCTTGATCATTGTGTGAACCAGGTCGAAGACATCCTGCGAAGCGAAGGAGCCATTTGAGCGAGATCGTTATACCGGTTCTGCTCGGCCCGACGGCGACGGGTAAGACCGCCCTTCTTGCGAAACTGGCCGAGCGTTATAATCTCGAAGTCCTGTCATGCGATTCGCGACAGATCTATCAGGGCATGCCCGTTGGAACGGCGCAGCCCGATCGTCAAACCCTCGAACAAATTCCGCATCATCTGGTCGGATTCCTGAGCCCTGCTTTGAGCTACAGCGCCGGGCAGTTTCGCAAGGCCTGCAACGAACTCATTCCCGAGATTCTAAAAAGAGGGCGAATCCCCGTTATCAGCGGCGGCACAGGCTTTTATTATCGTGCGCTGACCACCGAAATGATCGAGCTTGTCGACGACGAGGCGCTGCGTGCCTCCGTGCATGCGATGAGTCACGACGAGCGTCTTGCCCTGCTCGAAGCCAAGGACCCGCTCTCGCTCAGCGAGGCCGGGGCCGTGCCTGCCGCGGGGCGCGTACATCGTAACGACGTCTATCGCGTAGAGCGATCCCTTTATATTCTGCTACTCACCGACCGTCCTCTTCGATCGTTTTATGAATCCGGATTCAAGAAGCGCGGCGACCTTTCCTTTGCCGGAGTCTGGCTTGACCTTGAAGCCGAGGCCTGGAAGCAGAAGGTACGCGAACGAGCGTTGCAGATGCTCGAAGATGGGCTTGTGGACGAAGCGGTAGCCGTGCAGCGAGAATTTGGTGATTGTCCGGGATTGCGAACTCCAGGCTACGCAGAGGCGCTCCAGTTTGCCGCCGGCGACCTGAGCCGAAAGGACCTTGAAGAGCCCCTGATTCGCTCGCATCTTCAATATGGCCGTCGACAGAGGGTCTGGTTTCGACGTGAGGCCGAGCTTCTTCCCGCTCTGGGAAGAGACGAGGCGTTGCAGAACCTTGAAAAACTGATGGCTGCCGGAATTCGGAGTTGACGCACTCTGAATCGTCTGCGATTCTGTGGCAAAAAAAGCGGACCACACAAACAGATGAACGAAAAAAATAACATCCAGGATTTTGTCCTGAATTCCGCACGCAAAGAGAAAATCGAGCTCACTTTCTATTTAATGAACGGCGTGCCTTTAAAAGGCAAAGTCCAGAGCTTCGACAATTTCACCATCGTGATCGAAAATGACGGGAAGCAGAGTCTGATTTACAAACATGCGATTTCGACGATAATTATTCCGAAGCCGGTATCGCTGGAACGACCTGCCGATCCTGAATCCTGAAAGGAATGCTGCGACGCTGGATAATCCGGGCGCTGCCCTTCCTGTTTCTTGCTGCGATCCTTCTTCTTTCTTTCGTCAGAGCTGATGAGAACGAAGTACTGATCCTCGGCGATGCGGGGGGCGGTGCGCAGCGTATCGTTCTGCCGGGCGAGACTGCCTTTCTTCCGCAACGATGGCTGCCCGCAGGGCCGACGCTGAATCGGGTGTCGCTTCACAGCAGATATCTGCGAAGCAAGCAGCTCTATTTTCTTTCTCAGCATGAGATCCTCGGCCTGGATCAGAGCTTTGCCGTTCAGCTGACGCTGAACTATCGCTACCGCATTGACGCGCCTGCGCTTTCTGCTCTGCTTGCGCAGGCTGAAACGCCCGACGTCGAGGGTATCGGAGCATTGATCAAGCTTCGTCTTGACGACTTCTGGTTCACGGCCTTCCGGGATCGTCTGGGTGCCGATGACCAGCTCGATACACTGGAGCGAAGCGCCGAGCAGTACATTCGCGGTGAGCTCGTGACTGACCTGAATAAGACTCTCAGCGCCGATGGCATCGTCATTGAATCGGTACTCATCGAAGATATCGCCGTGCCCGATCCGGCGCGCTACAGAGCCGTTCTCGCAAACGGACAGCGGCTTGTCGACGATCGACTGAGACGGCTGAGTCAGATCGAAGAGGCTCGCGTTAAGCGCGCCGCCGATGAGATCCTGCTTTCAGGGAAACGCAAGCACCTCGCCGAGCTGGGGGAGCTGCTCGGTCGTTATCCTGATCTTCGCGAGTATATCGCCATCGACGGCCTCAACGACCGGGTGCAAGTATTCGTCATGCCCTATGATCGGTTTACGGGCGATAAGCGTTCCGGTTCGGGATTACTGCCGGGCGGCGATACGGGCCTGCATCGTTTCGATCAGGGAACGGATCCGTCGAACGGCGGCTTTCGCGATCTGACTCCGCCCTGATAACGGTTGCCGGGGCGTCACCCCTCCAAAAATCGGTCAGACCGGATATAACTATGGCCACGGCAAAGAAAGCTAAGAATCTGAAAAACCTGAAGAATCTTAAAGAGTCAAAGAAATCATCGAATAGCGGCAATAAAAAAAAGGCAGCCGGTCTGGCGAAGACTGCGTCAGCGAAAAAAGCGCCTGCAAAGCAAGCCCCTGCAAAGAAGGCGACATCGGCGAATGCATCGAAGCCCGTCGTACTGATCATGGCAGGCGGGAAAGGAGAGCGCTTCTGGCCGCGCTCCACCGTATCGACGCCGAAGCAGCTGCAGAAGATCTACTCCAACAAGACCCTTTTACAGGAAACGATCGATAGAGCCAGGGCCTTCACCTCGGCCGATCGCATCTTCATCGGATGCAATCCGTCGCTGAAAAAGGCCATCCAGAAGGGCCATAAGATTCCCGATGCGCAGTTTGTGCTTGAGCCCGAAGGACGCAACACCGCTCCGATCATCGCCCTTGCCGCATTGCAGTTGGAGTCTCGCTTTCCAGGAAGTGTTCAGGTTATACTCTCCGCAGATCACTTTATTCAGCCTCTTGACCGCTTTGCCGAATCCATGAAGGCAGGCATGACCCTTGCGCAGCAGGATTATCTCGTTACGTGTGGGATTGTTCCGACACGGCCTGATCCAGGCTACGGATATATACAGCCCCGTAAATCCGAGGTTCTTAAACCGGCCGGCTGGATGATCGAGCAGTTTCACGAGAAGCCCGATATCGAGAAGGCGGCCGGCTATGTAAAAGACGGCTTCCTCTGGAATTCCGGCATCTTCCTCTGGAAGGGATCGGTCATCCTTGAAGAATTCCGCAAGCATGCGCCCGAGATCCTGCAACCGCTTGAAAAGACGTATAAGAGCGCAGCCGCTCTCAAAAAGGTATTCCCGACGCTGCCCGAGCAGCCCATAGATATAGCCATCATGGAGCGTTCACAGCGCAGGGCGGTGGTGCCCGCTTCGTTTCAGTGGGATGACGTCGGTTCCTGGCTGGCCCTCGAACGCATTCGCAGCGAATCGGCCGATGCCGACGGAAACATCTTTGCCGGCGAGAAGACGCAGACCGCCGCTTTTGATGCACGGGGAAACATCATCGTGCCGAACTCAAAGCGCCTGATCGCCCTGCTTGGCGTGAAGGATCTCGTATACGTGGAGACCGACACCTCTGTGCTCATCGCCACAAAAGAGCGGCTGAACGACATCAAGAAGCTCATCGCAAAGCTCAAGGAAAAACCTGCTTTACAGAGCTTCTTACAATAAGAAAATGACCGAGTTGCCTGCCTGGCAAGATCGTACAGGAGAACCAGATGCCGTCCGGAAAGAAAAGAAAACGAAGAAAGATTCGCACTCATAAAAGAAAAAAGAAGCGCAAACTGAATCGTCACAAAAAGAAACTGCGCTGATCGGTTAAGTCATTCCCGGTATTGGATTTCTCCTGCCGGACTGCCGATAAAAGAAGGGGCTACGGCCCCTTTTTACTTGTACCGGGAATTATGGAGACCGAGAACCGAACCATCCTCATCCTGTTCAGCGTTGTCGTGCTGCTGGTCTTTCTGGACCATCAGTCCGACCGGCAGTTGAAGCTTGCCGGTGTTGACAGCGTCGAGCGGTTGTCGGCCGACGAGCTGACCGAATCGGCCCTTGATGAAGCCGAACGGCTTGATCGTCTGCATCGTCCTGCTCTTGAGCGCAAAGTAAAAAAGAGCGTCACGCGCGGTGTGGAAGATGCCCGAGATGAGATCGAAGAGCGGGCCGAAGACGTATCGGAATCGGCGCGTCTGCAGGCTGAAGAGGTCGCCGACGATCTGACACGGGACGCTACCCGCGTCGTTAAGAAAGGCCTGACGCAGACGCTTGATAAGGCGAAGCTGCAACTCAAAGAGGTCTCGCTTGATGAAAATGGCATGCAGGCGGCTGACGAAAGGCTGCCTGTCCTTCCCGTGATCAAAAAAGACGGCCATGTGCAGACGCATCTCACGCTCTATTATCCGGGATTTCAGGGCAGAAAGACGGTGATGATGAAGGTTCGCCGCACCCTGCCTGAAAGCGTCGATGCCATGAAGGCCCTTACGCTTTTACAGAAGGGGCCCACACCAAAAGAGAAGGGCCTTGTAAACGCCTTTGATGCTTCGTTACAGGTGAAACGTCTTACGATGGATGGCAGCATCGCCGAGGTCTATGTAAGCGAATCGGTTCATCGTATGAGCGCTCCGATCCGGCAGGATCGCCTGGATCAGCTCTGCCTGACGCTTCTGCAATTCCGTGAGATCAAAGGCGTGCGTATCATCGTCGATGGGCGTGTCGTCAGGCAGCTTGGGACCGGCAAAGATGCCATTCCTGTGGCGCAGCCTGTGCGTCATATTGATCGTCCGATCGAAGAATACAGATCTCTGTAATATCCATGATTATCCATGATTAATCATGAAAGACCCTGGAATCCTGTATCGACGTCACTCGCGGTCATCACCGGGTGATAAATATCGATTGATTGTCAGCGAGGCTTTCGGGCGTAGCAGACCATCGACGAGGTGAGCGCAAAGTCGCCGAAGGCGATCCGGCTTTTCAGATGATAGAGAGCGGTCGGAATCATGCGCCGGTAATCTGTGAGCGTTTTGAAGTTTCCGCGCATCTTCAGCAGTTTCGGTAGCAGGCCGAAATCGACGCCTCTATAAAATTGCACTCGCTGAAAGCCGTGCCGTTCGAGAAGCAGGCGCAGGTTATACGTCGAATAATAAAACAGATGACCGGGAAGATAGTAATGATAGTCGGCGCCGGCATTTATCGCCTGCCGACCGAGAAAGTTAGCCGTCTGTAATACGACAAGTCCTCCCGGGCGTAAAAGCTCAAAAAGGCGCGATGCGGTTTCGGCCGGGTCGGGCAGATGTTCGAGCACTTCGATGGCCGTGATCACGTCGTATCGTCCGCGAACGTCTGTAAGATCGCCGTGAATCAGGTTACGCCCCCGGCGCCGGCCTTCGCTCACCGCATAGTCCGAAAGATCGACGCCTGTTGCCGTGAAGCCGGCCCTGGTTGCCGCCTGAACAAATCCGCCAAAGCTGCATCCTACATCGAGCAAAGCGGCCGGCGGACGAACATGCCTGCGAATGGTGCGAAGACGCGCCCTCCAGACGTGGCCGTAGTAGGGCTCCTGCCGGCGCTCGTCTTCGTAGCTGTAATCGGCCTGTCCCGTATAATATTCTTCGCCGTAGAGCGCCCTGAGATCGGCCGGGAATCTTGCCTGCCTCTGCAGACCGCACGAAGGGCAGCGAATAATCTCAAGAGGCGGCGAGAACCTCTCGATTTCGTAGAGGGCCTCAAACTGCGACTGGCAGACGGGGCACGGCATACCTTCCATATCATTAACAGAATCGGTCGGTGAGGCCCGTTCCCGAAGCTTATTCGTTCATCTGCTTGCGGCCAAGAAGCACCTTCTGTCGTTCGAGGCGCTTGATGACCTCGGGGTATTTGCTCTCGATTAAAGAATCATCGGGCCGGATGGCGCGGGCCTGATTCCAGTAGCTCTCACATTTGCGCAGATTACCCAGCCGGTAATGCGCGATGCCCGCATACTTCAAGGCTCTGAAATAATCGGGCTTGAGCTGGATGGCTCTCGTCAGATATTTCAGGGCCTTCAGGTAACGTTTTTCCTGAATAAAGCAGAATCCCCTGTAAAAGAGGATCTCGGGAGACTGCTTTTCAGACGGCCCTTCCATCAGGTCAAGGGCCTTTGAGAAGCTTCGGTTACGGATGTGGTTAGAGATCTGAAGCTCATAGATCAGATCATCGGTCAGATCCTGAGGCTCTCTTTTATGCGCCGGCTCTTTGAAGCCTACACGCAGAAGAGAAAGGTCGTCGGTGATCTCGCCGACGGCGAAGATCGATTTCACCATACGTCGCAGGTTGCCCTTTGACTTTTCTATGATCTTGAGGATGAGCCGGTAGTCCTGATTCATCTGTGGAACTGTTTCGCCCGGCCGTAAATTTAGGTCGTCTTTGCCGTCTGATCCCGAGATAAGAACGTCGCCCGGTTGCAGTTGAAAGCTGTGAATAAAGAAGTCGAGCTCCGATGGGCTACCGAACTTGCGCAGCGTAAGCTCTTCGTCGATGAACTGTGCCTGTCCGTTACGATAGAGGATCAGGAACGGATGCTCGGCGTTTACAAAGAGCAGCTCGCCCGATTCTTCATTGAGAAGGCCGAGGATGCCCGAAACCATCATCGCCCCGTCAAACGACAGAAAAAGCGTCTGTATCTCGTCGTAGGTTTCGCGCAGCCATTGTTCGGGAGCGACGTCAAGCGATCGATCGTTACCCGCCGAGCGTGCGATGATAGAGTTAAGCACCGTTCCCATCACAAGGGCGCCGCCCGCTCCCTGTACGGACTTGCCCATCGCATCGCCGTTAAAGAACAGGGTAAAGCGCTGCCCGTTGAAGAGCATGTTGCCGCTGACGCAGAGGTCGCCGCCGAGCTGGTAATGGCGATCCTTAAATAGAAACGACTTTTTCTGTATGATGACGAAATCCGTCGTTACGTCGTCGCTTTTGTTAAAGTTCTTGAGCAGCGGTCGCATGAGCAACGAGGTGAGGAAGTAGTCTCCGTCCTGGCGCCGTTTGAGATTCTTGATCTCGTCGAGCGAAACCTCGAACTCCGTCTGCAGATTGTTCAGCTTTTCGATGGTGCGAAGAAGATCCTTGCCGTATTTGCGATCGATATAGAGGCCGCATTCCATCTGCTTCATCTGCTCGATGAGCGGTGCGATATAGGGCTTGCGGATGACCGAGCCATGCTGCGGAGCGATGAGCTCAAGATCAAGGGCCTCGATCTTGCGAAGAGCATAGTTCAGAATATCGCGGCTGGGCATGTAGGCCATGTGAAAGCCTTCTATGCTCTTGAAATAGTTCTCGTCGGCATAGAAATGCCAGGAATCCTCAAGACCGCCGAAAATGTCAGACGAAAAAAGCACCTTCGACGTTTCATCATAGGTGACAAAGGCGCCGGGCG
Source organism: Leptonema illini DSM 21528 (assembly GCF_000243335.1). Classification (NCBI taxonomy): domain Bacteria; kingdom Pseudomonadati; phylum Spirochaetota; class Leptospiria; order Leptospirales; family Leptospiraceae; genus Leptonema; species Leptonema illini. The sequence goes on along the minus strand of NZ_JH597773.1, from coordinate 1,549,573 downwards.
AATGACAGTAAGGCGTCGTATAAAAACGAAGCGTGCGCCCGCCGGCGTCGATGACGAAGTTATGCTGATCGATATTATAATAAGGAGCGTCGATGCCGTAATGCTTGATCAGAACCGACATGCGGCTGTGTGTGATGATCTCGAGATCGGGCCGCTTGATCAGCTTTTCGAGATGCGGCACGGCGGCGCAGAGATCGGGGTCCTGGTGATGCAGAATAATGTAGCGAACGTCAGAAAGATCACAGGCCATCGTGATCTTCTCGATGATCTTTTCGAGCTGTAGCATCGAGCCCGGGTCGATAAGCACGGAGTTCTTTCCGTTGCGAATGAAGTAGGGATGGCATTGAAAGGGGTCGTTTTCAAGAACGTTACCCACCCAGAAGATATCAGGAGCGATTTCAACCGGACGGCTGAAGTCGATGGACCCCCGCTCGTTTCGAAAAGCTTCAAGGTCAGTCGGGCTCATACAGTCATTTTCGGCGCAAAGGGCAGGCTTTCAAGCCTATTAAAAATCGCTTACAATTCTATGTTAGCAGAATAGTTTGCCTCATCAATCAATCATAGATTTCTGACTCGCGCTTAGAAAGGCTCTAAATCAGGCACAGTCATAGCTCATATCGATTTGAGATATGTTCTGAAATCGAATCTCAGATAGGGTTAGCTGTGCTATGGGCGAACTGAGAAATATTCTCAACTCCGCCGTGCGCGAAAGAACCAGTGAGCGATGCGCTGGTCAAGCTTTCCAATCGGAGTTCGTTCCATGTGGCCGAGCTCCACGTCTTTAAAGAAGCGGTCGAGCAGCGTCCGCGCATCCTCTTCTGAGAAAAGCGTCATACTTGCATCGGAAACGTCGGAATGCGCGAAGTGCGTATCTCGATTTGAGCGAAGCGTCCCGACAAAAAGGCCGCGGGGCGTTAACAATCGCGAGAACTCTTCAAGCAGACGCATGCGTCCGGAGTCTGAGAGATAATGAAGCACGCCCCAGCAGACGATGACATCAAAGCTTGCATCGTCGAAGGGCAGTTTGCTCTCGGCCTCGGTAATGACAGCCCCGGTAATCTCGGCCTCGGTTACAAGCCGCAGATCCATTTCAGGAAACGACTGGCGGCCCTGTTCACAGGCGACTTCGCTGATCTCGCAGCCGGCGATGCGGCCGAATCTCATCTCCTGTAAAAGATACAAATGACGACCCGAGCCGAAGCCGTAGTCCAGGGCCGATGCGTTCTCTGGATTGAGTTCGCTTCGAGCTGCTGCAAGCAGGCGTACGAGATTCTCATCGGGATACAGCTGGCGCGATTTCTCGGTCTGATAGTGTCGATTCCAGGGGGTTCGTAGATTCACAAAAAGCCTTCCATGTCTTGCATCAGTCTGTCGCGCTCCGAGACATGACCCGTGAGGGCGATCACGCCGGGGCGCCTTGCGTTAGGCCTCTGACCCGGTAGAACAGGCAGGGGGCGTGCGGAGTAAAAGCCCGGATGTCGGTAGAGCGAGGGCGAGAAGAGCAGCGGACCTGCATCGGCAGAGGTCGGCGGTAGAAAGCCGATGACCATCGCCTGCGAGCGTTCTCGCTCCAGATGCTCGATTAAGAGACGCCGCATGCGCTCGCTGTCGGTGCCGCAGTAGATATGCACCAGCATCTCGAAATAGGGCAGGCCTGTAACGGCAGGAATCATATCGTCGGCAAGAAACTCGCCTCCGACTTCTGGGGCGCATTCGACAAGGTAGGGCGTGTTGCCGGCGACGATGAACTCGGCGAGAAAGGGGCCGTTTTCAAGGCCACTGCGACGCACGATGCGGCGACAGTGTTCGACCATCTCATAGCGCACGCCGCCCGGAAGCGATGACGGAAAGACGTGCATGCGATCCGAGAAGTCGGCGTTGCGGAACCGATCGCTTAAAAGCACCGGATAAAACGTTCCCTGCACGATCAATCCAAGCAGAATACACTCGCTGCCTTCGATAAACGGCTCGATGAACGGCCTTGCTGAGGGCTTCGTAATTGATTTCGCAGGAGACGTCTCGGCCAGAAGAGACTCGGGCAGCTCGACGATCTGCAGGCCTTCTTTCGCATGTCCGTCGGCCGGACGCACGATATACTTTGCCGGATGCTTTACGTCGGCAGGCACAGGGATCTGCCAGTCCTGCATCGTCTTTTTGTATAGGGCTTTGTTACGAAAGAAGCGAAGCGACCGATGCGGATTTGCCGGCAACGAGAAATGTCGCGCCAGCGATGCGGCGATCTCAACGGCCTTGCCATACGAACGGCATCCGACCCCGGCAAGATGGCGGCGAAGGTCGTCGTCGCCTTCGATGGCATCGATGAGAGCGGTACGGTCGAGAATCGAACTGACAAAAGAGCGGTCGGTTAGCTCAAAGCCCGGAGCCGCCTCGTTCAGATCGGCGGCGGCCACACCGAGGCCCAGGCTGCGGGCGGCCAGAAGAAGCGGCAGCTGATGCGAGCCCGCTCCACAGGAAAAGAAATACTGCGTCATCACTCTGAGAAACCTGCATCCATCATCGGCATATTTTTTCTCGCTTCAAGTGAAATCGTCCGATACTGTACTTATGTTAAGGGGCATCTACACATCCTCCACCGGCATGATCATGAACCAGTATAAGATGGACGTGATCTCGAATAACCTGGCCAACGTCGATCGCACCGGCTTCAAGGCCGACGACGCCATCTTTAAGTCCTTTCCCGAGCTGCTGCTTCAGCGCACCCGCGAAGACGGGCTGGGATGGACGCCGATGGGCAGCTTTGATCTCGCTCCGATGGTCGGTAAGCTGGGAACGGGTGTGGAGTTCAACGAAAGCTATACGCGCTTCGAACAGGGAGCGGTGAAGACGACAGGCAATCCCTTTGACCTGATGCTCGATGACCGCGGCAAAGAAAGCCCCGCCTTCTTTGTAGTTCAAACGGATCGCGGCGAACGCCTCAGCCGCAACGGCTCGTTTGTTTTGAATAAAGAAGGCTATCTTGTCACTCCGGAAGGATTCCCTCTGATGGGAGAAAAAGGACCTATACAGGTCGCCCGCTGGAACTGGACCGTGAAGGATAACGGCGAGGTCTGGATTAACCGCCGCATCGGCAACGAGGCCGAGGCCGGCACAAACGAAACGCAGAACCGCTGGGAAGATCCCGTTTTGCTCGATAAGATCAAGATCCGCACGGTGGAGTTTCCCCGTGAGATCAAGAAAGAAGGCAACAGCTTCTTTACCGTAACGCCCGAATCGGGACCGATGCTTGAATTCAAGCCCGATCAGGAGCCCCTTGTTTTACAGGGATTCCTCGAAGCCTCGAACGTCAATATCGTGCGCGAGATGACGAAGATGATCGAGGTGCAGCGTGAATACGAGGCGAATCAGAAGTCGGTGACGACGCATGATGCGCTGCTCGGCAAGCTGATAAATGAAGTGGCGCGATAGGCGAATTCTTCACCCTCATCTTTGATTTGAAAAGTCGGCTGCCTGCGCGGTCGTCCCACCCCTGTGTTATCTTGACGGACAGGCGGGATTCAGAATCCTGCGTTCGATAGAGGCTGCCCTGACAGGGCGGCCAATGCACTGGAAGCAGTCCGGTAAGGGTAGTTGAGACGATATGAACGCCGCTGAGTTGAAAAAGCTGGAAGATGACCTCTGGAAAGCCGCCGATGATTTGCGAGCGAATTCGGACCTGAAGTCTTCGGAGTACGTCACGCCGGTTCTGGGAATTATTTTTTTACGTTTTGCTGATAATATCTACACACGTCATGAAAAGGCAATCCTATCTGAATTTGAGAAGGGATCTGGCCGAAGAGCGTCGAAACCGATTGACGAAATTGCAATAGCCAAGTGTGGCTTTTATCTGCCCGACAACGCTCGATATGATTACCTCTTAAATCTGCCCGATGAAGAAGACATCGCCGCTGCTTTGAAAGAGGCTATGAAGTCGATCGAGGAATTCAAGCCCGAGCTTGAAGGTGTTTTGCCCCAGGAGGAGTACTTTAGACTTGTTCGACGCCCGGAACAACGTGAGATTCCGAAACGCCTATTACAAACCTTTGCCGATATTCCGCGCGATACAGACGCTGATCTCTTTGGTCAGATCTACGAATACTTTCTGGGCAAGTTTGCCCTTGCCGAAGGACAGAGCGGCGGGGAGTTCTTTACTCCGCGTTCCGTTGTTCAGTTGATGGTGGAGATCCTTGAGCCCGTAGGCGGTACTGTGTTTGATCCGGCCTGTGGGTCCGGCGGTATGTTCGTTCAGTCAGGTCGCTATATAGAAAGGCACGCCGGTAACAAGGACGACCTTTTCGTGTCGGGAATGGAAAAGACCCTTGAAACGGTTAAACTTGCACGAATGAACCTTGCCGTGAACGGCATCCGCGGAGATGTGCGACAGGCGAACTCCTACTACGAAGATCCCTTTCAAAGCTTTGAAAAGTTTGACTATGTACTGGCAAATCCGCCGTTTAATGTCGACGATGTCGCTCTGGCTCGCGTCAAGGCCGACAGGCGCTTCAACACATACGGCGTTCCACAGAATAAGACGAAATCAAAAGAGAACAAAACGGTTCCCAATGCGAACTACCTGTGGATTAACCTGTTTGCCACTTCACTCGTAAAAGGGAAAAGCCCGAAAGGCAGAGCGGGGCTTGTTATGGCTAACTCCGCTTCGGATGCACGGCATAGCGAAGCCGATATTCGTAAAACACTGATTGAGAAGAACCTGATCTACGCAATGGTCACTCTACCGTCGAATATGTTTTATACGGTAACGTTGCCGGCCACGCTCTGGTTTTTCGATAAAGCCAAGAAAGACGAGCGCATCCTCTTCGTCGATGCACGGAATGTCTTCACGCAGATCGACCGTGCCCATCGCGAATTCAGCAAAGAGCAGATCCAGAACCTTGCCTGCATTAGCCGACTCTATCGCGGGAACAGGGAGTCGTTCGTTCAATTGATTCATGCGTATTTCGCTGATGGGAATGCGGGGCTATTGCAGCATGAGTCCGGCATTCAGGAAGTCGCCAGAAGGGTTCAAGAATTCTTAAAGGCTGAAGGAGAGAAGGATGTACCGGATTTTTCGGGCATTGTCAAAGAAGTAAAGTCTCTTCTAAAGAAATACTCCGACTACGAAAAAATCGTAAAACTGAAAGACGTTGAAAAGACGAACGATGCTCAGAGGAAGCTGGCAGGTGGTTACCGTCCCTTCTTTGAGAGTTTGCATGTTCTGTTGAAAGATGTTGACGGAAGGGTTCGACGTATTGAGAAGAAGGGCAAGGATGCTAAATCGCATAAGACCCTGAAATCAAGCTTGGAACTCCTTCATAGCGAGATTCGTTCTACTGAGTATTTCTTTACCCATATTGCGTGGCTTCAGGAACGCTTTCCGGACGCCGCCTACACCGACGTGACCGGGCTCTGTAAGGCAGCAACACAGGCCGAGATTGCCGAGCAGGATTACTCTCTTAATCCGGGGCGATACGTAGGCGTCGTCATCGAGGAAGACGGCAAGACCGAAGAAGAGTTCCTGTCAGACCTGTCCTCCATGCACGATGAGTTTTCGGCTTTAAGCAAAGAGGCGGCCAGACTGGAAAAGGTGATCGGTAAAAATATGGCGGCAATCCTGGGTGAAGCGTAAAAATCCCTGGACTTTGCGGTCAGATAGGGCAGAGTCGGGATAAACTCAGGCTGGGCGTCATTCGAAAAGGCACTTTTCCAGAGATGCAACAAAGAGAGAAGATTTCTGTGTCTAAGAAAGATCAGGTTACAGTGGTTCAACCCGCCGTTCTCAAATGGGCAAGGGAATCTCTTGGCCTCACTGTTCATGACGTAGCAAAGAGGTTGAAGAAGCAGCCCGACCTCATCACAGCCTGGGAGGCAGGCGAATCCTTCCCGACGTATTCGCAGCTTGAAAAACTGGCCTACGACATTTACAAAAGACCTATTGCCGTATTCTTTTTTCCCGAACCCCCTGCAGAAAAAATCCACAGGAAGGAATTTCGCACCCTGCCCGATGAAGATCTAAAGAAGCTGTCAGCCGACACGCATCTGCATATCCGTAAGGCTCATGCATATCAACTCTCCCTCATCGAGACCTTTGACGAAAGAAACCCATCAGACGAAAAAATCTGGAAGCAAATAGCCCTTTCGCCTACAAAGCCTGTGCCTGCACAGGCGCGAGCGATTCGCGAGTTCCTTGGCGTTACCCTGCAAGAGCAGGCCGACTGGCGGACCACCGATCAGGCCATGAAAGGATGGCGAGAGCGAATCGAGGCCAGAGGCGTTTTCGTTTTCAAAGAAAGCTTCAAGCAGAAAGAAATCTCGGGTTTCTGCCTTTTTCATGATGAATTCCCTGTTATTTACCTGAACAACAGCACCACGTTTTCAAGGCAGATATTCAGTCTGTTGCATGAGCTTGCGCATCTTCTCTGTCATGTGAACGGTATATCGAAAGAGGACGAGAGCTATATTCAGCGCTTGCCAGCCAGAGAGAAAAAGCTGGAGCAGTTCTGTAATGCCATAGCGGCTGAAGTATTAATTCCTGAAGCTGATTTTCAGGCGCGAATCTCATCTCAAAAGGGATCGTTTGAATCGTTCCCCGATTCCTTTTTTTCACAGCTGGCCGGCGTTTATTCCGTTAGCCGAGAGGCCATTCTGAGGCGCCTTCTAAACCAGAGCAAGGTCTCGCTACGCTTTTATAAGCAGAAGGCAGAGGAGTGGTCCGCACAGATGAAGAAAGGCAGCGGAGGAAACTGGTTCTCGACGCATGCATCGTATCTCAGCTCAACGTTTACAAGAGAGGTGCTGCGCAAATACGACCGGCATATCTATAACGATACGAAGGCTGCCGAGCTTCTGGGGATCCATCCGAAAAACCTTGATGGCCTGGAGGCGAAAATCCTATCCGGAGCTTCGCGTTGATCTACGTCTTTGATACGAGTTCCATCCGTTCGTTGCAGCATTTCTACCCCGGCATCTTTCGCTCGGTGTGGAAAGGGATGGATGAACTTGTGAAAGAGGGCCAGATCATCTCGGTACGAGAGTCATGGAACGAACTGGAAAGGCAGAATATCAGCGATGATCTGAAGGCCTGGGTGAAAAAGAATAAGCGCATCTTTCTAACACCCTCAATTGAAGAGCTTCAGATGGTCAGAGACATCCTTTCAAACAGTCTGTTTCAGGGGTTGATCGGCGAAAAACAGAGGCTGCGCGGCGATCCGGTAGCTGACCCCTTCGTTATCGCGTTAGCCAAAGTCCGAGAAGCTGCGGTCGTCACAGAAGAGAGATTCAAGAAAGGGGCAGCTAAGATTCCTAACGTATGCGATCATTACAAAATTCGTTCGGTGAACCTGGAGACATTTATGCTGGAACAGGGCTGGAGCTTTTGAATGGTTTCCGTCAGAGAGGGTAAACCACAGAGGCGGCAAGTGGCCGTATAGCATAAGGGTCGCGTGGAGCAAAGAACGTGATCTTAGCATAACCGGATATGGGTGGGGCGTGAAATGAAGTATGGCTTTTGCAAAATTGGGGAGTATGTTACTGTCTTGTCTGGCTACGCATTCAAGAGCGAAGATTTCCAGGCCGTGGGCGTACCGGTTATAAAAATCGGTAACATTAAGTTGGGCCATGTATCTCTTGATGACGGGAATACCGAGTGTATTCCGCGTGCGATTGCAGATAAGCTTGGTCGGAAGTTTATTGTAAGAAAAGGTGACGTCCTTATTTCTCTTACTGGATCACATTTGACTCAACCCGGGTCAGTTGTAGGGCGAGTGGGGCGATATTATTACGATTCCATTAGCGTACTCAATCAAAGAGCCGGGAAAATTATAGTCAAAGATGAAGAAAAGAGCCACCTTGGTTTCTGGTTTTATCTCCTATCGACAAAAGCTGTAATGACGGAAATTGCCATGCTTGCCCATGGTGCTGCAAATCAAGCTAATGTTAGCCCGAAGGATATTGAAAAGATCTGGCTCCCCCTCCCACCCCTTCCCATCCAGAAAAGGATCGCCGCCATCCTCAGCGCCTACGACGAGCTGATCGAGAACAACAACCGCCGCATCGCCCTGCTCGAAAAGATGGCCGAAGAGATCTACCGCGAATGGTTTGTGCGCATGCGCTTTCCGGGCCACGAGAAGACGAAGTTCCACAAAGGCATCCCCGAAGGATGGGAGGTGAAGAAGCTGGCGGAGGTGGTGGAATTGTGCTATGGTAAGGCATTGAAAGAAGAGGAACGATCGGGTAGTGGTTTTCCCGTATACGGCTCGAGTGGAATAGTAGGCTATCACAAGATCAAACTCGCTGAAGGTCCAGGCATCATCGTTGGTAGAAAGGGTAATGTTGGTAGTATATTCTGGTCGGCTACTGACTACTACGTCATTGATACAGCATACTTTGTTCGTGCGGAAATCAGTTTCAGGTACTTATTTTTTGCTCTTCATTCGTTGAATTTTGTTAACAATGATTCGGCCGTGCCGGGATTAAATCGGTCGCAGGCCTATTCAAACTTTATGCTTTTACCAGACGCAAACCTTTTAAAGAGATTCGACCTCGAAATCGGCGAGTTGCTGAAGGTCAAAGAGAACCTCCTTCAGCAGAATACCCTCCTCAAACAAACCCGTGACGCCCTGCTCCCCCGGCTCATGAGCGGCAAGCTTGATGTAGAAAACCTTGACATTGCCTTTCCACCGGGCATGCAGAACTGACCACAGGCATCTGTGGAATCTTGTTGAAATATGATGGCGCTGTTCAGGAATCGTCAATGGCCGTAATCACAGAGGAAGACCTGGAGCGGGAACTGGTGCAGATCCTCAAAGAGGATCATGGCTACCGGGTGATCAATGCCGCCGTTCCTTACGGCGATACGAGCAGCGACGACGGTAGCGGACGGCAGAGTCGAAGCGAGGTCGTGTTAAAGGGCCTTCTTCTTGAGAAAGTGGCCGAGCTGAATCCGGGCATCCCCGCTAAAGACCGGCAGCGCGCCGTCGAAGAGCGGCTGCTTGTATCGCGGCGGGCGATGAGTCCGCTTCTGGCCAGCAAAGAGATCTATCAGATGATCCGGGACGGCATCCCTCTCGAATACGAAGGCGAGAAGGGCAAGAAGGAGAGCGGCACGCTGCGGCTTATCGACTTCCAGAACGGCGAGAAGAACGACTTCCTGGCCGTTCGCCAGTTGAACATCAAGGGCGACCGCTACACCCGTATTCCCGATGTGCTTCTGTATATCAACGGCCTTCCGCTTGTGTATATCGAGCTGAAGAACTCCAACGTTAAAATCGAAAACGCCTATACCGATAACCTGACGAACTGCCGTAACGACATTCCTCGGTTGTTTGATTTCAATGCCTTCTGTATCCTTTCCAATGCCGTTGAGACGAGGGTGGGCAGCAGCTTTGCCGACTGGAAGTTCTTCTTTTCATGGCTGCGCGTCGATGACGAAACCGAGAAGGTCGATCGCAAGGCCATCGAACGTGAGGGAACGAGCATCGAGCGGGTCATCGGCGGCCTTCTCGGCAAAGAGAGGCTTCTCGACTATATCGAGAACTTCATCCTCTATCATAAAGATACAGCGAAGATTATCGCAAAGAACCATCAGTTTCACGGCGTGAACAAGGCTGTGGCCTCTTTTGCTGATCGTAAGGTGCGCGAGGGAAGGCTGGGCGTGTTCTGGCATACGCAGGGATCGGGTAAGAGCTACTCGATGATCTTCTTATCGCGAAAGATCCATCGTAAATTCACCGGCAACTTCACTTTCTTGATTATTACGGACCGGACCGATCTGGACGGGCAGATCTATGGCAACTTTGTCGATACCGATACGGTAAAAAAAAGCGATGCAGCACGGCCAACCAGCAGCATGGCCCTTCGCGAAGACCTTGTGAAGAACAAGCCATTTATCTTTACCTTGATTCAAAAGTTCCAATCGACGAGGGGAAAAGAATTCCCGATCCTGCACGACTCTACAGATTCCAGTCGTGAGATTATCGTCATTGTCGATGAGGCGCATCGCACACAGTATCTTTCACTTGCTGAGAATATGCGTCGCGGGTTACCCGGCGCGCATTACTTTGCCTTCACGGGCACGCCTCTGCTTGCGGGCAGCGAAAAGGGTAAGACGCAGGAATGGTTTGGCGGTTATGTAAGTGAATACAGCTATGTGCAGTCCATCGAAGATGAGGCTACACTGCCGCTCTACTACGAGAAAAGAGTGCCTGAAGTCCTGATTGAGAATCCGAATCTCAGCGAGGATTTTGCCGAGATCGTCGAAGACGAGCAGCTTAATACCGAGCAGCGCGAGCGCCTTGAGAATAAGTTCGCAAAAGAACTGGAAGTTATAAGGCGTGACGATCGTCTTGAAACCATTGCAAGGGATATTGCCTATCATTTTCCCAGAAGGGGATATCTCGGCAAGGGGATGGTAATCTCAGTCGACAAGTACACGGCCGTGCGCATGTATGAAAAGGTCAAGCATCACTGGGAGATTGAGAAGCGCAATATCCAGAAGGCCATGACGCAGGCCTCTGAGGTCGAGCGGCAGGCGCTGAAACGATCTCTCGAGTTTATGCGTAACACGCAGATGGCCGTCGTTCTCAGCGAAGAGGTCGGCGAAAAAGAGAAATTCGCCGCAAAGGGACTTGAAATCGAGTCACATCGCAAGCTGTTGAACACGCCCAACGAAGAAGGGCAGACCATAGAGGATCGTTTCAAGAAAGAAGATGATCCGCTGAACCTTGTTTTTGTCTGTGCGATGTGGCTGACCGGTTTTGACGCCCCTTCCGTATCGACGCTCTATCTCGACAAGCCGATGAAGGGGCATACGCTCATGCAGACCCTTGCACGTGCGAATCGAGTGACGGGGCATCTGATCTATGGACGCTCGAAAACGAACGGCGAGGTTATCGACTATTACAACGTATTTCGGAATATGCAGCAAGCTCTTAGCGATTATGCAACGGGTAGTGAAGGGCAAACGCAAAAAGAGACTGAAGCGACGGGTGAGGACGTCATTCCGCCTAAGAGCAATCTATTTGAGTTGCTTGATGCTGCCATCGAAGAAGGCGTGACCTTTCTGAGTAAGCACGATATCGACCTGATGCAGATCCCCACAAAGAAGAGCGTCTTAAAGCAAACGGCGCTTTTCAAAGAGTTTTCCGATACTCTGCTTGCCGACGATCTTACGAGGCAGGAATTCTTTCTTTACGAGAACGCCATCTCGTCTCTTTACGATGCCTGTAGACCCGAGGTAACGAAAGAGCAAGCGCGCCCCATCGTTCCTCTATTCTCGTACCTGCGAGAGATGATCGAAGCTATTATCAAAACGAAAGACATCGATAGCGCCGTGCAGCGCGTATCGGCCCTTCTTGATGAAAGCGTCGTTACGACCGAAGAGGGCATTCTCGTTAAAGAACCGGCGCCGGAGTATCAGATCAGGCAGAAGGGCAAGGTCTGGGATCTCAGCAAACTCGATTTTGAGCAGCTCAAGAATGAGTTCAAAACGAAGCCTCATAAGAATATCGAGATCACTGTGCTCAAAGAGTTTCTCATCGAGAAACTGGATCGCATGATGCGCGAGAACGGAGAGCGAGCGCCGTTCGTAGAACGATTGCAATCCATCATTGAAAACTATAATTCAGGCACCGTGATTCACGAAAGCACTTATGAAGAACTGGTAAACTTCGCTTCCGATCTGAAAGTGGAGGAGGAGCGGCATATTCGCGAGAACCTTTCGCCCGATGAGCTGGAACTCTTTGATCTTCTGAAAAAAGAAAAGATGACAAAGGACGAAGAGATCTCTGTGAAAAAGGCGGCGAAGGCCCTGCTGCATCGATTGAAAGAAGAGAGCCCGAAGGTGCTCGTCCAGGACTGGTTCCGCGATTCTACCTCCCTCATCAGAGTGAAAGAAGCCGTTACCGACATACTCGAAGAAACTCTGCCAGACTCCTATGATCGGGTTCTGTTTTCGAAAAAATGCGAGCGCACCTTCGAAGTCATCCGCACCTATGCCGAAAAAGGCGAGAAGTGGGTGGCCTGAGATAGACCTGACAAAAACCGCTCGACCCCCTTCCGCCTCCGATGAAAAAGGGGATGCATGAAACTGCGCACGCGCTTCCTGCTTGTCGTCAGCGTCCTCTATATCCTGGTCGGTCTGGGAACCGTCTATCTTTTCTATTCGGTAACGGGGGACGTGATCGCCGGCTTTGCCGAGCGCTTCGCCGCCAAAGAGGCGCAGATCCAGAAGAACCGCCTGCTAACGCTTATCGACAGAGAGGTCGTCTTATCGGGCCGCCTGGCCGACGATTATGTGATCCGGCGATGGGTGCTTGACGAGAATAACGAAGAGGCTCGAAAAACGGCCTATCTTCAGATCGAAGGCTATCGCAAGCTGGCCCGCGATAAAGAGTCCTTCTTAACGATCGCCTCATCGCAGAACTATTATACGTTCACAGGAGGAAGCAGACCCGTCGTCGCCACTCTGAAGGCCGAAGTTCCCGAGCATCGCTGGTTCTTTCAGACGATGAAGAACGTCGATACGTTCGCTCTGAATACCGATAAAGATCTGCTCGTTCACCGCACGAAGGTCTGGATCAATACGATCATGCGCGATCATGCAGGCCGTAAGATCGCCGTCGTCGGATCAGGCGTCAACATCACGGTCATTCTCGAAGAGATCATCGGTAATCAGGAGCCCGGTATCTCGGTCTATCTCGTCGACGAAAAAGGCGTTATCCAGGCCTCAGAAGATCATGAGATCGTTCTGCATAACGCCCAGGCCCTTGATGCCGATAAGATCACGATCTTTACGGTGATGGAGCAGGGGCGCTTCGGCGAAGAGCTGAAAGCGGCGATCGAAAGGCTGCGGGCCGATGCCGCCGAATACAAAAAGAGCGGCAGCGAGACGATCGAGATCGGGCAAAACGAAAACGAACAGGATGACGTTATCACCTTTCCCGTTACGCTGAAAGGACGCACCCAGGTGGCCGCCGTTTCGTATATGCGGCATCTTGGCTGGTATAACGTCGTTATCCTTGATGTGGGGCGTGTGATCAGCGTTCGGGAGTTTCTGCCGATTCTGATCGGCCTCTTTATTTCGCTTCTTTTCTTGAGCGTGCTTATCGGCTTGCTCATGCATCGCCTGGTACTTCGTCCGCTGGAGCGCATGACCGAAGCGACGGCTGAGGTGGCCGCCGGTCGTTACGGCATCCGGCTGCCCGTCGAACGCAGCGACGAGATCGGAAGGCTAACGTCTTCGTTTAACTCGATGGCCGGCACCATCCAGGAATACACGACCGACCTCGAGGCAAAGGTGCAGCAGCGTACGACCGAACTGCAAAGCGCAAATACGGCCCTCAGGCAATCGCAGAAGGAGATCGACGAAAGCATTCGTTATGCGTCGATGATCCAGTCGTCGATCCTGCCCGATACGGCGCTCTTTGAATCTTGCTTTTCGGATTATCTGCTTCTCAATCGCCCGAAGCTTGTGGTCGGCGGCGATTTCCATTACCTTCGCCTTACCGATTCCAGCATCGTGCTTGCTGTCGTCGATTGCACGGGGCATGGCGTGCCCGGCGCCTTTATGACGATGACGGCGGCCTCGGCGCTCAATCATATCGTAGAGTCGTCGCCGCAGCTGAACCCGGCTACGATGCTCTCTGAGCTGAATCGCATCATGAAAGAGACCCTGCGCTTCAAAGAGATCGACGCGGGGCTGGACATCGGATTGTGCGTCATCGACAGGCAGTCGAAAGGGCTTTCCTATTCAGGGGCCGGCCTGTCGCTTTTCGAGTTCCGGGACGGTAACGTGCTGGAACATAGAGGCGACATTCAGAGAATTGGCTATCGCAGCTCATCGACGGATTTTGCGTATCAGGCGTTGACGATAGGGAATCCTTCGGGATCATCGTTCTATATTACGACAGACGGAATTCTCGACGAGCCTGGAGGAAGCAAAGGCTTCGGCTTCGGCTCGCAGAGGTTTCAGGAGATGATCCGTGAGAACGGTCACCGGCCCATGCCGGAGCAGCAGTCGGCCTTTGAGCAGACTCTGCGTGAATACAGAGGCGACTACAGGCAGCGGGACGATCAGACGCTGATCGGCTTCAGGCTGTGATGAAAGGCCGAGTGCGATTGCCCGAAAGAATAGAGATGGCTGAAAAAAGAAGAGTGAGGATGGCATGGATCTTTTTCAGATAAAGAAAGAATTCAACGACAGTAATATCCTGATCTGCTTTAACGGCCCGTTCTCGCACAGCATCCTCGAAGAGATAGGCATAGCGATTCGCAATCACCTCGATAATGAGAATGTGACGAAGGCGGCAATCTCTGATGTTTTCTCGATTTATATCGAACTGACGCAGAACGCGCGCAATTACATCATCGAAAGGCAGCTTCGATTATGTCCCGAATTTAGTTAGAGTTTGAAAAGGCGGAACCCTGGCCCAAAATGGGCCGAACACCACATTCCCTTACGGAGGGTTCCATATGAAGAAGAACGAACGGGCAGAAACCAGTCAAACACAAAGCCTTACGGCCGAAGGTTTTCGGGATTATATTCGAACCAGCCTCGATGCTCGAGTGCGCGAATTTGCACTCGGTTACGTAGGAGCTTTGATTCTCGAAGAAATCGAAACGTTATGCGGCAAGACAGGGGAGCATAAGAGAGGCCGTGGTCTTGCCCATCGAGGCGGCAGCCAGCGTGGTTCCATTGTGCTCGATGGTGAAAGGGTGGCCATCCAGAGGCCCAGAGCTCGAAGCAATGGCAAGGAAGTGAAGCTGGAGCGATATGAGATCCTTCAGGATCGCTCTGATCTTCGCGAGCATGTTGAGCGCCTGATGCTGGCAGGCATCAGCACCCGGAACTATGAAAAGACGCTGAGAAAGACAGAAGCCTCTCTCGGCCTTTCGCGGAGTGCGGTTTCGCGGGAGTTTGTGAAGTCCAGCCGTGAGTCGCTCAATCATTTGAATTCACGCAGGTTTCCTGATCAGACATTCTGGTGTATTGTTCTTGATGGCATCGTATTCGGCGGCTCTGTCGTAATCGTTGCTCTCGGGGTCGATACGGCCGGAAACAAGCATTTTCTGGGCATTTCTGAGGGGTCTACAGAGAATGCTGATAGCGCACTCAGTGTCCTTCAATCAATCGAGAGCCGTGATATCCGCTTCACAGATCGTGTGCTTGTCGTCATGGATGGATCAAAGGCTCTTGAAAAAGCGGCCAGAGAGTTCTTCGGAAAGAAGGCAGAGATCCAACTCTGCTACCTTCATAAACAGAGAAATGTTCTTGCCAAGCTCCCACGGAAGTATCATGCAGAATTCTGCAAGAGATACAAGCAGGCATTCAGCGCTAACAGTTACGAAGATGTCGCAAGCGAGATGCGGTCCGTTCTATCATGGCTCGAATCCATCAGCTACAGTGCCTCTCAGAGTCTTCAGGAGGGTTTAGAGGCACTGTTAACGCTGCATCGCATCAATATGCCGCCGAAATTGAGAACATCCTTTTACACAACCAATCTGATCGATTCGGCATTCTCGAATCCCAGATCTCAGCTTAACCGGGTTAAACGGTCAAGGCCTCAGACAGACCAGGTGCTCCGATGGGTCGGTAGTCTCCTGCTATCACAGGAGGAACAATTCCGTAAGGTGCGGTCATACACTCATATCCATGAGTTCTTAAACACCTTCCTGGATAAAAAGATTGACGAGCGGATCTCGGCATAGGATGCATTCAGTGGGTCCTGCCTCAAAGTCTAACTATCACTGGGACATAGTCGCAGCTTCCGCCCGGCGAGTTAAGCAGCACGATCGTCGTTGTCGCTCGCAAAGACGAGACCCATGCCGTCACATCGGGCAACTACATTCTAAAAGATGACGTTCAGCCCCTGAAAGAGCGCATCGAACAGATCAACGCCATGAATGCCGACGATTTGAAGGCCCTGTATAAGAAACAGCTGCGCAGCGAGCGACCCGAAGGGGCAAGAGGAGCGGGCATCGGCCTGATAGACATTGCGAGAAAAACGTCGTCGAATATGGAATATAAAACATCCGGCCGGTCGACGATCGCTACGATTTTTTCAGTCTGACCGCTTTTATATGAGAATTTATGATAACTGAAGAGGATTGCTGCATGGATTTTCCGGAAGTGACAAAAACGGCCTCCACACCTTCCATCTTCTATAGAGAGGGAACGGTCTTTATCGAGGGAGAATCGTATCCCGAGAATTCGTTTGAGATCTACACGCCCGTCGTGCGCTGGCTGCGCGCTCTCGTAGACGAAAAAAAAGACATCCGAATCGATATTAACATCAGCTACATGAACAGCAGCTCGACGAAATGCGTGCTTGATATGCTTGATATACTGGACGAAGGACATCAGGCCGGTGTGAAGACGGGCGTCGTCTGGCGTTTCGATTCCGAGAATCCACGATCGCGAGAGCTGGCCGAAGAATTCAAAGAAGAGTTTACGATGCCCTTTGATATCGTGCCGGGCGAGTCATGAAGCCTCAGCGCTCCTCCTACATTAAACAGGAAACGGAGGATGCCGTCCGTTTTCGCATCGACGAGGTGCTGAACGGCCCGGAAGATTTTGATATACTGGCCGAGTACAGAGCCCTGGCCGAGGCCTACCGCACACTGAACCGCAAGCTCTACCGCACGCTCTTTATCAGCGATCTCTATCAATCCGAACGACTGCAACCTCCTGAAAAAGCGGGGGCTCCGGTTAACGAGGCGGCGACGGAGGACATGCAGCAGCTTGTCGAGCGACTGAAGACGGTCGACGCCGATCTCGCTTCGCAGGCGGAGCGTCAGCTGATCCGATACCGCAAACTACAGAACCGTCTGAACAAGCTCATCGCCATCAGCGATCGGTTTCAGGGATTGCTGCATCAATCCAATAAAAACAAAGATGCTTTTATTTCGAATCTCAGCCATGAACTGCGCAATCCGCTTGGAACGGTGCTCGGCATCGTCGACCTTCTGCAAGATTCGAGTCTTAACGCCGATCAGCAGAAGCTTGTCGACGTGCTTGCGCAGACCGGGAATAACCTCATGCGTATCGTCGACGAGGTGCTCGACCTTTCGCGCGTCGAATCGGGACACATGGAAGTCGAGCGCATTCCCTTTCCGCTTCACGATCATCTTGTCGCACTGATCGAGCAGTTCCGCCATCATCGTTTCAGACGGGATGTGGAACTGAATCTGATCATCGACGACGACGTACCGACCGTTATATCTTCGGATTCCTATCGCATAGGTCAGATCCTTTCAAACCTGCTTTCGAATGCGCTGAAATTCACCGAGCAGGGAAGTATAACGCTGCATGTTCGCAAACTCGGTAGCGACGCTCTGCGGTTCGACGTCATCGATACGGGAACCGGCATCGAGCAGGATCGCATAGACCGCCTCTTTGAACGATTCGTTCAGGAAGACGGCACGATCGCACGGCTATACGGCGGCAGCGGGCTCGGTTTGAATATCGTACGCGAGCTTGTTCGATTGTTCCGTGGCACCATATCGGTGGAGAGTGAAAAGGGTAAAGGATCGACGTTTACCGTCGTTCTACCCGTCTCGTTTGAGGGCACCGAACATAAAAAGCCCGAAGCCACAGGGCGAAGGCGCATCCTCATCGTCGAAGACACCCCCGAACAACGATGGCTGATCGAGCGATTTCTTACCGACGAGCCTTTTGACCTGACGATTGTGGAGTCGGGTGCCGAGGCCGTCGCCGCCTGCCAGAAAGACTCATTTGATCTGATCCTGCTGGATTTGCAGATTCCAGGCATGGACGGATTTGCGACGTTCGCAGAGCTCCAGGCTCAAATCACCGGTCCGCTGCCGCCTGTCATAGCGTTAACAGGGCGCACCTCAGACGAAGACCGGCGGCGCACGGCAAGCGCCGGCTTTGCCGCTCATATTACGAAGCCTTTTACGAAAGAAGCGCTGATCGACGTGATTCAGCGGTACTGCAGGGCCTGATTTTCACTCCTGATCGAGCACAAACGAATAGACGCGCACGATCTCGAATCGATAGGATCGCGACAGGGCCGTTTCTTTGCAGGCCTTGGTGCGCGTCTTTGATTCGCCGGGCGACAGTTCGACGAAAAGCGTGCAGCTGCCCGCCTCCTGGCCCGATCGACTGAGCAGGCGAAAGCGACCGTGCACGCTGCGAGGCGCCTCGGTCAGGTTCATGATGCGCAGCTCGAAATTCCGGTATCCGTCCATCTCAAGGGCGAGCGGCTTCAGCTCGATGACGATGCCGTCCTTCTCGAATCGCTCCATCCTCTCGGTTTTCTCTACGCCGCTCTGGGCTGCCGTTGCCGTCACAAACAGCGGCATCAGAAGTATAGAAAGCATTGCGCCCGGATAGCGAAGATAGCTCATGGATCAAATGTTGGCCAGACGCTTCCTGCATGCAAGTCCGATTCGCTTTTTATCGAGCCTGTTCCTCTGTCTGATACTACCGGTTGCGGTCGTTGCCGCTCCGGAATCCGACCTCTTTCCTTTTCGCGACGGGTCGGATTGCATTTATTATAATCGCCAGGGCGACGAGAAGATCCGACTGAAGTGCTCGGCCGGTTTTGTGGCGAGCAACCTTTCAGATTCCAGCCTGCCGGACTTCATCAGAGAGGCCATGGGCGAATTCGCCGAGGGCCTGGCACCGGTTCGCCTACCTGACGGCAGATGGCGCTATATTGACGCATCGGGAAAGACGATCCTGCCCGCATCGGGAGAAGGTTATGAAGACGCCGATCGTTTCTCTGAAGGCCTTGCGCGTGTGCGTTTAAATGGCAGATACGGCTATATCGACCGAAGCGGTCGCATGGTAATTCCGGCTCGTTTTGTGCGCTCCGGCCGCTTCGTCAATGGAATGACGTTCGCCCAGTGCGATACGGGCGTGTATAACTATGGCTATATCGATCGCACGGGCAAGCAGGCGCTGCCATGCAAGTATCAGGATGCCTTTAATTTTACGGCCGACGGCCTGGCCCGTGCCCGCATGTGGGATCTGTACGGCTACATCGACCGACGCGGCACGGCTGTGCTTAACTTCGCCTACAAGTTTGGCGGCAACTTTGACGGAGGCCTGTCATATATCTTAAAAGACGAGGGTTTTGCCTTCATTGACAGTAAAGGAAAAAGGCATATTAACATCCCGCAGTTTGATCTGGTCGGCGATTTCAGCGGCGAGCTTGCTCCGGTCAGAAGAACGGCGAATCTGCGCTGGGGATATATCGACCGCAGCGGACGCCTCGTCGTACCGGCCGTCTTCTTCGAGGCCTTCACGCATTTCAGAGGACTGGCGCTTGTTCAGGGTCCTGAGAGTTATACATCGGCCGATTCTATCAAAGAGAATCCGGCTCCCGTCGCACCCGGGAAGCTTGCCTGGTACTATATCGACGCAAAAGGCCGACGGCTTTTTCCGCGTTGAACGGCGGCAAAGGCGGCCTCGGTCTCGACAAGCGTGCGGCGCTCGATGGCGTTATCCACACCGACATGAAAGGATGCGACGAACGGGCGCTTTTCAATCATCAACGGAAACCAGAAGACGTCGTCGCCCCACATGCGATCATAGGGGATCGCGCTTATATCGAACCATTGCGGCGCCATCTCGTCGGATTCCGCCGGTTCACCTGAAAAGTTTTCGGCGCGAAAGACCGTGCCGCGAATCGGCCTGACATTCGGATCGGCAAACGTAAAGAAAAGCAGCCCTGCTGGAATGAGATCGCGGGCCTTCACTCTGAGGCCCACCTCTTCGAGGATCTCGCGTGCAGCGGCGGCCGCAATCGTTTCATCGACCTCCACCTTGCCGCCGAATCCGTTCCAGTAGCCTTCACCGAGTCCGCGCTTCTTGCGCCCGAGCAGAATTTGCTCGCCGGCAACGATCAGCGTCAGCGTATAATCCCGAAAAGGATCGGCGGGCAGATAGATGGAACCGATTTCATCGTTCACGCCGAAGACTTCGGCTTCTTTGCGGTGGATGCGCCGGGCCGCCGTAGCCGCCAGTATGGCATCAAAGAAATCTTTCGTATGTTCGCGAAGCAGGCGGCTCTGTAGCATTGCGAGCGGAAGCTGCACCTCTTCTGTCAGCACCCTGTCCTGAATGGCGGTGGGAAACGTTTCACAGATTGGGATCTGTGGAAAGTCCCGCCGCAGCACCGTCCAGAGATACTCGGACTGTTGCATCCACTCCTGAGCCCGCCCGCCCGTTTGCGGCGTCCATTGCAGGCGGTAATCAAGCGTGCGGATCTGTCGTTCGGCTTCTCGCGTCCTCGCCGTCGTGCGCATGGAGCGCGCAGGCCCGTCTATCGCAATGCAGGAGGGCTTTCGCTCTTGTAGATAGCGCGAAACGGATTCGGGCGTTTTCAACCTGACAAGATCGGTGACGGCGCCCTGTTCGTTGATCAGACAGAGATGAAAGCCCTTTTTAGCGCCGCCGATATCAATGCCGGCAAACTGTGCGTCCTTTTCTTTCCCGTTTTTCGCAGTCATGACAAAAATAAATTGATTTCGAATCGCCGCTTCATTCTGTATACAGAAAAACTGTCGAGGACTGTCGAACCGATGAAGCCCATTACGATATCTGAACTGATGACTCCGAATCCGATCACCATCGATCCGGAGGCCAGGGCTATCGACCAGCTTGAAATCTACCAGAAGAATCGCATCCATCATCTTCCCGTAAAAGAGAAGGGCGAGATTATCGGGATGCTTTCGCGCAAAGACCTCGACCATTTTATCAGCATCACGCGCATGCTGACGACCGAAAACTACGATCTGCGAGTGCGCGATATCATGACGACGCCTATCTTCTCTTACTACGAAGACGTCGGCATCGATCAGGCGGCCGGCGCCATGGTCGACAACAACATTCACGCCATCCTTGTGGTAGCGAAGTCCGATGATGCCGTAGTCGGCATCCTCACATCGACGGATCTTTTAAAGTATCTTTCGCGAAGCAAGCAATACCGCATGGAATAAGCGGTAGCGAAGGCTCACGTCTTTCGGTTCTTCCACTCAATCGTCCTCTGGCTTGCGCCGCTTCTTAAAGAAAGAAGAAGAGCATCGCCGTCAGAGTCGTGTGAATACCGATTACCGGCAGGATGCTTTCCGTCCTTTCGCGAATAACGCTCAGAGAAAGTCCATAGACGAAGTAGACGGGCAAAAGCATCACCTTGCCGATGAGATCGAGGTGCTCGCTATCAATGCCGGGAATCGTCGTCGGTTGAAGAAAATCGAAAAGCGAAACGGTGCTCACCGGTAGAAAAGCGCTGCCACAGGCAAAGGCGACGGCGGCGAATATCGCCGGCGAAGAGATAAAAAAAGGCCCGCGAAAGCGCTGAATGAGAAAGTGTGGCACAAGGTTGCCGTGAATACCGCCGAAATACAGAAGCGCCGTCATCACGGGAAGAATCAGAGCTCCGAACAGCCACTCCAGGCCGCCGCCGTTCAGGTTATACTGCAGCGTCAGCCAGCTTCCGCCGATGACGCCGGCCAGAACCGAGACGGGCAGAAAACGGAGCCAGTCCCATCCGACCGGAAGCCGAAGACCGTACGACGTCGGCGATCGGCGAATCTCGCTGAAGTAGAAGGCGACGACCGTAAGCGTCACGAGAAACGTGAAGAAGCCGGTGGATAACCCGAGCATCGGTTCGGTCAGGAATCGTTCGAATGGACTGAAGAACAGTCCGGCCACCATCGACATCCAGCCGAGCAATTGCGGAATGACGCCGTAAATAGCGGCGCGACCGAGAAGCTTCAGCCGTGTAACCGAATCGATCTCTTCAAAGGCCTCACGACACAGGCGCACGATGCGCGTTGCAGAAAGGCCCGTGCCCGTTCCGCGCGGAGAGCCACCGATATCGCCTGAGCCTCCCCAGCGGTTCTCAGCGTCCTGACCCGAAACGGCCGGATCAAAGAGATTCAATCGTTCGTAGATGCGATCAAGCTTCAGAGGAGAGAACATATCGCCTTTGCGAATCGTATAGTGACGGCGATCTTTCTGTAAGATGATGAAGGTGGGCTTCTTTCCGTAAAGCTTGGTCAGGTATTCCTCGAGCTCGTAGATGCCCATGTCGCAATGATAGACGACGGCGGCGTCGGTTTCGGTGATGTCGGCTCGGGCCACCTCGACGACGCCTTTGAAATCGCGAAAGTCCTGCACGCGAAAGATGACATTGTCGATCTTCTTGAGCATGCCGTATGTATAACTCGTATAATCGAGATCGTTCCATTTGCCTTCTTTTTTAAGAGTCAGCTCTTCTTCGCGAAGCTTCTCAAGGCGTCTTCTTGTACGTTCGAGAAGTTCGGGCGGGAAGGCAAGCAGATCGATGTGTTCGAGGCCGAGAGCGTCGATGATGCCTTCGAGCCGAATCAGCGGAACGATCTCGCCGAGTACGTGCGAGCGCTCGGGAGTTATATGAAGGTGGTTCAGCAATATCCAGATGGCAAGAACGGTGTCGAGATCGGGCTCGTTCGCGTAGATCGTCCAGTTCTTGTCTTTAAGATTCAGGCCTTTGCGGACCATCACAAGCGACTGCTCGCATGTAGACAATGTGAACGAGCGCTCCACGCCTTCATGGTGGTCGAGGTTATAGATCTGCCGATCATGATCCATGAAAGGCTCGCCGCCGGCCGCTCCGTCGAGGAAGATCGTTCGCTCGGGGGATTTGCGGGCGTTCGGGGCGCTGACGACGCGGCCTTTCTGCACGCGCACGACAAGATTCGGAGATTCAAGACAGGTCAGTACGGAACCGTCGTCGGCCTTTTTGATGCGATATCGGTCGGGAATGGACCAGGCGGCCACTGCCTCGGAGCGAACGGCGGGAACAGGTTCGTCCTCGTCCATATTCGCCACAGGCAGCAATTTCTTTAAAAAATCGATCATGGCTTCCGTGTTCAACCGGGGACCGGCCCGAGCGTCTTTTGTTTGCTCTGTAGCATTGTTTCAGTAAATTGGTACCATGTCCAGTCACAATTCTGCCCCTCGCACCATGTATGAGAAGATCTGGGATGCGCATCTCGTGCACGATGATCCGCAAACGGCAGCTCTGCTATTTATCGATCGCCACCTCGTTCACGAGGTAACGTCGCCTCAGGCCTTCGACGGCCTGCGCATGAACGGCCGCAAGCTCCGACATCCGGAGCTCACCTTCGCCACCATGGATCATAACGTTTCTACGCGAAGCAGGGACTGGAACGGTGCCGGCGAAATCTCGCGCATTCAAATGGAAGCTCTTAAGAAAAACTGCGACGAGTTCGGCGTAACGCTATTTGATCTGAATAATCCCGATCAGGGCATCGTGCACGTCATCGGTCCGGAGATGGGCATCACGTTGCCCGGTACGACGATCGTATGCGGCGATTCGCACACATCCACGCATGGTGCCTTCGGAGCGCTCGCTTTCGGTATCGGCACGTCGGAGGTCGAACACGTGCTTGCCACGCAAACGCTGCAGCAGCGCAAGTCGAAGACGATGCTGATTCGCGTGAACGGAAAGACCGGTCCGGGTGTGACGGCGAAAGACATCGTGCTTGCCATCATCGGTCGACTGACCACGCAGGGCGGCACCGGTTACGTCATTGAGTATGCAGGCGAGGCCATCCGCAACCTGAGCATGGAAGGACGCATGACCGTCTGCAACATGTCGATAGAAGCGGGCGCTCGCGCCGGACTCATCGCTCCCGACGAGACGACGTTCGAGTATCTGCGCGGAAAGGACTTTGCTCCAAAAGGAGAGGCCTTTGATAAGGCGGTGGCATACTGGAAGACGCTGCCGTCCGACGAAGGAGCGAAGTTTGATGCAGTGATCGATATGGATGCCGCTTCCATCGTTCCGATGGTTACCTGGGGAACGAACCCCGGGCAGGTTGCTCCGGTTAACGGCGTCGTGCCCGATCCGGAATCGATCAGCGATCCGGTTGAGCGCGAGTCGGCCCGACATGCTCTGGCCTACATGGAACTGAAACCGGGACAGAAGATCAGCGACATCACGGTCAATACCGTCTTTATCGGTTCGTGTACTAACTCGCGCATCGAAGACCTGCGCCGTGCGGCGGCCATCGCAAAAGGACGCAAGGTAAAAACAGGCGTGCGTGCCATCGTCGTGCCTGGTTCGGGCCGCGTATTCCGTCAGGCCGTAACCGAAGGGCTTGATAAGATCTTCAGCGAGGCCGGCTTTGAGTGGCGTTTCGCCGGCTGCTCGATGTGTCTGGCCATGAACGACGACTTCCTGAATCCGGGCGATCGTTCGGCGTCGACGTCGAACCGTAACTTCGAAGGCCGTCAGGGCCGCGGAGGCCGCACACATCTGGTCGGCCCCGAAATGGCCGCGGCCGCTGCCATCGAAGGCCACTTCGTCGATATTCGCGAGTATGCGAAGGCATCGGTGGGCGTCTAACGCTGCGACATTTGCTAACGATATTGGAGGAAGGCCTGGAGAAATCCGGGCCTTTCTGTTAAATAAGCCAATTCTCAGATGGGTATTCTGTAACCTGGTCCCTCCAGGAAATCTCAATTTCAGGGGACATAAGATACATTATCGGAAGTTACGAGTATCTGGTTCGGAAAGTTTAAACCACTGAGGGCTCCGAGGACGCGGAGAAGACAGGCAGAGATGAACTGCAGAGATTACAAGGAAAAGAGTATTGTTAACCGCGGAGGGCACCGAGGACACTGAGAAGACAGGAGAAGAGATAAACGTCTGAGAGTAACCAATTAACAGAGGAAAAGGATAGGATTCGCAATAACTATTGATAGGAACAGGCTCTGTTTTACTGGCATACAAGAGGCACTGGACCGGATCGCTTTCACGTATTTTGCGCCTTTCGCGATTAAAACCCTTTCCACGAAAAACACGAAAAGCGCGAAAGAAGACTGAAACATACCTCAGCGGGCTTTCTCTGAGTTCCCTGTGCCCTCCGCGGTAAACTCGGCCTTGTTCAGAGAAGGCGCTTCTCAGGCCTCAGCGGGGGCCTTTTCTTCTACGGGTTTGCCGTAGTAGTAGCGGCCTTCTTTAATCACAAGGCCTTTGCGCATCAGGTCGTCGGCGAGGATTAAGAGAGCGCTGTTGGCCTCGGCGAAGAGCTTCTCGTCGCCGTCGTTCTCTTTTGCCATGAGATAGTGGATGGCCTCACGCTGTTTCGGAGTCATGAGTCCGAGCAGC
This sequence comes from Leptonema illini DSM 21528, assembly GCF_000243335.1. NCBI lineage: Bacteria > Pseudomonadati > Spirochaetota > Leptospiria > Leptospirales > Leptospiraceae > Leptonema > Leptonema illini. Next base: position 1,524,431 of record NZ_JH597773.1, on the reverse strand, counting down.
GCACCGCTGAGGCGGGCGTCTGCCCTGACGAAGACCCTGGCGAGCACGTTTGGCGGCGTATCACGCAGAAGATAGAAAAGAGCGAGATTGTCGAAGGAAAGCAGATCAGTTAGAATCATTCTCGGAAAGCTTCAGAATGCCCGAAACGGGGTCAAGTCTTTTGGAACGACTCCGATGATGAGAATGTGAAACGAACAAGACTGATAGCCCTTCTTTTAATTCTGATGGCCCTGCCCGCCTCGCTCTTCGCCGAGACCCGCGTCTACCAGAGCTCAAGGCCCGTGCATGAGGTCATCCCGCTTTTCATCGACGAGCTCGGTGCGGCGTCGATCCAGTTCCGCGTGAAGCGCAACTACAACGAAGCGAAGGACGGCAAGCTCGGATTCGTGCTCTCGCTGCTTCCAGGCGAGCGTTTTGCCGACATTAGCTTTCTCGCAGACGACAGGACAAAAGGCTCGCTTGTGAAAGTGACGACGCAGGACCGCAAAGACGGTGATATCTTCTATCGCATCTTCTGCGAGAAACTGAAGATGACCGAGCCCGGCGTTAAGATTCCTGAAGATACGGGCCCGGGCTGGCCGACTGCTCCGGGTCGTTGAGAGCGCGGAAGAGTTATCGTAGCGGAAAGCTCCGGTCCTTGCTGATTCGATCAGTCAACAGGTGCCTGGGCTCGACGGTTTCCCTGCCACCATGTGAACCCCTTTGCGGATTCTGACTTGACTTCACTACAGCAAAGAGGCATATTTGAATGCGAGGCGCGATATGTTATTCAACATTATTCTCGAAAAAGAAGGCGAATGGGTTATTGCCGAATGTCCTGCTCTACCGGGATGTGTTTCGCAAGGGAAAGACGAAAAAGAAGCCATCGAAAACATCAAAGAGGCCATTACTGCATGGCTCTGGGCTGAGAACCAGAAGGCCGTTTGATTTCTTAGTCAAATTCGCAGAGAACATCGAATTCACCGCCGTCTGTGGTTACAGCGGTTCCTCTTCCACCACTTCCATCGTTTCCATCTTCACAGACCAATTCGGCTACGACGTAGGCATATTCTCTGCTTTTGTAAGGAGCTGCTCTTTCCATACATGTTTCAAATGCATATGATTCTGTGATTTTCAGTAAGAGTCGGCCTTTCCGTAGCATCCATCTACCTGTAAGGTCAGAGCTGCACTGCGCCAGCTGTGCACCTTTTATAGTGCCATCTTGAGAAAGGTGAAATGGACCGACTGCTATTTGCCGTGCAGGGAAAAACGTTATGTACTGAAACCCTGTAAAATTACCCAAATCTATATGTCTCGATACTGATGTTGCGTCGATATTCTGGCTATTCTCCAGCCCAGTCGATAACTCCGAAACAGATGAGACTCGCTCTTTTTCCAGCCGACACTGCATCGATACTATGACTGCAAACACCAGAATCACCATCTTTGCAGTCATAGTATCGATAGGAAAGTTCCATTCAGTAAAGTCTCGAAGCTTTTCGAACTGCCCTCGTGCATTCTGATCGGTTATCATTCTACTAACCTTACTCAAACCTGGCGACCTTTCCATGAATTCGGGTGGCGCCTCTGATGAATCACACCCAGAACGTGTATCTCACCGGTCTTCAATTCATAAAACACAGTGTAATGAAATCGTGCGATGGAAAAGCGGCGAATTTCATTAAGATATTGCGTTCCTGCGAACGGAAAACGCCGCAGAAAGTTCAGTGTTGCCAGGAATTCATCATAGAATTCGGCACCGAGCCCCTGCCGTTCTTCTTCGTAATAATCGATGGAATGATTGATGTCAGAGATCGCCGAAGTATGTAGCTTATAGTTTAGCATGCTTCGAATGGAGGCGGGCTTCAATCTCTGCGAGGGCTTGATCTCCGTCTACCCATCGGGCCTCACCCACTTCGAGCATGCTGAGCCTTTTCCTCAATTCCGTCTGGATGGCTGCTTCAATCTGCGGATCCGTAGGTTTACACAGAGTTTCAGAGAGGTAACCCATCAGGCTGACCCTATCTTCTTCTGTGAGCGACGAGATTTCCAGTTCAATCTCTGCCAGTGTCCTTGCCATATACCCTGCCTCAAACGAAGGTAGCAGGCAATCCGGGGTTCCGCAAGCCTTTTTGAGAGACGACTTCCGCTTTTTACCGCCTGATCGCAGTGACTTCGGACCCCCGCAAGAGGCCTTGCCGAAGCTACTTCTACCTTCTTGTGCGGTTCTGGTTGATGCGGTTCAGGATGTAAACAAACAGGAAGGCGCCGATGAAGGCGGTGATCAGGTTGACGCGCACAAGCAGGACGTCGCCGAACTTCGGCTGCATCAGCCACGACACAAGTCGGATGAACCAGGCCTCAAGGCCGGCGAGCATGGTGACCAGGACGGCGCCGATGATGGCGACAAAGGCTGCTCCCCAGAATCCTCCGGGAAGCTCCTTTTTCTGATGGGTGTAGTAGTAATAGGCTGCAGCAAGGCCCGAAATGCCATAAACGACAAAATCCGCCAGCTGGCGAAGAACGATTGCAAGTGACTCCATATATCTCTCTGTACGTACACCTTTTTTCATGCCCCTCAGTTTATCAACAGATTCGCGTGGCTTGAAGATCTGCGCCATGCCGGGGCACTGCGCGTAGATCCGGCCGCCCGGTCTTTTTCGCTCGCTTTGGTTCATCGCCGTGAGAAAGAGGATTTCATGAAGGGCATCACGGGGCAGAGCGCCGTCTTTGGCATCTTTGGAAATCCTGTATCGCATTCGATCAGTCCGATCCTGCACAACCGCACCTTTGAGAAGATGGGCTTCAACGGCGTGTATGTGCCCTTCTGCGTCGATCAAACGGGTCCCTTCTTAAAAAAGGCCGTGCTTCATATGGGCCTGAGCGGCCTTTCGGTGACGATCCCTCATAAGCTCTGGGCGGCGAAGGCTGCCGACCAGCGGGATGCGCTCAGTGAGCTCACCGGAGCGGCCAATACGCTGCTTGTGCGCGAGACGCGAAACGGACGCATTCTTTCAGCTCATAATACAGACGGCCCCGGGGCGATGCGAGCGCTGCAGACGGCCGTTCCCGATCTGAAGGGACGACGCGTCGTCATCGCCGGCTATGGCGGATCGGCCCGCGCCATCGTCGGGCAGCTTCTGCTTGCATCGGGCGTGAAACAGGTCGCCGTCACCGGTCGCAACATGCCGAAGATCAAGGCCTTCATTCGTTCGTTTACGAAGAAGCGTCCGGATTGGGCGGCAAAGCTCATCCCGCTAAAAGAAGAGGCGCTGCTCGATTATGAGGCGCACATCCTCATCAATACGACGCCGCTTGGCATGAAGGGATTTGACCTGAGCCTTCCCGTGCCCGAGTCCTTCTTGCGTCCGGGGTTAGCCGTGATGGACATCGTCTACAGACCCGAGATGACTCCCATTCTGATTGCGGCAAAGAAGAACCGTGCGACGATCGTTCCGGGCTACTGGATGCTTCTCTATCAGGCCGTTTTACAGTTCGAGCTCTTTACAGGTATGAAGGCAGGGCCCGATGTCGAGAACTTCATGCGCCTGAATCTGCTGACGGCGCTGCGTTCCTGAACGAATGACTTCCCCTGACCGTGCGTCTGATCTGATCACCGAGCTCGACAGGCGGGCGAACCCGGAACGTTCGCGACGCTTCTCGGCCGCCCAGTTCGAAGTCGGATTACAGCGCCTCGAATCCCTGACCGCTTTTCTCGTATCGCAGCCGCCTTTTCTATACCGCCCCGCCCTGCGTATCTCGGTCGTCGGAACAAACGGCAAAGGCACCGTCGCCTTCGCCCTGGAGTCGCTCTTTCGCGAGGCCATGAGAGGCTGGGCTTCGGTTACTGGGTTGTACACATCGCCGCATCTGATCGATTTTACCGAGCGCATCCGCATCGATGGCATGCCGGCGTCGATACTTGAGCTCGACAGCCTCTTTCGTGAAGTGAACGATCTGATTGCGTCGCTGCCCGACGGTCTTTCTGATGGCCTTTCTTCGGATCGTCTTTATAAAGAGATCTTTGATTCGCTGACCTATTTTGAGCTGTTAACGCTGCTTGGCCTGCTTCTCTTCCAATCGAAGCGCACGCCCGTGCAGATCTATGAGGCCGGCTTGGGCGGACGGCTCGATGCTACGCGTATCGCGCGGGCCGATGTCGTCGTTCTTACGTCGATTGGCCTTGATCACACCGCCCTGCTCGGTCATATGCGAAGGCGCATCTTCGAAGAGAAGGTCGGCATCCTGTCTGAGAATACGCAGCTTCTGTTTTTACCCGAGCCTCGCTATGAGCGCTGGCTTGCACAGGAACTGCTGCTCAAACTCAGATCGCACAGTCAGCGCGCAGAGCATCGCCCGCAGAGTTCTCTTCACACACAAGAGAGACCCCAGATTCTCGTGAATCCGCGCCTGGCCGATCCTGATTATCTGATCGCAGGCGCCGACTATGCGCGTTTCATCTATGGTACGCTGCGCGCATCGCTTGCCCTGCCCGATCTGAACGCCTTTGAAATCCCTTCGCCGCCCGGGCGCAGAGAAAGACGGCAGGCATTCGGGAAGACGTGGATCTTTGATAACGCGCATAACGCTCCGGCGATGTTCATGCTGTTAAAGGGACTTGAGGGGCTGCCCTTCGCGCAGACGGCCGTCGTTCTTGCGCTTTCTGCCGATCGTCGCCCGGCCCCCATTCTACGATTGATCGCCCGATACCGCTTTGCCCATCTGATCGTCGTAACAGGACATGGCTTACAGGATGTCGAGATCGAAGACGTGCGTCGATGGACGGGAATCGATCGCGTCTCGACGATGCCTCTTGAATCCGCGCAGCTCGCAGATCGGATTTCTGAGCCATTCGTTCTTTTTATGGGCTCGCACCGGCTTTATGATCTTTTTGACAGAGAAACTCGCCTCAGAAGTGATGAACAACGATGAATACGAAAGGAACGGAAGCGAAGCCCGGGATTGCCAGAACTCCGACCGCGGAGAAGCCGGCTTCTAAGCCCCCGATGCAGTGGAACCTGCCCCGACACTTTGAGCCGGGCATTCCGCTGGCCGTTCTTCGCGAACGTCGCAAAGAGGTGCAGCGGCGCCTGTCTGAGCGCGGCGTGTTAGTGCTGTATTCAGCCGGCGAGAAAACGCACTCGGGCAGCGTTTCGTTTCCGTTCCGGCAGGATTCCGATTTCTATTATCTTACGGGTCTTGAGATTTTCCCATCGCGGCTCGTCATTACGGGCGAGAAAATGGTGCTTTTCAGCGACCAGCCCGATCCCGAGAAAGAGATCTGGGAGGGGCTGCGTCCTTCGCATGAGGAGCTGCGCGAGCTCTGTCCCGTCGACGCCGTCTACAGTCTTTCAGATTACGAAGAACAGCTGGCCGCTCTGCTGCGTGGACGTTCGCGTCTCTATTATAGCTTCGGGCAGAATGCCGCCCAGGACCATGAGATACTGTCGAAACTCGACTTCATGATCCGCCGGGGGCGCGCCGGCCAGAGCGGACCGACCGGAGTCTTTCATACGCAGGTGCTTCTGCACGAGATGCGCATGATTAAATCGGCCTACGAGATCGAACAGATGCTTGAGACGGCGTCCATCACGGCAGAGGCGCACCGGGCCATCCAGGCGGCCGTGCGGCCGGGCATGTTTGAATACGAGCTTGAGGCCCTCATTCTCCAAACCTTTCGCCGCCATGATGCATCCTGGGCGTATCCGTCGATCGTCGCCTCCGGGGTTAACGCCTGCATCCTGCATTACGTCGAGAATCGCCGCTGTATCGAAGAGGGCGACCTCATCCTTGTCGATGCCGGGGCGGCAAAGGCCAACATCAACAGCGACGTGACGCGCACCTTTCCTGCATCGGGCCGCTTCACGCCCGAACAGCGCGCCGTGCATGACGCCGTTTCGCGCGCCCACGACGCCGCTCTGAAAAAAACGATCGTCGGTTCGAGCATGGACGAGAGCAACAGCGCTGCGATCGAAGTGCTTGTCGATTTTCTCATCGACGAGAAGATACTTCTCGAAAGCCGCGATGCCTGTCTTGAAGAGGAGCTGTATAAACCTTTTTATATGCACAGAACGGGGCACTTTATAGGCTATGACGTGCACGACGTCGGCGCCTACTACGGCGGACAGGAATGGATCGAGGCCGAGACCGGACCGCGGCGGTTTCGCGCCGGTATGGTTTGCACGGTCGAACCGGGGTTATACTTCTCTCCAGGCCTTTCGGAAAGCAGGCATTTCGGCGGCATCGGCATCCGAACCGAAGACGACGTCCTTGTGACGGCGACGGAGCCGCGCATCCTCACGACAGGGATTCCCCGGTCGGCCGATGAGATTGAAGAGTTTATAAAGCGGAGTCGTGCGTGATCAGCGAGATCCCTCTGCCCTTTTCAGTTCCCGGTCCGTTCGGTCCCGTTCATAGCATATCGAGCTTTGCCCTGCTGCTCTTTCTCTCTTTCGTCGCCGGGGCGATCCTCGCTCCGCGCGAGCTGCAGCGACGAGGCCTTGATCCGGCGGTTTCAGAGTGGGTGATCGTGCTCGGCGTTTTCGGCACCTTTATCGGAGCAAAGATCGGCTACGTATTCGAGATCTGGGATGACATCTGGGTCGTGACAGATTCGGTTTCTGATACGATTATGCATCTCTGGCTTTACCGTGAGGGCATGGGCGTGAAAGTTCCAGGAGCTGTCGGATTGTGGGAGACTCTCTTCTCTCGCGGAGGTCTTGTCTTTTATGGCGGCCTTCTTGCATCGGTGATCTTCATTTACGTTTATCTGCGCATGCGCCGTCTCGATGTGCTGCGCTACGCCGACGTCTTTTTTATGAGTCTGGCCCTCGGTTATGGCATCGGGCGCATGGGCTGCCTTGTAAGCGGCGACGGTTGCTATGGATATGCCTCTTCGGTGAACATCCCTCTGTTAACGATGGTCTATGGATCGGGATCGGCGATGCCTTCGGCCGGCGTGCGCGTATGGAACACTCCGCTGATCGAAGCTATTCTGAGCTGGGCGCTTTTCGCGTGGATGATGCTTGTCGGTCGATTCAGGGATTACAGGCCGGGGTTTTTCGCGGCGCTCTTTCTTATCTGGGACGGCCTTTCGCGATTTGCCGTAGAGTTTCTACGCATCAACGATGCGGCCATTCCCGTGCTTCCGCATCCGCAGATAGCAGGCACGGCCCTTCTGCATCATAATGACTGGCCGTCCAATCCCGAGGCCTATTACTTTGAGAACTGGCACTGGTACGGCTTCACACAGAGTCAGATCGTCGGTTTCGTACTCTTCCTGTCGGGCCTGTTATGGATGCTTTATGGACGACTTTATAAATCCACAAATAAAGAAGCAAGGAACCTCACGTGAACACGCAGACGCTGAACGAAACACAGTTAACCGGACTGGACGATATGCTCGATCGCATCGTCGCCGATACGAATCTTCATACCGCCTGGATCAATACGCTCAGTTTTCTTGAACACTGCGGAGCGCGAAAGATCCACCGCACCGACTTCGGCTCTCATCTCGATGAAACCATCCTATCGCATGCGGCCGAAGAGGCGCGGCATGCCCTCTTTTACAAGAAAATGGTGCGCAAGATCGATCCTTCGGCGCCGACGGATTTTGATTTCAGTCGTATGCTCTGCGGTTATTCGGGCTTTCGCTATTTTCAATCGCTGGATTCGGGTATCGAGCGACGTGTGCATGGAGATCCGGAGCTAAAAGGCAAAGATCGATCGACGCGCAATCTGCTCTGTTATCTTTATGTAACGACGCTTGTCGAAGAACGGGCTATGTCGGTTTTTCTCGCCTATAACGAAGCTCTCATTCGCGCCGGGCTGCCGCTGCGGCTTGACGGGATCATTCGCGAAGAAGAGGGACATCTGGACGAGATGCAACAGATGCTGCCTCTGCATGATGGGCGATGGATAGAGCGTCTTGACTCGATGCGCCGTTTCGAGCGTGAGATCTTTGCGCGCTTCGCTCTGGCCTTGCAACGTCGTGTTTTCTCGGCCTAACGCTCCTGATATGGCGGCAACGGCTCATCAAGGGGAGCGAACATGTCGTCGGTGTCGTTGAAAAGCGGTTTTTCGTTCCAGTGCGGGTTGAGAACAGGCTTCTCAAGCGGATCAGCGGGAAACTTATCATCGTAGATGCGGGAAACGTCTTCGAGCATCTTTTCTTTCACGGGTCTCGGCCGTCCGTGTTCGTCAAGGAAGGCCGCCGTCGTATCCAGTTTCGCCTCAATGCGCGCCAGATGACGATCGATGATCCTTTCAAAGTCGAGCTTGCCGTTCACAATCTCGAAGCGATGCGTTTCGATGGTCGGCAGATCAAGCTCAAACGGATATGCATGGGCAAGCCCGGCGTATTTCTTCGCTTCTTGCCAGTATTTCTGCGCCTCGGTATAATAGGTGCGGGCGATCAAGAACGATACCTCAAGATCATCGGCGACGTCGAGATCGTGAAAATAGAGAACACGTTTATCGTAGAGCGATCCCAGGCGCAAATACATGCGCATGATCAAAAGATTCGTCTCCATAAACATGAGCAGGCGATATTTATGAAACTGCTCTTCGGTTTCGATCTTGCAGAGCGATCCGCGCGGATGCCGGAATTTGCTGCCTAACGAGGCGTAAAGGAAGAAGATACTCTCTTTAACGTCGGATGGTCTGTAAGCGGGCGGCAGGCCGTAAAGCGAGTAGAAATCCTCGAAGAAGACGGGAACATACTTCTTCTGCTTGAAGGGAATCCAGTCCGAGAACTTTACCCAGCGTCCGGTGCGGTCGTAATAATAGTTCAGTCGCAGCTCGCCCTTCGGTTGCTGCGGATAATAGGGGTCAGGCAGATGGCGTGCGACCGGCGCAGCAAACGTCGCCAGGACGGGCGTGCAGAGAAGCAGAAGTGCAAGCGTAGAAACGGAGAGGCGCATCCCCCTTTATCATCGACAGAAAAACCGTGAGGCAAAACGAAATTCGCTGCCAGAGCTGTCAGGCAGGACTGCGATCCGGCGCGGAAATAGGGACCTTAACCGATTCGGGAAAACCGATCAGTCGAGACGGTCCACGATCTGAACGAATTCATCCATGCCGACGATCTCGACGACCTTGCGCAGATGGCGCGTCAGGCCGGCAAACAGGATCTTTTTTCCCTCGAAGCGCGAGCGAGAAATCAGGTTGAGCAGAATGGAAATGCCGCCGGAATTGATGTACTTCACCTCAGAAAAATCAAAAACGACCTGCTCGGGAGAGGCCTGGATCAGGCTTTCGAAGGCCGCCGTCAGCCGACTTTCCCCCTCTGCCGTCAGCTCGCCTGCCATGCGCAGAACGGGACGCTGCGCTATGTTTTGAATTTCTACAGAGAAGAGATCTGTCATGCCTTTCCTCACCGAATCGAAACGGCGACTGCATGCACATATTCGACGGCCTGCCTCGATTTACAAGTGAAATCTTTCGGTTGCCCGATAGCTTGCGTTCGCGAGAACGGGGCGTGACGTCATCTGAGACATTCCGCCGTTTTGCCGAACTCTACCAGCCTTTCTTTCCTCCGCTTTTGCGAGACGTATTTTCTGAGCCGGACCGTCAGGCCTTCCTTGCAGAGCGCTTCGAAGCCGTCCGCCAGCTCAAAAGAAGGCATATCAGGCTCGAAAAAGATCCCGTTCTGTGGAACGGAGATTTTCTCGAAATAGCCCTGCCCGATCTGCCGTTTCTCGTGGACATGGTCCTCAACCTGTTGGGCTCATATGAAATGCGAACGCGATTTCGCATTACGGCCCTCTTCTCTGTGCAGAGAGACGAGGCCGGCAACCTGCTCTCCGTTGATAAAACTCAGAAGACTGAGAAAGCGGGTCTGCACCTCGAATCCTGGACATACTTCTCTCTTGAAAGCTATGATGAGTCTGTCCGGGATTCATTTTTACGTTCCCTTGAACATAACCTAAACGACCTCGAACGCATGGTCGAGGATTTTCCCGAGCAACTTGCTTCACTGGCCGAGGTGCAGGGTGATGATTTTTTTCAGACCGATCGACATTGGCTGATCGAACACTTTGTTCTGATGGGAACGGCCAGGGTAACCACTCAGGGCCGTCGCGTCGGTCTTACACACTGCCTCGGCATCCTGCGTAACACAGAATTCGCAAATCGGCTGACAGACTGGATGAACCGCTTTTTTGTCGATCAACCTCACCGAGGCCATTGGCAGCTGCGTGGCCTGCATATCTATGAAACCGATCTACCGAGCGAAGTGAAGCGCCGCAAGCCTCTGCACGTTGCGTTATTCACTTCGGATTCTGAAATTAGGCTGCTGATCGGCAGCTTCGCTTCAAAAGGGGAACTGAGCCCGCGGTTCACCATCCCGCCGCTTCATCGCAAGATCGACGCCGTAGCGGCGGCCCTCGATATTCCTCTCGGTTCGCACAGCTGGCGCGAACTGTACAGGTTAACGCAGCTTGTTCCGCTCGGTTTTCTCTTTACAAGATCTATCGCCTTCTGGCAGGCCTGGTTCGGCTTCTTACTCGACCGTCAGCATATTGACGAAGGGGCTCATCTCTTTCTGGTCGACGAGGAATACGGCGGATGCTGGCTTGTGCGCACCGTTTTTGACGGCGAAGAGATCGCCCTCGCTCTGCGTGCATTTTTTCACCGGCACAATATCGTCGTTCGCACGGAGCTGCACCGACATAATGAAGGCATCGAATACGAGTTCCTGTGGCTCCAATCTGAGGCGGGCGCAGGCGCGATCAGAGATCTGCTCGTAGAAAACGAAGGCTCCTTGCTTCGATCGTATCGAGCCCGATTATTATCTCTAATCGCAGATCGCATCACGGGAGCGCAGGCGATTCGTGAACGATCGGCGATGGCGCTGCATGCGCTGAACGAAGACATCAGGCAGCATCTGACGCCCGGGCAATTTCTTGATGGCCTTCTGCATATCGAGAAACAGAGCGATGCCTTCTCGGTGCAGTATGAGTCTCACCCGGCCCCGGCATTTCACGTATTCAGCAAGCATGCCGCTCTGTTAAGCGAGATGACGCCGGCCTTTGATAGCTGCGGCCTTTCCGTCGAACATGCTATCAAGCTGGATATGTTCTGCAAAGAGCAGACTCACTATCGCCATCTTTTCTTCATCAGCGACGCTCTGCCTGAATCCGAGGCGGCAACGTTATGCGAAGTTCTATCGGGTATTCTGAACGGCAGGACGTCGGTGGAGCTGTTGAACCGCCTTTCGCGCAGATCGGATTTCACTCTTCGCCGCCTGCGTATGTTGAAGGCGCTTCTTGCATGCCTGTATCAGATGGATCGTTCGGTGTCACGCCTCTTTCTCATGCAGATGATGCTCGCACACGCAGGCTTCGCCCTTGCCCTATTAGAGTATGCAGAGGCGACCTTCGCTCATGACGATGCCGAGCAGCGAAATCGAGCGCAGCATATTCATACCGAATCGCTCGATGCGCAGATCGCCCTTCTACGCACCCTGCCCGAGCGCATGGCCGGCCTGCGACTCAAGGAGCTTCTGTTCGCCGTCGTTCGAACGAACTTCCTTCTCGATGAAAACGAGATCAACCTCAAGATAGAGAGTCGTCGGCTCAGCTTTGTTCAGGACCCGAAGCCACTGTTCGAGATATTCGTCTATGCCGTCGATTTCGAAGGCGTGCATCTTCGCTTCGGACCCGTATCAAGGGGAGGAATCCGCTGGTCGGACCGGATCGACGATTTTCGCGTCGAGATTCTCGGTCTTGTGCATACGCAGCGCGTCAAGAATACGATGATCGTGCCCGAGGGCAGCAAAGGAGGGTTTGTACTCAAGCAGACGGGAATGAATCCGGCGGCGGGTAAGGCGGCCTATCGCCGTTTTATGGGCGCTCTGCTGCGTATGACGGATAACCTATCCAACAACGAAGAGGAACCCGGTCGCCAGATCAGGCCGGAGGGGCTTGTATGCCTCGACGGCTTTGATCCCTATCTTGTCGTCGCCGCCGACCGGGGCACGGCACGGTTCAGCGATACGGCAAACGAGGTTTCGGCGGAGCACCGGTTCTGGATCGGCGACGCCTTCGCCTCGGGCGGCAGTAACGGCTACGATCATAAAAAGCAGGGCATCACCGCAAAAGGCGCCTGGCAGTCCGTGAAATCTCATTTCGCTTCGATGAATATCGATCCCGAATCGGACGTTATCCGCTGCGTCGGCATCGGCGACATGAGTGGAGATGTATTCGGTAATGGCATGCTGCTTTCGCGCACGATCAAGCTGATCGCCGCCTTCAATCACCGGTTTATCTTTATCGATCCCGACCCCGATCCAGCCCGATCTTTTGAAGAACGCAAGCGGCTCTTTGAGGCCGGCCTCGACTGGGATGCGTATGCAAAAGAGCTGATCTCTGCGGGCGGAGCGGTCTACGAACGAGACCGCGCCGATCTGACGCTTTCGCCAGAGGCGCGCAAAGCGCTCGGAATGCAAAACCGAAACGCGATCAGCAACGGCAGCAAGAGCGGACCCCGAGACGTTCCCGATTCCGTTAGTGGAGACGAACTGGTGCGGGCCATCCTCTGTGCCGACGTCGATCTGCTCTGGAACGGCGGAATCGGCACCTATGTGAAGGCAAGAAGTGAAAGGAACGAAGAGATCGGCGATCCGGCTAACGATGCCGTGCGCGTCGACGGTAGTAGTTTACGTGCCCGCGTCGTCGGTGAAGGCGGCAATCTCGGTTTCAGCATGCAGGGCCGGTATGAGGCCGCCGCTGCCGGAGTTCTGTTAAACACAGATGCGGTCGATAATTCCGGCGGCGTAGACATGTCAGATCACGAAGTTAACCTGAAAATTCTGCTGGAAGACATGCTTTCGCGCAAACTCATAGCGTCGCGTGAAAGACGTAATGAGATGATTCGCGAGCTTGAGCCGCTTATGATCGATCAGGTGATTGCAAATAACAGAGCGATTAATCGGTGTATTCGCATGGAAGAGCGCCGGCTTTCAGAGAATGGCGCCATGCTTCCTCTTCTGATACAGGAACTGCTTGAGAATGACGCCTGTGAAAGCGACGAGCTGCCGCCCGATATGCAGAGGCTCACGTCGCCTCTGGTCGGCAATCTTGTCGGATGGAGCAAGCTTTATTACCGTGCCCGTATCGACCTGCGTTTCGAGGATTATCCGGAGTTTGTCGAGCGTCGCTTTAAAGGCATGCCGCTCGGCGATGAGACCTTGCGTGACTGTGTGCAGCGTCATCCGCTGCGCGATGCCATAGCAAAAACCGAGGTCATCAATCATATCGTGCACCATGCGGGGCCGACCTTTCTCTTTCGTCTTCATCATCAACTGGGCCTTTCTTACGAAGCGGCCGTCGCCCACCGCCTTCGTCTGGAACGCTGGATCGAAGCCGACCGCCTGCGCATCGATGCGCAAAAACGTGGATTCGATCGCCTGCTTGAACTGGAGACGATGATGGAGCGCGCCTTTTTCGTTGTGCCCTCACAGCTTCCCTTCGACCAATCGCCACTGCCGGCCGACATTCTACAATCAGCAGACTACGAGAGGATGCTGGATCGCATCCGTCTGTTTCTTTACTGGGCGCCAGAGGGGCTGCATCGGCTACAGGAACTGCATCTTGATGAACTGGAGAATTCTATACGCCTGCTTCCGGCTTTAGATCGCGCCGAGATGCGCTTTCAAGGAAGGCTACTGTTACAGCTGGAGCAGATTCGATCCGTCGCCGTGCATGAGCGCGTCGATGCCCGACGGCTGCGTAAGCTGATGAAAAGCCTGAAAGAGGCGCGCCGTATCGTTAAAGAACGACCGGCGCCCATTGCCCTGCACGAGCTCTTTCGCGAAATCCTCGAGGAACAGCAGGCCTTTACGAACTCTTGAAAAGAGGCCCGTATTCAAGCAGCAGGCAGATCTCGACGTTGCCTTTGCGTCCTGCAAGCGTGGAATCGGCCGCGGCACGGACTGTATAACCGAGCTCCGTGGCGCGAGCGATCATCTGCTCGCGAATCTGGAGGCGTAGCGCTTCGTCTCGTAGAATCCCTTTCTCAGTTTGCGCCGAGGCCTCAAACTGCGGCTTCAAAAGAAAGATGCCGCTGAAAGAGATATCGCTCTGATCAGCGAATCGGGCGACGGCCTCAAATACGCTACCCAGCGATAAAAACGAGATGTCGCAGGAGAAGAACCAGGGCTGCTCGGCAAGATCGGCCGGATCAAACCACGAGGCGTCGATGGACTTCACGTTATGTCGATCAAGCACCGTTACCCGTTCGTCTCTCTGTATCGTATGATCAAGAAGCCCTCGCGCAACATCGACGGCATAGACGCGCCTTGCTCCGTGGTCGAGAAGCACGCGCGTGAATCCGCCATGTGCGGCGCCAAGATCGACGCAAATGTGGCCCGCGATGCGCTTTTCGAGGGCGAACGCTTTAAACGATTCAATTGCTCCGAGTAGCTTCGCCGCCGATCGGGCGGGGAATTCTCGCGGCCTTTCTTTCAGGATGATTTCGTTGCGGTCGCTGATCTGTCGGCCGGGCTTCGTTTCTGGGCGACCGTCGACGAGAACCTTGCCCGTCATGATAAGCGTAACGACGGCCGGAAGATCGATCTGTTCGCGTTCCGACAGGTATTCGTCAAGACGGAACTTCATCGGTCAATGATCGCGGTTAAGAATATAGCTTACCAGGTTAACGAGAGCGTCGCGCGCTGCTTGCGATACGGGAAGGCTCGCGGCTTCGCCGGAGGTCTGTGCTGCGAGCGAATGGGCGAGTGCCTGACTGCGATCCAATCCGATGAGCGACGGGAAGGTTAACTTTCCCGTACGCTCGTCTTTGCCCGCCGTCTTGCCGAGTCGGTCCGTATCGCCGGTAACGTCGAGGATGTCGTCGGTAATCTGAAAGAGAAGGCCGATGCCGACTCCGAATGCCGAGAAGGCATGGGACTCTTTCTGGTTGCATATCCCTCCCAGCTCGCACGATGCCCGGATCAGGGCGCCGGTCTTTTGCATATGAATGGCCAGGAGCTGTCGTCCGGCTTCCAGAGAAGAGACCGGCTCGAAAAGATCGAGCATCGCCTTCTGGAAGTCTGAAGTAATCAAGCGGGTTTTGCCGAACTCTGGCGGAACGGATCGTGGTCCGTCGAAATGCGGCTGACCGAATCTCAGGCTTCCTTCGCCGGCAGGAAAGTTTGCCTTCTCGCGGCTGAGATCAAGGGCCTGGCCGGCTGCCATACCGGCATGACCGGCGGCATCGGCGAGGATGCGCAGTTTCGCGGCGATGTCTCCGCCGGCATCGGCAAGAAGACGAAAGGCGAATGTATTCAGAGTATCGCCGGCAAGCACGGCCGCCCATTCCGGATAACGCCGGTGGCAGGACGGCATGCCGCGTCGCATATCGTCGTCGTCCATCGCAGGCAGATCGTCATGGATCAATGAATAGGTATGAATGCATTCGATAGCGGCGGCGGTGATCAGGGCCTCGCGGCCTTTTGGCGTTGCGTCAGGATGTGCCGTCTCGGTCTGATCGGCACAGAGCAGCACAAGGGCGGGTCGCACCCGTTTTCCGCCCCCCTTCAGCGAATACAGCGACGGAGCGGCAAGCTCGGGAACGGATTCCCGATTCAGAATGTCTGATACATGACTCAGGAAGAACGTCTCAAACGCCTTCCCGAGTTCAGAAAAAAGGGATTGCTCCCTGGGAGGAAGACCGGCCTTTCCCGTCATCCTACCAGTTCGCGCTCGCTGAAGAAGAAGGCGATCTCAATCTTAGCGTTTTCGACGGAATCAGAGCCGTGAACGGCGTTGGCCTCTTTGCTTTTTGCATACAGCTTGCGAATCGTATTCGGAGCGGCCTGTGCCGGATCGGTAGCGCCGATCAGATCGCGCCATTTTTGAACGGCGCCGGCCGCTTCAAGTGCGGCGACGATAACAGGGCCAGAGCTCATGTATTTGCACAGGTCGCCGTAGAACGGACGCTCTTTATGAACGGCGTAGAAACGGCCGGCATCGTCGGCGCTCATCTGGATGAGTTTCAGGCCAAGGACGCGAAAGCCTTCGGCTTCGATCCGCGCAAGGATGTTGCCCGCATTCTTCGATTCAAGGGCATCGGGTTTCAGGATTATGAACGTTCTTTCCATGTAACTGCTTAACAATTCCTCGAAGCTCTGCGGTCAATGGAAAAACGGATGCAGGAGCTGCCTGAGCAAAACAGGCTCGTGAAACTGCGCAAAATGAGGCTCCAGCTCGGGAAAGGCGCCGGCAGCAACGGCCCAGCGCATGATACCGTAGACAAGCAGGATGATCGCGCCGAGGCCGATCCCTGCTGCGAACAGCTTCTTGTTCTCATTATAAAGACGGGCAGCCGGACGCACAAAGATTGTGGCGACAAAGAAGAGCAGAACGGGAAGCAGAGCAAAGGAAACGGGATGATAGACGGCCGCTTTTATCAGGTCGCCGGTCACGATGTGATGGATCGCTCTTGTCATACCGCATCCAGGACAGGGATGGCCGGTTGTATTGTAAAACAGACACAGGCTGAAGCCTCCGGGCGCCGGAAGAAGAGATATAAGAAGATACCCCGAAGAAAGGATCTGCAGATCGCGCAGCTTCATCGTACGTTCCGGTATCTCTTAAAGTTTTCGAACAAAATCGGGCAGAGTTCTTGACGGAATTGCACGCTTCGCTGAGCGTCGAAGGCATGAATCGGAAATGGATAGTAGTTGCGAATCGGGCCGAAGCAAGGTTTTTCGTTCCGAATGGAAAAGGAAGGCCGTTTCAACTCGTTCACAGGATGGATCATCCGGAAGGGCGTTTGAAGGGCAAGGATTTCTATGCCGACGCAGAGGGGATTTCTTACGATAGCGCAGGCACGGGACGTCATAAGATGGAGCGCGATACCGACCCCACCGTCGTCGAGAATAAACGCTTCGCAGCGGAAATCTGCCAGTATCTGCAGCAGAATTGTTCGGGGCGAGCAGGTGAAGCGATCTATATCTGCGCCGGCCCACGGTTTACAGGCTACATGAAAGAAAAGCTTAACGGTGCATCGGGAGGAATGAACATCATCTGGATTCAGAAGAATCTGAAAGGCATCCCTGATACGGAGATTCATGAGCATCTGAAGGAGGAGCTTCCCTTTTAATCACGCTCCTGTGTAGATCGAACAAAAGAGCGGAGTCATCGGCCGGAACGATCCGGCCGAGCTCGTTCTGTTAACTTTCCACTGCTTCAACGCTGCACGGGCTGCACCAGTTCGGCGTTTCGATATTCCTGTGCAAGGCGGGCATACGTTTGCGGTATACGCAGAATCATCTCGCGCTCGGCGTCGCTGATCGGCCGGATCACCTTCGCCGGTGATCCCATCGCAAGCATGCCGTCGGGAATGCTCTTGCCGGGCGGCAGAAGGCTACCTGCGGCCAGCATGGCAAACTCGCCGATCTCACAATCATCCATCACCGTTGAACCGATGCCCAGAAAGGCATGGTTCTTCAGCCGTGCTCCGTGCACGGTAACCCGGTGCCCGAGCGTGCAGTCGTCGCCGATGATTGTCGGGTATTTACCGCCCGTCACATGAACGATGGAGAGATCTTGGATATTCGTCCGCTCGCCGATCGTGATCTCGTCTACATCGCCGCGAATCAGACATCCGAACCAGATGCCCGAGCCGGCGCCAATCTTCACGCGGCCGATCACATCGGCGGACTGTGCGATAAAGACATCGGGGGCAATATCGGGAAGGCGATCATGAAAGCGATAGATCATAGGGTTAGAGCGTTCCAATAGACAGTGCTGTCAACGCATTATGAGGGGCCGCGATAGGCGGATAATTCAAGAAGAATAAACCGCGGAGGGCTCAGAGGATGCGGAGAAAAACAAAGCGGAGAAAGCATTGGGGGGCTATTCATGTGGAACTAATCAGCCTGTGGAGTCCCACGCCCCGCGACGGGAGTCTGCAGATCCATCGAAGAATTTGTTGACCGCGAAAATCACGAAAGACGCGAAAAGAAAACCAGAAGGAACCGCGGAGGGCTCAAAGGACGCGGAGGGTGAGCGGAGAAAGCATTGGGGGGCTGCTCATGTGGAACTAATCTTCCTCTTGAGTTCCACTCTCTGCAACAGAAGTTTAAACCTCAATGAAAGAAATTGTTGACCGCGAAAATCGCGAACGGCAAACCGAACGTGCAAGAGTGCTGACTCTCTTACCTAATTTTCTCCGCGCCCTCAGAGACCTCAGTGGTTAGCTTATTCGTTGAGCAGCTTCTGTAGCCTCAGGCCGCTTACTTCTTTTGCAGAGAATCAAGGAAGCTTATTTCGGCCTGGCCCAGGATGCGTTTTGGAATCGGTACCAGGTGACCGGGGCCAAAAACAAGCACCTTCGCGCCCGAAAGATTCAGCACCCGACGCAGATCCGATCGCTGATGCTCGACGACCTTGCTTACCGTTTCAATCGTTATCTTATCGGATGAAACGTTGATATGCATCTCTTCGCTGAGCGCCGGCGTATTCTGATACGTGCGCATCGCTCCCTGCCATACCGACATGGGCAGGACGAAGAGCACGAAGATCGGCAGGATAGCCAGCGGTAGAATCTGATTGATATCGTTGAGCGGTACGTTGATGACGATGTAGCCGACATAGACGGGAACAAAGAGCAAGACAAGCAATGTTAACGGCTTGCGGTAGTACATCTGCAGCGTGAGTTTTGCGAATTCCTTATCGGTCAGTCTGAAGCGGAAGGACATGAACCTCTTTCAGACCTGCGCCGTCCGTGTCGACGAAAAGATCGGCGAAAAATGCTTTTCTGCGCCCGGTATCTATGATACGATCCGTGCATGGAAATGATGGGAAGCTGGTCTGCTGTCTTTTCGTTAATAGCTCTTTTACTCGTTCTCCTGGCCGGCTCGCTTCTACCGCGCATCAACGCAGGCATCCTGGCTATCGCCGCCGCCTATCTTGTCGGATTTCTGACGGGAACCGTCGACCCCGCCGGGATTGCGAAGGGGTTTCCCGATAACCTGTTTCTCATGCTGATCGGCATCACCCTGCTCTTCGCCATTGCCGATAAAAACGGCACACTCGAACGTATCACCGCCCTTTTCCTGCGCCTGGCCAGGGGACGGGCCGCTCTGCTGCCCATCATCTATTTCTTTCTTGCCGTGCTTCTCTCGGCCATCGGTCCGGGTAATATCGCCGCCGCCGCTCTGCTTGCACCGTCGGGCATGGCGCTCGCCGTACGTGCCGGCGTTTCACCGCTGCTCATGGCCATCCTGATCTGCACGGGCGCCAACGCCGGCGCCTTCTCGCCCGTCGCGCCAACCGGCATCATCAGCACGGGCCTTCTACAGAAGATCGGTATTGCCGATCCGCTGATACCGCTGCGCATCTTCGGGGCGACGGCCGGCCTGCAGTCGATTACCGCTCTTGGCGCCGTACTGCTTTTTTCGGATTGGAGCACGCTCAAGCATCCAGTTCCAGAGACAGCGCACATCAGTCGCCCCATCAATCGTCCGCAATGGTTAACGATTTTCGCCATCGTTACGTTAATCGTGCTTGTGCTTGTCTTTCAGCTTTCCGTCGGTCCGGTCGCCTTCGTGCTTGTGGCCGTTCTGTGGTTGCTTGGCGCCGATCGTCATCGCGCATCTCTGAAAGATCTACCGTGGGATGCGATCTTCCTTCTTACCGGCATAGCGATTCTGATCTCGGTGCTTGAGGCAAGCGGCGGCCTGACGTTGCTTGTCGGATTGATCGCCGATATCTCAGGCCCCCATACGATCAATGCCGTCCTGGCCCTTCTCACGGGCATCGCCTCAGCCTTCAGCTCTTCAAGCGGCGTGATCATGCCGGCCTTCGTGCCGATGATTCCCGAGATTATGAATCAGACGGGTGTGACCGATCCGGTCGATCTGGCCGTTGCCATCTGCGCCGGGTCGCACATGGTCGATGTCAGTCCGCTCTCCACGCTCGGAGCGCTGTGTATTGCCTCGGCTCCGGTCGGCGCCGAAGCACGTTCTGTTCTCTTTCGCAAGCTGTTGCTCTGGGGCCTTTCGATGGCGCTTGTCGGAGCGGCTCTTGCCTTTCTTTTTCTCGATCGACCGTTTTGATGGCCGCATTAGAGTTGTTACGACGCTACCTGTAAAAAAGAGAATGAGCGTGATGAGAGGGATTCATGATTCTTATGCCGTTATCTTCTCAGGACTTTGATCCGACTGAGGCAGCGATTCCCGCCCGGCTATTAAGACAGGCCGGATTTCAGGTCTGCTTTGCCACAGCCGACGGCAGGCCTGCCCTGCCCGATTCGCGCATGCTTGACGGAAAAGGGTTAGGCATCTGGAAACCGGTTCTTGTAGCTCGTAAGGATGCCGTGCTTGCCTGTAAAGAGATGATGGAGCTTTCGGAGTATCGCAACCCGAGGCTTTATTCCGATTTGCGGGCCGATGACTTCGATGGTCTGATCCTGCATGGCGGACATGCGCCCGGTATGCGACCCTATCTCGAATCCGCAGTGCTGCAACGCCTTGTAGTCGATTTCATGAAACAGAATAAGCCCGTCGGAGCCATCTGTCACGGTGTGCTGCTTCTTGCCCGTTCAAGAGATGAATCGGGCATCTCGGTCGTCAGGCATCGGCGCTTGACCTGCCTGCTTCGTAAACAGGAGATGGCGGCATACTATATGACGGGCCTCTGGCTGGGTAACTACTATCGCACCTATCCCAAAACGACGACGCAGGACGAGGTGATGTCCTTTCTTGCCTCACCGGATCAGTTTGAGGAAGGCCCGACAGCCCTTGCCCGGGATAGCGAAAGTCATCGGAATCGTGGATTCTGCGTGCGTGACGGAAACCTGATTACGGCACGATGGCCTGGCGACGTCTATAGTTTTACGCATGCCTTTCTGGATCTACTACGACGTTAGCCGCTATCAGACGTGCGAGCGTATGATAGGCTTCGATGGCAATCTCTTCGGGTCGTTTCTCGGCATCGATACCGGCAGAGGGCGCCAGATCTTCGACTGTTTCAACGGGAAGCAGCGCCTCCCCCACCCGCCAGGAATTACGGATCTTCTTGCGTTTGCTGCGATAGCTCATGCGAAGTAGCTTTTCAAGAATAGCGGCCGGTGCGCGCTCTTCGTATAACTGCACCGTAAAAAAAGACGACTCCACCGAGGGCACGGGATAAAAACAGGAGGCGGGCACGCGCTCAAGCAGTTTCACTTCGCCGAAGTTGCGCAGAAAAACCGTAAACGAGCTCTCGGCCGTCTTCGCACAGGCACGCTTCGCAAACTCCGTCTGTACCAGAAAGAAAAGATGCTGCACTCCGGGCACGCTCAGGCTTTCAAGAATCAGCTCGGTCGTTATATAGTAGGGAAGGTTTCCGCAGAGCACGGGCGCTGTTAACCCGGCAAGCGTGCGACGCGCATCGCCTTCGATCAGCATGAAGTTTGCCTGTCCCTCAAACTGTCGCCGCAGAAGCGTCGCAAGCATGGGGTCCAGCTCAAGCGCCGTTACGGGAGCATATTCGATCAGGCGATGAGTCAGCGCTCCGAGTCCAGGCCCGATCTCAATCACCGAAGGCTCGCTGCATGTCTGAAGCGCCTCGTGAACCGGACGAACCAATCGATCGATCGTGTTGGGATCAATCAGGAAGTTCTGGCCCATTGACTTGCGAATCGCTCCGCCCAGCTCGCGAAGATCGGCCTGGATTCGATCCCTGCTATAATAAGGATACACGACGGCAGAATCCGGAGCAGGCGATGTCGCTCAATCAAATAACGTCCAATGTAAGACCTCGCCACCTGCGTTCATTCGCCGGCCGCTCACCTTGCTACCTCAGTTTACGGGTTGGCTGTCTGCGTAGACTGGCTCTAACTTCATCCGTCGACCATTCGCTCAATTGCACGCAAGACGAGAAATCCCATCGGCCCGGTGAGAGAGAAGAAGAGCAACACGGCCGCCAACGCCGTCAGCTTCGAGATGCGTTCCCGTTTATAGAGTGCAAGCACGATAACGGTCCCCACAAGCAGAACAAAGCTCATCACCGCAACGGGAGCAATCTCTTCGAAACGCACGAAGAATGCGGGCATATTGAATCGATTCATCACGAGAAGCATCAGATCAAATCCGTTCACTGTAACGAACCAGAGCAGACGATCGGGCCATGTATCGGCGGCGAGGAATCCGCTGAAAACCGAAACGAACAGAAGCGGCAAAAGAATACCGGCCATGGGCACGATGACCATATTCGCAAACGGAGAAAGAAAGGCATACGAACGAAAGAAAAGCAGTATCCAGGGCGTTACGGGAAGAGAGGCGGCAAAACTGATCTGCCCCTGCTGCCTGAAGAAATGGACGATCGCAGACGGAATACGAATGATAAAGGGCACAGGCCTTTTCTTAAGATTGGCCTTGAAAAGACCGTTGATCGGCTCAAAAAGAAAGAGGATGCCGCCGACAGCCGAGAAAGAAAGCAGCGCCGAAAGGCTGATCATCGAATCGGGAAAGAAAAGGGCGGTTAACAGAGCCGTATTGATCAGATGATCGATCGTCACGATACGTCGGTGAACGAAGCTGCGCAGAGCAAAGAGACTGACGAAACAGAAGGCGCGCACCAGCGAAACGGGAAAATCAAGCAGCCATACGTAGGCGGCGGCGACGACTAACGGCGGAGCGGTGGCCAGGCCGTGCTTCGGCCCGAACAGTTTTGAAAGCGGCCAGTAAAGTACGGCGTAAAGGATGCCCAGATGCAGGCCGCTTGCGGCAAAGAGATGTAGAATCCCGAGGCCGGCCGCCGTCGATTTTGTATCGCGATCCATCCAGCCTGACTTGCCCGTAAGCATTCCAAGAGCGACGCCTTCGGCCTCTTTTGAAAAACGGATCTTCTCCTGTAAAAAAGGATGCCCGTGTTCTTTCGTCACCAGCTCAATCAGAGCGGCCTTCCATTCTGCTTTTGGATCGACGACCTCGCATGACTTCGATTGTATGAGCCAGGGAGCAAGACGCATATACGAAGAAGCTCCCTGATAACGCAGCGAGGCCAGATAATCCCCTTCGAGCCGTTTCGGAAAGTACTTCGGCGTAAGCCTGACGGCTAACGTGCATCCGACCCGGGGCATCTCGTCTTTGCGTGTCTGCACGGCGACGGGAAACGAAGAATGCGTCACGGGCTCGATATAGTTCGCCGTGCGTACCTTCTTGCGTCGCCCCGGGATGCGCACCCAGCGCCCCGTAAAATGCTCGATCGAGGTCAGGCGCACGTCGGCCAGCACAAGCCCGGGACGAATCTCTTTTACGATCTTCAGCTCAGCAGAAAGCGCCGCGCGCTGTGGCGGATTCATCCAGACGTCGGGCGCCGCATCAGGCGCCTTCCAGTCTCGAGTCGTAAAGCCAAGCAGCGCAAGAAAGAGCGGCAACAGGAACAGCACGGAGCGTCGCGCAGGCAACCAGCGAACCGACGGCCAGAGATAAAGCGGCACCGTTATACACAGTAAAAGGAAGGCCGCCCAGAGAAAGACCGCAGACGGAGCGGACGAGCGAGCGGCGATCGGATCGGCCCACCAGAGCAGAAGAAGCGTGAGAGCAAGCAAGACGGCTTTCAGAATACGGGTAGGACTCATACCCGTATGGGTGCGGACTTGCTCGATCTGTTAGAAAAAAATTAGCGCATGTAGCGCAGTCCGGTCGCTTTTCGCACATCTTCGAGCAGAGGAGCGGCGACCGCCCTTGCCTTCTTCGCTCCGGCAGCGAGCATGTCGCGCACCGTATCGGGGTCCTTTTCCAGAGTGGCGCGACGCTCGCGGGCCTCGCCGAAATGTTCGAGGATGGCCTTTAAGAGATCCATCTTAATATGTCCGTAGCCGGTGCCCGGCGTGCGAAAGCGATCGGCCAGCGCCTTGCGTCCGTCTTCGTCAAGAAAGAGAGAATAGATGTCATAGAGAGGGCCTTCGGGCTCTTTTACATCGTCCACGCCCTTTGAGTCGGTGATGATCGAACTCACGGCCTTCTTCAGATCCTTCTCGGAGGCAAAGAAATCGATGGTATTTTTATAACTCTTGCTCATCTTGCGCCCGTCAAGGCCGGGCACGACGGCGACGTCTTCGCTGATGTCGGCCTCGGGCATCGTGAGGATGTCGCCATAGACGTTATTGAAACGGCGGGCGATATCTCGCGTGAACTCAAGATGCTGCTTCTGGTCTTTACCGACCGGCACCTTCTCAGATCGAAAGGCGAGGATGTCGGCGGCCATGAGAATCGGATAAATAAAAAGCCCGCCCGAGGGGATGATGCCCTGCGCCACCTTATCTTTAAACGAATGCGCAAGCTCCAGCTGCGGCACGGTGATCTGCATCGAGAGAATCCAGGTGAGCTCGGTCACCTCGGGCACGTCGCTCTGCACCCAGAACGTCGACCGGTTCGGATCCATGCCCAGCGCCAGGAAGTCGAGCACGACGCCTTCGATGTTTCGCGCAAGATCCTCTCCCTTCTCCACCGTCGTCATCGCATGATAGCTTGCGACGAAGCAGAAAAGCTCGCTTGTCTCCTGGTATTCCAGCATCCGCTTCATCATAGAGAAGTAGTTACCGAGATGCGGACGGCCGCTGGGTTGAATGCCGGATAGGATGCGCATGGGAACAGAAATTGTCGGGCGCTCTCTCTGTCAGGCAAAAACTGCACGCGAGCCGACCATGAGAAAATCGCCGGTGCCAGCGCGCCCGGCCCGCTGGCTGATGTCGACTGCAACATTCATTCCGTATTGACAGGAACGAGGCAATGCGTAATAAACAGCCATGCACGCATCACAGCGACGCAGATTTACTCCTGAAGAGTATCTGCTGGTAGAAAACCAGGCAGAATACAAAAGCGAGTACTATGACGGCGAGATCTATGCCATGGCCGGCGCAAGCTACAGGCATACCGAGATCGTCGGGAACCTCTTTGCCTTCTTCAGACAGGCTCTGAAGGGATCGGACTGCAAGCCGGTGATGCTTGATGTCCGCGTCAAAAGCTGGCAGGCGTATACGTATCCTGATATCGTCATCGTCTGCGGACCACCGCAATTTGCAGACGAGTATGATACGCTGATGAATCCGACGCTCATTGTCGAAGTTCTTTCAGATTCCACAGAAAAGACCGACCGGACGATCAAGTTCGAACGTTATAAAACCATTGAAAGCCTTCAGGAATATCTGCTCGTCGCTCAGAATGAACCGGGCTTCGAGCTTTTTCGACGAGCAGATGCAGGATGGATACAGACGGCCAGTAGCGACAGCGTTACCCTTGCTTCGTTGAATATCAAACTGGAGCGAGCGGCGGCATACGAAGATATCAGTTTTTAGACCTAGCCCGATAAGCCGCGAATTTCTGCTTGCAACGTTTAAGAATATGGCTACATTAACCTTATGAAGACAACGATTGATATTCCTGATGATATTCTCAATGAAGTAATAAAATATTCTGACACTTCCACTAAAAGAGAGGCGATTTTAACCGCTCTGACAGATTATCTCAATCGAAAAAAGATGGCTGACCTGGCCAGTATGAAAGGCAGCCTGAAAACGCTCATTTCTCAGGAGGAGCTACGAGAACTGCGTGAGGCAGAAAGATCGTGATTCTTATCGATAGCTCAGTGTGGATTGAATTCTTACGTGTAAATGGCAATGCAGAAGCACAGGCCAGGGTAGCCGATCATCTGATCTCCGGTGAAGCCCGCATCGCAGAGCCCATCCTTCTTGAGCTATGGAACGGAGTGAAAGGAAGAGAGGAAAGAAAGCAGATTGCAAAGATTGAGCAGTCGGTCCCAATCCTTCCCTGCACTTCTGAAGTCTTCAAACTTAGCTATCGGGTTGCGGATTTGAGTCGTGCGGCTGGGCTCACGGTGCCGTCTATTGATTTGATCATCTTTTCCATAGCAGCATTTCACAATGTAAAGATTGATACACTGGATAAGCACTTACGTCTTCTCGAAAAGAAGATAAAGCTGCAAGTCGATATGTCCTGAACAACTCCGCCTCGCTGCCGTATGCTTATTCGTCGGATTTCTGCTGCCTTGACCTCAGATCGACTTCGCGCATCGAAATCCAAAATGATGAATAGGCTGGTTCTTCGGAAAATGCGGACGCCTCGCTGCAGCCCGCGCGGCAATCGGCCCCCAGTACCATGAGCCGCCTTTAACAAGCTTCTCGTCAAAGCCCGGACAATGATCGGCGCCGGCGCATGGCCCCTGCGGATCTTTGCCCTGACAGGCCTCTCCACATGCTTCAAGCGTCGGAGCAAACCAATCCGACACCCACTCCTGAGCGTTACCCGACATATCATAGAGGCCGTAACGATACGCTCCCTTTGAGCCGACATCCCACGTGGCGCCCGTTTCGCGAAAGTTCTCGGGCGTTGCATGCCAGCCTGGCGCCTTATGGCCCTTGCATCCGCGGCCTGTGTCGTCTTTAATAATGGCATATTGACACGTAGCAGGCGCATTGCCCCAGGGATGTGTTTCGCCGTCCGGCCCTCTTGATGCCGCTTCGAACTCTGCCTCGGTGGGTAACCGTTTGCCCTGCGCCTTGCAGTAGGCCTGCGCCTGATACCAGTTCACCTTCATCTGCGGCATCTTCTGCTCACGCAGATGCGGATAATTCGTTAACTGACGCTCACACCGGCCGGCAGCGACGCAGGCCTGATACTGCTCCGTCGTAACCTCGTATTTATCAAGTAAGAATGTCGAGAGCTCTACCGTGTGCTCGGCAAACGAAGAGAGATCCCAGTTCTCTTTCTTCCAGTCCGTCTCGTTACTGCCAAGAAGAAAGCGTCCGCCGGGGATGCAGGCCATATCGGCAGGCACGTCAGACGGACACTCCTCAGCGGATGACGGACGCGAAATAGCCGGAGCGCAGGAGCTCCAGAGTCCGAGAAGAATGGAAAGCAGGAAGAGCGGCGGGGCGGAACGGTAGAACATGCTGATATATCTTTTTGAGGGAAGCGAGGCTTGCAATGAGAATTGGAGAAATGGATTCTTTTCGTTTGACATTCTCGGCGGGTTCAGCCTTCATTAGACGTATGAGTGGCCGGTCGATAAAAAGCACCATCCTCGAAGAAATCAATGCCATTGAAAACGAAGAGACATTGGTTTTCATTCAGGATATCATTCTGAATATTACTGGAAATCAGAATACGCCTCTGCCTGAGTCCGTTAAATCCGGCATTGCAAAAGGCATCAGCGAAATCGAAAGCGGAAAATTCTACTCCGAAGAAGAGGCTGATTCTAAGGTTGATCAATGGTTCAGAAGTTAATCTGGTCTGAAACAGCTTTAACTCAAAAGATCTCCACCTATGCTTACTGGACCGAAAGAAACGGCTCTAAGAAATACGCTCAGCAGATCGAAATCCTGTTTTTCTGGGATGTAAGAAGAGATCCGGACGATATACATATTCCGTAATTCCTCAGCAATTCCGTTGCACCCACCCTCTCATTTCAGCCGATCGACTGCCAATAAATGAAGTTCCGGCTATACCATTGCCTCACCGATAATTGAATAGCTCACGAAACCAAACAAATGTTGAATATTTGATTGACGGATTTTTCCCTTTGTTTCACAAACGCTGCATCTACCGGCCCGGCCGGGAGCGAACAGGTGTTCAAACGAAAACTCAAAAGGAAATCCAAGAGAAAAAAAGATGAAAACGATAGAAAGTATGATGAAAACTACAAGGAAGAAACGAATCTTCGGATGGCTGGCGCTTGCGCTGCTGGCGTCCTGTCAGAGGGCGAGCGAGAGCGATAGCCAGGCCCTGCTCGGTCTGATCCAGTCATCCGGGTCAGACCAGGAGTCCGCCATCGGCGCCCACAGCCTGCAGTCGCTGAGCATGACGGATGGGGGAAATCAGTTCACCGTGCTCACGTATAACGTTGCCGGATTGCTCGAGCCCTTCTCAAGCTCCAACCCATCCGAGAACACGCCGTATATAGGGCCGCTGCTCTCGCCGTTTGATGTCGTTCACGTGCAGGAGGACTTCAACTATCATGCAAGCCTGTATGCGACGGACGTGCATCCGTATCGCACAGCGACAAGCGGCGGCATGGGAATCGGCGACGGCATGAATACGCTCGCCTACTTCGACTTCACGGACTTTCAGCGCGTCGACTGGAATCAGTGCAACGGAACGGACTGTCTTACGCCGAAGGGCTTCACGCTCTCCAGGCATACGGTCGCTCCGGGCGTATGCATCGACTTCTATAACGTGCATACGAATGCCGGTTCTACCGATCCCGATCTCGCCGCACGGCGGGCGAACATCTCGCAGCTGGTCGCCTTTATCGAGGCGAACTCACAGGGCAACGCCGTCATCGTCATGGGCGATACGAATACGCGTTATACGCGAGCGGGCGACAACATCAGAGAGCTGATCGAGCACGGCTTTCAGGACGCCTGGATTCAGCTGATCCGCGGAGGATCGTATCCCGTACAGGGCGCCGATGCGTTGACGGACTGCGAAGGCCACCGCACAAGCCCCGGCTGCGAGGTCGTCGATAAGATCCTGTTTCGCGGTAATTCGTATATCTCGCTACAGGCGACGAGTTTCTTAACCGAAGACGCCCGCTTCGTGCATCCCGTCAGCGGCGTTCCGCTTTCAGATCACTATGCCCTGTCCACCGTATTCAGCTATACGCTACTCAAGCCGCTCCAATTCAGCGATGCGTTCGGCGGTCCGCATGGAACGGCCTTTAACGACGTCGATAACATCGCGCCGAATACGACCGTGCAGACGATCTCACTTCGCGCCGGATCGCGCATCGACGCCGTATCGATTCAGTTAAACGACGGCACGACGCTGCAACACGGCGGCTCCGGCGGAACTGCGATGTCCCTGACGCTTAACGCAGGCGAATACGTTCAGAGCGCCCGGCTCTGCAGCGCACAGAAGAATGGCCATACCCGCATCTTCTATGCGAGATTCACGACATCGACCGGCCGCACGCTCACGGGCGGATCAACGACTGGAAGCTGCGTCGTTTACAGCGCCCCGTCCGGCTGGAGCATCGTCGGCTTTCACGGCCGCAGCGGAGCCGAGGTCGATAAGCTGGGCATGATTTATGCGCCGGTGAATTGAGTCTGATTTTGATGGTTGCCCGTCGATTCCCTGAAAAGCGGATCGGCGGGTGGTTTTAGAATAACCCTCATTCGAAAAAGAGCAGAGGCATTGCGAATCATCGCATTCGCAGAACAGAGGCTAACGAGCGGTCGTATAACGACCATTTCAGGGCTGCAATGGCCCATTTCGAGCCTGTGTTCTTCTGTTATCAATGCCGGTGATCAATCCGGTGAATATGAGTTACATTCTCAGTATAGGCGAAGAGCTTCTTCCAGGCTATCTGCATCGATAGGCATTGAGCGCGATCCGATGGGGAATCACGCGCATATACTAAATGGTATACGTGTCAGGATGTTGGTCTGGGTTACAGATACGTTAGGGCCTGTCAGTTTCGGCAGGGGTGTAGATAATTTCTATTGACGGAGGGGGAGGATTTGGGCAGGAAGGTGGGGGGTGCGGGTAATGCGGTCTGGGGATGATTACACGAATACGGGAAAAACCAGTTATGCGACATGCTGCAAAGAAATAAACGGATATTACCATGGGAAAAAAAAGAATCATAAATCGACAGATTTTCGTGGCTTATTCATATCGCCTATATGCCAAGCGCGATTATCGCAAAATATTCTCCAGCTTAGAATCCATATACAATGTGAAATTCATTTTTGCGGATGAAAAAATAACGAACATGCATATTATGCAAAAAATTATCAGCTATATACAAACAGCGGATTACTCTATTTTTGATATATCAGGATGGAATCCGAATGTAACTCTTGAACTCGGCTTTGCTATGGGTGCAAACTCTAATTGGTACATAGCCCTTGATCCCGATAAGACCGAAATGAAAGAAGTTCCTTCTGATTTGAGAGGAATAGATCGTATCCAATACAATTCATTCTCGGACCTTGAAGACCAGCTTACGATTTTGCTTGAACAACTGTACCCGAAAAGAGAAGCATCATCGATCGACAACTACCTGGAAACAAAAAGAGAAGAATTGATACAATTTTTAAAAACTCAAAATGAGGGACTAAACATAAAAGAAATCGCGCAGGCAATGGGATTGGAGCAAAGAGTAGCACAAATCCTAATTGAGCCATTGATAGGAAGTCGAATAAGGACAACCGGACAGAAGAAAGGAATGAAGTATCATATAGTGAAAAGAGGACCTGCGAAAGGTACGAAATATCGGAAAAAGCAGCACGATGCTTAACCCAACGATTATCGGCCTCTCTCGAGTCGCAAGGGGACCATCGCTTTGCTCGTTGCGCTCCCCACTTTGTGTGTCCGGATGGACGCCAGTTTGGGAGGATTCAAATGGCGCACATCCGGAAGGCTCGACAGAGAAATTGGCCGGCGATGCGGCAGGACAACTTCGGCGAATCCAGAACCTTATGGGCAATGAGCGAACACAACTATTAAAGGAATCCTTTAGAATACCATGCTTGAAGTGAGGACTCTATGACCTGGAAAAGCACACTGAGATCTATAAACGCAGCGGCTAAACGAGCTGAACGAGAATCCAGACGTCGACAAAAGGAATTTGAAGCTCGTCGTAAACAATTACAGAAAGCACAAGAATTGGAATTGGCTCAATTTGAAGTAGAGGAATATGAAAACTACATTGAACTAATCCAATCGATGCACATAGACTGCGATTCTGAATACGATTGGAATATAATTGTCAATTCTCCGCCCTCGCCGGAACCTCAATTATCAAATGACAGCCAAAGAATTGCCCAGCACAAATACGGTAAATGTCAGCGAAGTTGTCGCCTCGAAGGAGGAACAACAAATGAGACAGGGAAACGAAAGGAAGCGCTTGATTCTTGAAAAATTGCTGAGACCGGACGCACCCCCGGTTAAATCGGTGTGCAAAGAATACGGCGTTGATCAGAGCATGGTGTACAGGTGGCTACGGGAGGCAAAAAGTGGCTCTATGACAGGTCGCACACGCAGACAGAATATAACCCTTCTGGAAAAGCAGAGACTGCTTCTTGAGGCAGGAGCGATCGCTGAAGCCGACCTTGGCCGATGGCTTCGAGAGCACGGCTTGCACAGCTCGGCATTGGATGAATGGCGAAGCGAGATAGAGAAGGCCCTCAAGACAGCACAGAAGCCTGTGAAGGATCAGTCCGCACAGGAAATCAAAGCACTCAAAAAAGAGCTGCACAGAAAGGAGAAGGCACTCGCTGAAGTGTCGGCTTTGCTTGTGCTCAAAAAAAAACTTGCAACGCTTCTCGACGAGGAATCAGAACCGTGAGTGAGCGTATGCATATCACCGATGCGATCCGTGAGGCACAGAAGTCAGGGGCTCGACTGAGGCTTGCAGCAGATACCGCGGGCATCAGTCTGCGTACACTTGAGCGGTGGGAGAAAAATCCGAGCGATGATCGCCGTAAAGACAATCGTTTTGCCGTATCGAATGCACTCTCGCCAGACGAGAGAAGGGTTATACGAGATACTGTCTGCCTTCCCGAATTTACGGATCTGAATCCACATCAGATCGTATCCATTCTCGCGGAAAAAGGCCTGTATATAGGGTCGGAATCGACTTATTATCGGGTCATGCGCCAGGAAGGCCTTCGAGTTCACCGCGGTCGGTCCCGGGCACCTGAGCGCAGTCGACCTGATGAGTACGTTGCCTCAGGACCGAATCAAGTGTGGACATGGGACATCAGCTATCTTGCATCCGAAGAGCGCGGAGTGCATTACTATCTGTATCTGATCGTTGATATCTGGGACCGCTATATTGTCGGCTGGTCCATTCATGAGCAAGAATCGGGGATACTGGCTGCGGATCTATTGCAGAAGGCATGCCTGATGCACAAAGTATCCAAAAAGTCTCTTGTCGTGCATCAGGATAACGGCACTCCCATGACATCTGCGGAATTCTTATCCTGCCTGGCTTCCTGGGGCAAACCGAGCTATTCGCGCCCCGGAGTAAGTGATGATAACCCTTATTCCGAATCCCTCTTCAAGCATTTGAAATATAACCATCGATACCCGGTCCGATTTGAGACAATGCAAGCCGCTATTGATTGGATGGAGCGGTTTCAGGAGTATTATAACCATAGCCATCGGCATTCTGCTATAGGCTATGTCACTCCAGCGCAGAGGCGGACAGGGGAATCGGAGGCCATCCTTGCGAAGCGCAGGTTAACGTATGCGGTTGCTCGTGCCAAGCACCCGGAGCGATGGAGCCGACATACTCGGCCATGGACGCAACCAGAGAAAGTTGCTTTGAATCCTCGGGATAAACAAAAGACTGGACAGGATGCCGCCTGAGATTAAAATCTATATCAACTGAGGCGACAACTTCCGCTGACATATAGGGAATATGATACCTATAAGCCAAGCTTCTTTGATAAGATCTTTTCCCTAGATAAGAAGAAAGCTTTAAAACTACTTGGATTGATTGAAGAAGCCAGGCAAAAAGACAAAATCCAGTATGAAACCAAATATAGAGAATGGAAGAACGAACACATATCTTGGTCCGAGATGGTGAATATCGGTAAACGAATCTTATCCAGGGATATCGAAGCTTACTCTGAAGCCATACGGAATCTCGAACCGTTTAGTGAAGTTCAATCCGTTGGCTCCAGTATTACAATAAAATTTCCCTCGCCAAGCATAATTGTAGCCGATTTGGAAGTTCATGATGACAAAGTTATTCCAAAGGAACAAAAATCTTTATTGAAATCCGGAAAGCTTAATATGAAAAGTCTGCCAGCCGGAAAAAGAAATGAAATGTATCAGGACTATATTTGCAGTGCCAGTCTACGCATTGGGAGAGAAATACTGGGCACCATACCTGTTGAAAAAGCAATAATTAATGCAAAAGGAAATGTACTTAATACAGCTACTGGTATGCTTGAAACCCAACCACTCCTTTCCGTTTTGCTGGTAAGGGAAACCATGAATAAACTGAATTTTCAATCAATTGATCCTTCGGATTCAATGGCAAACTTTATATGCAACATGAAGTTTAAAAAGAATGCCGGTATGGAACCTGTTTCAGAATTAAATCCCATCGAATACGATACCAGACAGTGAATTTCAGCAGCCCGAACCGCGCACGTCGCATTACTGTCGATTTCAAGCTGCGGCCTCCCTTCCGGTCGACCTTGGGTCTGACCCGGTTATGCGGGAAAATGCCGTCCGGGCTTCGAGCCACAGCCAGCAAGCAGGCCGTCGTGAAATCTTTTACGTTAGACAACTATGCAAAAACAAAAAGCATCTAAAAAATTGGGTAACGCATTCAAAGGCGACAACATTGAACTTGGGGCCGGGTGCGGCAATTTTGGCCAGAGGTTCTATCCTGTTTGTCTTTTGACGGATGCAGACGAGGGGATAGGCACTCGGTGTTCCAACAATCACATTGATCTGTGCTGTTCTGCGAACGAGATACCAGTCGGTGATGACTCATTCCGAGTTGCGATCATCTGTAACCCATGGCAATATGGATTCAATGATCCGTCTGAAGGTATCCAGATTCTGGAAGAAATAGTACGTGTCTTGAAAGGTAGGGGTCGAATTATTATCATCGGGAGTCTGACAAATAAGTACTGTGCACCCGAAAAGGTTTCAAAAACAATTGATGCGGCCAAAAGCCGCCTCTCTGCGCAACTAACGATCCGTTGTGTAAAAGCGATCGATTCAAAGAAGGAATATGGAGACTATATCTTCCGGACGAGCGGTGGCGACGAAATATTTCCGTCAATGAGGATCGAAATCGATGTCACCAAGTAACGCACGTTCTCTGCAACCATTCGCGCCATTGCCACCAAGTGGGACTGTAAAGCAGGATCTCTTCAGGAATAATGTGCATGGCCATGTCACTAATCTTCTTTCGTTCAAACTTCGGTCGACCAAAGTTCGATCAGAGCTCACTTCGTTTGATCTCAACCTATATTCCAGCATGGAACAACTGGTTTTTGAACACTATTTGGCTGTGGAGCAGCAGAAGGAAGTTAGTATAGATTGGGCCATAGTTGAATCAGAGACCTCCAACTATATGAATGCCATCGAAGACCGATTTGCAGAAGTCGGCAGTAACGAACTCAAATCGATTTTCTTTGCAAAAACAAAAGACTATGTGGAGAATTTTCTCATATACGAGCAAATGTATCCGCGTTCTCAATTCAATCCGTGGTTTCCTCTCCTTGGTGTATTCAAGCGAGGGTTGCTTGTCAATCCCGCAGACGACCCTTACCTTCTCAAGCAAATTAATCGGAAACCCAAATCGGCTACAAAGTCATCTGGCAAGAATCCTCTGATGTTTCTCATTCAGGGCGCCAAAGACCGGCCCGGCCAATTCCCTGTAGGCGAAACCTATCACCTGCAATTGCTGATTCTCGATCTTCTTCAGGATCGGAATGCAAGTCTCAGGAAACCACTTTCAATTCGCCAAATGCTTCCGTTTCTTAAGAAAAGGGGCTATCAATTCAAATATGATTACGTACAGATCAATATCACTACACCCCTGAAGAAAACGGGGCTAGTTGGTAGCACCAGTGATGGTTTTTTCTTGATCCGTTCAAAAGAGGAGTTGAAAGCAAGCTACTGTTTCCATTATCATAAGGATATGTCTATCTCTGCCATTATGAGTAAGTACCGACGCATTGCTCCTAATTTTGGGATCGATGATCTTGAAGATGAATGCTGAATAGCGCCACACGTCGTCTAACTGAGGGTTTGATCTTCCTCCCTTTTCCTGGACAGGAGACAGTAAAATGAAAAGGGGTAATCTATGGGCAAAAGAGGCCAGCCTTACGATGATAGATTTCGCAGAATGGCGGTGGATTCGCATCGGCAAAACCAGCAAAGAAGTGGAAAACGATCTTGGAATCTCTGTCAATTCTTTGAGGGAAGTTTTCTCTGGCAACAAGTCGAAAGTTTCATCAATTTAATCCCCCCCCCCACCAGCAAAGTTGACGCCTCAAAAAGAGCGGCGACGGTTTTCGGCGATGACAAGATTATAAAACTGCCCCAGCGAAGGCAACAGAGAGCATTACCCTTAAGCATAGCAAACATGAACAACAAAGGAAAAGAGCAATGACTATCTATGGCATCATTATCGCATCAATGATTATTACGGTGACAATGCTGCATCGTTACGAATTCGCCTCCAATGAAAAAGGGATTCATTTCTGGAAACCGCTCTCTTCTACACTCATGACCGTCCTGCTGCTTGCATCATTTTTTCGGGCAGATTCATTCCGAACAGATTACACCCTATCCCTGCTCATCGGTATCCTTCTCAGTTTTGGCGGCGATATGTCGCTCATGTTTATGAACAGATCCAAAAAAGCCTTTAAAATCGGTCTGGTTCTTTTTCTTGCGGGGCACATCGCCTATGCCATTGCATTTACATGGTTCAGCGGTCTTTACAGTCAGGACTGGATCAGTGCAGCAATTCTTTTTGTTTCAGGCATAGCAATATACCTCTACCTTTTACCAGGTCTGGGCGATCTGAAAGTCCCCGTTTTATTCTATGTGATTATTATAAGCCTTATGGTAAACAGAGCGGTTTCCGTTTTTTACGGAGACTTCTTTTCACAGACCCAGGCCTATCTGATCACGGGAGGCGCCGTGCTCTTTTATATTTCAGATGTTATTCTGGCACTTGGAAGATTCCGACACACATGGCGTTACGGCAGAATAAATCTGGCCTTCTATTATTCCGGACAGGCATTGATCGCCCTCAGCGCTGGATTTTTTGACAGAGTGTAGAGGCCGTCTCAAATAGAAACCGGCGACAATTACTCTCTGGAGGAGCCAATGAGCCATGTCATCATCTTCTCGTCGTTACGAGGATATCTTGTCCCTGCTGCAGCAATAGGAGCCGGAGTTCTGTATCGCCTCGTAAGAAGCCAGATGGGAATCGATGTGTACTCGATCACCCTGCTCTTCTATTCTATAGCCGCCCTGCTTGCGGCGATCTATTTCTTTCTGGGGAACTATTTCGAATCGAAGAAGCAGAAGAATGATTTCTTCTTCATACCGATGCGATACTATTCAGGCATCGTAGTGGCTGTTCTAATTCTCGATTTCTTTCTCCCTTTTATCGAGCGTTAACCATGCCCGTAATGCCTGCCCCGATACATAATAGCGCCGTTCTCACCCAGCACATCGGCATAAACAGGTCCGTTCTCGGTCTCTGACGCCGCATCATTGGCGTATTGCCGGGCCTCTGCAAGGCTCTGAAAAGAGGTCTCTGAAGTGACGTCAGGCTCATACACACGAACGATGTAGGGAGCTCCCGGCTCTGACGGCAGATCGCTCCCTCGACCGGACCGACGTCGACGGATGAGCCCGAAAAAAAGCACAAAGGCAAATCCGACGGCAACGACGGCGCATAAGGCTAATGGAGCAATGGCTTCGAGAGACACCTTGCTCCCATTGAATTCGCAAACTGCGAAGCCTGGCAAGTAAAATGTCGCTGCTAAGATTTTCTTGATTCCTGATTCGTTTTCAGGTAGAAGTTTTCCAGAAGTAAGGCCGGTCTTCGAATAACGGCGCTGCTGGTCGAGAAGGGAGACAGGATGAACATTAGAAAAAAGAATGACGGGCTCTCCTTGAACTGATATTCTCGTTTCTTATGAGCCGAGTTGTTCTTAAGATTAAGGACGAAAACAAAGCCAGGGCCTTATTAAAGGTCCTGGAATCCATGGATTTTGTCGAGGTTCAGGAATCTTCCGGACTGGTTACTAAAAAGAGCATGCAAAATAGCTTCTTCGAGGCGGCTGGAATTTGGAAGAATCGCAAGATAGACTCTGATATTCTCCGCAATCACGGAAATGGAGCTGCTCTTTGGTTCAAAGAACAAGAAAGAGGCCAACCAAATCAGAAAGGCACTCTCTGATATTACGTTACACCTCTAAAAACGAATCGACACCAGCATATCGCTGCGCAGATCTTCATACGAATGATGCGAGGGATTATATGAAAACGGTAACAGTACGCATTGACGACGGCACGTATAATCTCTTGAAAAACGCCGCTGCCGGGGAAGGCCGCACGCTATCGAATTTTATCAAACATGCTGCCGTTCACTATGTCGCCTCGCAATCAACTGTAACAGGCGAAGAAATGGCAGCGATTCTCAAAGATGAGAGTCTTGTCCGTGATTTACGAAAAGGATTGAAAGAGGCCCGAGAAGGCGCAAAATCGCCTTATGAACTCGGCGAAAATTACCTCGGGAAATATGAGTCCGGCATGACCGACAGGATTATGTCCCGAATTTAGTTAGAGTTTGAAAAGGCGGAACCCTGGCCCAAAATGGGCCGAACAACCACATTCCCTTACGGAGGGTTCCAAGTGAAGAAGAACGAACGGGCAGAAAACAGTCAAACACAAAGCCTGGCGGCCGATGAGTTTCGGGATTATATTCGAACCAGCCTCGATTCCCGTGTGCGCGAATTTGCACTCGGCTACGTAGGAGCTTTGATTCTCGAAGAAATCGAAACGTTATGCGGCAAGACAGGGGAGCATAAGAGAGGCCGTGGATTTGCTCATCGAGGCGGCAGCCAGCGAGGTTCCATTGTGCTCGATGGAGAAAGGGTGGCCATCCAGAAGCCCAGAGCTCGACGTAACGGCAAGGAGGTGAAGCTGGAGCGATATGAGATCCTTCAGGATCGCTCTGATCTTCGCGAGCATGTTGAGCGCCTGATGCTGGCGGGCATCAGCACCCGGAACTATGAAAAGACGCTGAGAAAGACAGAAGCCTCTCTCGGCCTTTCGCGGAGTGCGGTTTCGCGGGAGTTTGTGAAGTCCAGCCGTGAGTCGCTCAATCATTTGAATTCACGCAGGTTTCCTGATCAGACATTCTGGTGTATTGTTCTTGATGGCATCGTATTCGGCGGCTCTGTCGTAATCGTTGCTCTCGGGGTCGATACGGCCGGAAACAAGCATTTTCTGGGCATTTCTGAGGGGTCTACAGAGAATGCTGATAGCGCACTCAGTGTCCTTCAATCAATCGAGAGCCGTGATATCCGCTTCACAGATCGTGTGCTTGTCGTCATGGATGGATCAAAGGCTCTTGAAAAAGCGGCCAGAGAGTTCTTCGGAAAGAAGGCAGAGATCCAACTCTGCTACCTTCATAAACAGAGAAATGTTCTTGCCAAGCTCCCACGGAAGTATCATGCAGAATTCTGCAAGAGATACAAGCAGGCATTCAGCGCTAACAGTTACGAAGATGTCGCAAGCGAGATGCGGTCCGTTCTATCATGGCTCGAATCCATCAGCTACAGTGCCTCTCAGAGTCTTCAGGAGGGTTTAGAGGCACTGTTAACGCTGCATCGCATCAATATGCCGCCGAAATTGAGAACATCCTTTTACACAACCAATCTGATCGATTCGGCATTCTCGAATCCCAGATCTCAGCTTAACCGGGTTAAACGGTCAAGGCCTCAGACAGACCAGGTGCTCCGATGGGTCGGCAGTCTCCTGCTATCACAGGAGGAACAATTCCGTAAGGTGCGGTCATACACTCATATCCATGAGTTCTTAAACAGCTTCCTGGATAAAAAGATTGACGAGCGGATCTCGGCATAGGATGCATTCAGTGGGTCCCGCCTCAAAGTCTAACTATCACTGGGACATAGTCGACCGACAGATCGGTGAATCATAAAGAGCTGATCAGGCAGAAACTCAGACCGGGCTCTTACAAACTCTGACTTTCTTCACGAGATAAATGAGGCGGAATACAATGGACTTAGATGCGGAATGGGAGAGAATAGAAAAGGCCGCCGGGTTCGAGCAAGGTTTATACGATTTGCTATGCGATTACATTCAGAATTTCAGTGCCGGAAAGGAAAACGAAGTATTCTATGCATTTGCACTGGATTGTAATGCGATCTACAATGATATACACCCCTGTTTCAATACTGTAGACGGATTGGCGCATTCCATAGAATTCTACAAATATAAAACAAATAAAGAAATCCTATCGTTGAAGTGGAATATGGGAGATTGGAAATACGCCGCATCGGGAGCTACTGAATGGAAATACAGCTTCACGAGCCTGGGGAAGGAGATAGAATCCCATCTGGATGTACTCTCAGAAAGGTATACGGATTTTCTTGAGAACAGCGATATTGAGAGAGACGATTTTGAAGACGAATGGAACAGGCGATATATGATGTCAGTGGCCAGGGTTGCCATGCGCATCGAAGTGGGCGACGCCCTCGAATCATTGAAGAAGACTCCTGATTTTGCCGTATTCGCTCTGAACGATGACGAAAGTTTCGATGAATCGATAAACCGACACTTAAGACTTAGAAATCAATGGAATCAAGGAAAAGGCCTCGCCTGATCAATCGACAGTCAAAAAAATAACGTGCTAACATGAGAGCTCTTTGGTTTATATTCTCCATTTGCCTTCTTGCCGGCATTACCGCGTGCAACTTCCGCTCATTTCGAGACATTCGTTTCGATGGGCAGATGTACCGAGCGAACGACACTGAGCGCGAGAGCATGCTCTGGTTTGAATCAGTCTACACCCTGCCAGAGAATACCGAATCGAATTCTGAATTCAACGTGCAGATATCAGTGCTCCGCTGGAAGCGAGTGGGATTACGGTGCCTTGATGATATACTCAAGCCATTGATGAACGACTTGAAACCCATAGCCCGGGGTGGGCCGATCTTGCACAGCCCACCCCGGTCAGAGGAAAAAGGCGAAGCAATACTTGAGATGCTCACTTCCGGAGAGGATGGTCCGGTGTACTACCTGCACCGGTGCTATATTGATAAAAGCGGAAGGACGCGATCGATCATCGAAGTCCACGATTCTGCAACTCTTGCTTGACGACGTAGCGATCCGCTGGTAGAATCTCTCACACGGGGAGCGCATTCGCAATGGGCCTTGAACTGACAGCAGAACTGGCAAACATCTGTGCAAAATGGCAAATCAGTCAACTCAGCGTTTTCGGCTCATTCGCCCGAGGGCAAGCACGGGCTGACAGCGATATAGACTTGCTTGTCGTTTTTGCACCTTCTGCGCAAATCGGCCTGCTCGACCATGTTCGCATGCAAAGGGACTTTGAATCGTATTTCGGGCGGCCTGTCGATATTATCACGCAATCGGCACTGGACAGGATGAGCAACTCAGCACGGAAAGAAGACATTGTAAAGCACCTGAAGATCATCTATGCAGCGTGATATTGAGACAGTTAAGGACATGATCTCGGCATGCACGGCTATTCAGAACTTCGTTGTGGGTATCTCTGAAACGGCTTTCCATACTGACGAAAAAACGCAATCAGCGGTCATCTATCAGTTGATGATTATAGGGGAAGCAGCGAAGCGATTGTCCGATGAATTCTGTTGGAAGCATGCCGAAATTCCATGGAGAGACTGGGGTGCATTTCGGAATATCCTGATCCACCAGTACCACGCTGTGGAGATCGAACAAGTCTGGTATACCGTTTCTCAGGAAATTCCCGAATTAAAAACCGCTTTGAGTAGCATATACTCAGGTCAGTAAAGCAGAGCATTCACGCTGCACCCCCGAGCACAACCCCACTCATCCTCTCTCTATGATCTCTCCGCGCCCTCGGCGGCCTCTGTGGTTCAAACAGCCTTCCGTCCAGAGAACTGGCCAGAAACATGTCCACGAAAGTTGAAAATATCATAGAAAACGCTTGAATTTCAACTATTCCCGTGCTTCTGTAGTCACCAGAGAACTGGCCAGAATGTCGTCCATACTACACAAGATTTCGCCGCTCATGCCCGAGGATCGGGTGCTTGATCCGCTTCATGAGAAGGCAGGAGCCCTGATTCGTCAGGCGACGGCCCTGCTTTCGCACGGGGCGATTCTTGAGCCGCTGCGCCCCCTTCTGCGTGCCATGAACTCTTATTACACGAATCGAATTGAAGGTCAGCACGCGCGACCATCCGACATTGAGCGGGCGCTTCTGCGGCAGGTTGATTCAGATAGCGAAATCGCCCGAAGGCAGCGACTTGCCGTCAGTCATCTGGAGGCGGAACGAAAGCTTGATGATCTCTGGATGAACCGCCCTCTGGCTGACCTCTATACAGTGGATGCAGTGTCAGAGATCCATCGTAGCCTCTTCGATAGACTGCCACCTGAAGATTGCCGAAGCGAAGACGGCGAAATCATGATTCCGGGCGAGATACGCAGCCGGCCTGTTGCTGTCGGCCGACATCTACCTCCCGAGCGTGATATAGAACGTTATCTCGATGCATGGGCAAACGGCTACAGGAATCTGCCGGCCGGCGAGAAATCCCTGATCGGCGTGGCCGCTTCGCATCATCGTCTGGCATATTTTCATCCCTTTGCCGACGGTAACGGACGCACGGCACGACTGCACTCGCATCTGCTTCTTTATCGCATGCAGTTAACCGGAGGCCTCTGGTCGGTCATGCGAGGCATGGCGCGCCGTCAGGAGGAATACTACCGTTACCTGAATGATGCCGATCTGCCGCGCCGCAACGATCTTGATGGTCGCGGCGAGCTTTCACAGGAAGGGCTTGTTCAATTCATCGATTTTTTTCTGACGATATGCACCGATCAGGTTCAGTTCATGCAGCAGATGCTGAAACTGAGTCGCCTGAGAGAGGGGATCAGAGATCTGTTAACCTTTCTATCTCTGCATCCGTTTCAGGTCGGGAGCGAAAAATCTACGATCAAGGTCGAGGGCACGGAGGCGCTTCACTACGTCGCCCTGACCGGTCCTCTTGATCGAGGACGCTTCATCGCCATGACCGGCCTCGGCGAACGAACGGGCCGGCGGTTCCTTGCAAGCCTTCTTCATTACGGATTGCTCAAGTCCGAATCACCGCGCAGCCCTGTCTACTTTTCTATACCATTCCCCTCTCTTCGTTTTCTCTTTCCGCAGCTCTGGCCCGAGGCCGAAGCCGATACGATGGAGTGAGAAAGAGAGTGTTCGTTCCTGGTCCCCGAAAAACACGAATTCGTGGACTCAAATCTGCTGTCGCCTAACTTTTTTGTTTGACTGTATCTTGACTGTTCGTCCTACTTCACCTGGAGCCCTCCGTAAGGGAATCAAGGGATCCGTCTTTTCAACCTCTAACTGAATTCGGGACACAATTCGATCTGTACACACTACTGAATAAAAAATGCCCTCTCCGCTCTATCTCCGCGCCCTCCTCTTCCTCCGCGGTTCAAACAGCCTTCCGTCCAGAGAACTGGCCAGGAATCCGGCCAAAGCGCATAAGACTCCGCCCCTATTCGAGTTTCGCGTTTTTCGCGCCTTTCGTGGACGCGAAGCAATCTGTATTCCCCTGACTAAGCCTTCTTCACGAACTCCGACTTGAGCTGCATAGGACCGAAGCCGTCGATCTTACAGTCGATATTATGATCTCCTTCCACAAGGCGTATGTTCTTCACACGCGTTCCCATCTTGAGAGCAGAAGAGGCGCCCTTGACTTTCAGATCCTTGATAATGGTGATCGAATCTCCATCGTGAAGTTCGTTGCCGAATGCATCGCGCACGACCCGCGCTTCTTCGGCGGTTTCGCTCGATTCTTCAGCGGACCATTCATGCCCGCATGACGGACAGACCAGCAGACCGCTATCTTCATAGGTTAAGTCACTATTACATGAGGGACACGGCGGCAGATTGTTCACAATTGTACTCCAGAAATGGGATCGCAGAGCTCCGCTGCCCGACGCCCTACAAGAACCATTTCACGGAAGGGTTACGGGGATGAACAGTCATTCGTGACAGAGACGTGGAAAAAAATGGCCCGGCTCCGGTCGGGAAAGTATCCGTCGAAAGTCGAGTGTAATCTACTACGTCTACTACGGACTGTTCGCCCGCCGCCATGCACGTAAAGCCCCGCAAGAATCTCACGCTTTTGCAGGGCTTGCTTGACGACGTAACCATACACTGGTAGAATCGCTCGCAAGGTGAGCGCATAAACAATGGGCCTTAAACTGACAGCAAAACTGGCAAAGCTTTTTCGAGCGAAAACAATCCTCCCCATTCTGCTGTTGCTCTCCTCATTGCCTGGATGCTCTGAAGCCGGCACCGAAGAGTGCAGGCTACCAGACGTTCTTAAGAGAAATAATTCCCTTCTGCTAAAAGAATTTCCCGATTTCGAATCTATAACAGGCTGCTCCAAGTCAGCTGACGGATTGTACACCTTTCAATTCCCCGTTGAGAACGGGTTGATCCTCGGAATGTATAACTCATATCACCTTACCTACTCTGAACCCCAGAGCCAATTTACTTTCGAGTTTGATGCCGGCACTGCGTACCGAGGTCGTGGAACCATCCACCTGTTCGATGATCAACAAAGAGTCGTCAGTACCTTATGGAGTTGTGGCACCTCCGCATGCACGCTTGAAAAAAAGGAAAATGGAAAGACAATAATGGAAAAAATGATCGATT
This sequence comes from Leptonema illini DSM 21528, assembly GCF_000243335.1. Lineage (NCBI taxonomy): Bacteria > Pseudomonadati > Spirochaetota > Leptospiria > Leptospirales > Leptospiraceae > Leptonema > Leptonema illini. Next base: position 1,481,025 of record NZ_JH597773.1, on the reverse strand, counting down.
CTGATTATTATAAGTTCAAAGCCGAATAGCGACCGACCCAGGATGCCAAATCAGCCAAATCAGCGTTTTTACCTCTTTCACCGGATCCCTCACCACTTAACAAAGACTCCTCTCTCGGTTCTATCTCCGCGCCCTCCTCTTCCTCAGCGGTTCAAAAAGCCTTCTGACCGGGAGGCTGAGCAGAAGGCAGTTTATAGCCGATTATATTTCGCCGCTGAGCCCCTACTCGAGTTTCGCGTTTTTCGTGCCTTTCGTGGACGCGAAACGCCTTGAGCCCGATATTTCGCTGGCATCAAGGTAGCCTCCCCTTGCCCCCTATTATTCGCCTGCTTTCGTGGAACCAAATCCGCTTGCCGCCTGGCCCGGCGATCCCTTGCCTGTTACATGCAATCGAACCCGACGCCTATCTCCCTGATTATCGGCCTTACCGGAGCAAGCGGATCGCTGTACGGCCTGCATCTGCTACAGGCGCTTCTGACCGGCGTTGCAGGGCGCAGCACGCTCATCGTCAGCCCGGCGGCCATCCGCGTCTTCAATCAGGAGTTCGACACGGCCCTTGAAAATCCGCTTGATCTGCTGAGATATGCGACGGAGCGGGCCTTGCAGGCAGCGGGATCGAGCCCGTCGGTTCTGCATGACTTTGATATCGCCGATTACCGCGACATCGGGGCCAGGCCGGCAAGCGGATCGGCTCCGTATCATGGCATGGTCATCTGCCCCTGTTCGATGAAGACGATGGCCGGTATCGCCGCCGGTTATACATCGAATCTGATCGAGCGTGCGGCCGATGTGACGCTGAAAGAGCGGCGACGGCTGATCGTCGTTCCGCGCGAGGCGCCCTACAGCCTGATCCATCTGCGTAACATGACGGCGCTGACCGAGGCCGGCGGTATCGTTCTGCCCGCCTCGCCTGCCTTCTATCAGAAGCCGCAGAGCTTCGACGATCTGGGCCGTTTCATCGCCGGTAGAATCCTTGCCCTTCTCGGCCTCTCTCAAAACCTGTTCCCTGCCTGGGAGGGAGAAACGAAGGCGATCCAGAATCCCTGATCGCGTCTTCCTCTCGAATCCGAACGATCATAGAGATCTACGAAGAGATATACAAAATGGCCGGTAAAGAAACGACACCGGAAGCGAAAGAGCTTCCCATCTCAAACGAAACGAAGGCGGACTTCGAGAAGATCAAGCGCGGCACCGAAGAGATCCTTCCCGAGAAGGAGCTTCTGCAACTGCTTGAACGTGCCCGTCGCGAGAAGCGTCCGCTGAAGATCAAGGCCGGATTTGACCCGACGGCGCCCGATCTGCATCTCGGCCATACGGTGCTGCTTCGCAAGCTGCGCCATTTTCAGGAGATGGGCCATCGCATCCTCTTTCTGATCGGTGACTTTACGGGCATGATCGGCGATCCGACAGGACGTTCGGCGACGCGAAAACGTCTTACAAAAGAAGAGGTGATCGAGAACGCGAAGACCTACGAACGTCAGGTCTACCGTATTCTCGATCGAGAGAAAACCGAAATCGTATTCAACTCCAAATGGCTGGCCGATATGCGTTTTGAAGACGTGCTCGGTCTGACTGCACGTTATACGGTAGCTCGCATGATCGAGCGTGACGACTTTCAGAAGCGTATGGCGGCCGGCGATTCGATCAGCATGATCGAGTTCATGTATCCGCTGATTCAGGGCTATGACTCAGTAGCCCTCGAATCCGACGTTGAGCTGGGCGGTACCGACCAGAAGTTTAACCTGCTTGTCGGGCGCACCTTACAGGAGCAGTTCGGGCAGGCAGGCCAGTGCATCGTCACGATGCCGCTTCTTGTCGGCCTGGACGGCGTAAAAAAGATGTCGAAGTCGTTCGGCAACTATATCGGCATCGACGAGACGCCGTATCAGATCTTCGCGAAGACGATGTCGGTATCGGACGATCTGATGTGGAACTACTACACGCTGTTAACCGACGTGCCGGATTCCGAGATGACTCAGATGAAAGAGGCCATCGAAAAAGGCACGAATCCGATGGATTTCAAAAAGAAGCTCGGCGAGCTGCTTGTGGACTGGCTTCATCCGGGCGAGGGCAAGGCGGCACGGGAGAAGTGGGAGTCCGAGAAAAGCGCCGCCCGTCAGGATAAGATGGTGCTTCCGCCCGATACGCCCGTTTTTGACGTGCCGACGACGATGCAGACGGACGGAAAGGCCGAGCTTGCGAAGATCCTGGTCGAGTCGGGCACCGAGGCAAGCATGAGCGCCGTGAAGCGTCTGATCGAGGCCGGCTCGGTGAAGATAGGCGATACTCTCGAAACGGTGAAGGATGCGAAGATGGCGCTTGCATTCCCCGGTGAATATGCGGTGCGCGTCGGCAAGAAGAAGTATCTCGTGATTCGCGGCTGAGGCGCGCTTGCGGCGTAGAGTGCTTGCCATCTTTGCCGCGTATATCAGGTTGGATTATGGCCGCGAAGCAAGCGAAGAAATCTGCGAAAAAGACGGGAAAGAAAGCGGCCAGAAGATCGACGTCTTCCAGAAATACGGCCTCAAAGAAATCAGCCGCTATTAGTAAGTCCGCCGCCTCAAAGAAGCGGGCGGGCTCACGTCCGCAGCGTGATAACAAAAAGCAACTGCAAACGTCCGGCGCGACCGGGCCGCTCATTCGGGCCATCCGCCCGGTGGCGTCGCATGGGCCGCGTCCTCTGCGCCTTCTCTGGATTCCCGGCCTTGGCGCCGATCGCATGATGTTCGCTCGCATCATCGAAGAGCTTGAACCGCTTCTTTCCGTGCCCGTTCTGCACTCTTTTCTTGAATATCCCGATGTGATGGCCGGCGAGGTCGATTCTCTCGAAAGCCTGGCCTCTTTGCTTGCTCAGGGCATTTTGCCCGACGATCCCTACGACATGGTCATCGGATATTCGATGGGCGGCATGATGCTGCAGATCCTGCGTATGAAGGGCATGCTTGAGGCGAAGCAATGCGTCCTGCTCTGCACGGCCTTTTCAGGTAACGATCTGAACCCGATTATGCATCGGGCGGCCAGCCTGCCGCGACCGCCTGTGTTTCTGCGCGGCCTGGCGCAGAGCGTTACCGCCGCCCTGTATCCCGTCTTTCGAATCGGAGTGCGTGATTCCGTCGAGTATGGCCGCATGTTCGCGCGTTTTCCGCGCACGATCTTCTTCGAAGGCCCGCGCTGGATTCGACAATGGCAGGGTGTGCCCGAGCCCTTTTACTCCGATTGCATCTCTGCGCATGGGACGAGAGATCCGCTATTGTCCTACCCGAAAGTGTCGAGCCACAAGGCGCCCGATCTCACGATCGAAGGCGGATCACACATCCTCTTCGCCACCCATCCCGACCGCCTGGCACAATTCCTGGCCGAACATCTGAAGTCGAAGCATTCGGTCTGACATCGCTTTTATACTATTCTGGATATGGATGGTTATTGCGAATGAGACCTATTTAACTCGGGACTATTTTCCCCCGAGTTCAGTATGAAACCGTTGCCTGAACACATTGCCCACCTTCGTGAGCAATTCGAGATACAGAAGGAACCGTTCGAACGTCTGCTGCGCCTGATAGACCTGGCCGATGCCGTGATCAAGTACCACACCGCCCTTTTTGCCGCCGGATGCCGAGATGCCGGCACCATCGATGCACCGCTGACTGAGTTCATCACAAGAGGCCTGAGGCTGAGCTCGGTTTCAGTCTGGGCCTATTTCTCCGAAAAGCTGCACGTAAGATTGCGTGATTCAACGATCTGGCCCGATGTGATCGACTACCACGAACACCGACTGCGTCCGGTCACGGAGCGACTCTTCTGCATAAGGCATGAGCTACTCACGCAGGGCGAGCTCTGTGAAGAAAAGGCCACAGAATGTCTTATGGTCTTCTCGTCTCTTGTGCATGCTCTGCTCAGTTATGGCATGCTCTCACAGGCCCCGTTGATGCTGGCCGCGGGCGATCAGCTGATCAGCTGCATGGTGCATGGCGGAGCAACCGTGCCGGCAGAAGAGGTAGTGCAGATTGATGCGCCTTTGCGTTCCGGCGAGCTTTATCTGCGAACGATGTCGGGCGAGCTGATCTCTCTCTTTCCTTTCTTGCAATGCCGCGGAGTTGATCGACGGGAGTATTTCTATCTCTATGAGAGCATTGAGGCCCAACCGCTCGGCTGGCGGATGTCGTCGAATGGCGGTTGAATGGGAAAATTTCGGAATTACCGAAGTGCGATGGTGCAGGTTCGGCGCAGAATCGGCCGGCCATAGACAACAGTATCAGCTCTCGGTCGACTGTTCGCGCGCCAGTGATTCGCGTTTGACTACGTCTTTCATGTGGTCGACGATTTCCATATTCTGCGGATCTATTTCGAGCGCCCTGACAAGGGCCTTTTTCGCTCGATCAAAAAATCCCATGCGCGCCATGTACATGCCGAGCGAATCAAGATAGGCGGCGGAGTTCGGATTGATCTCCACCGCTTTTTTCAGGCAGTTGCCCGCTTCGGCTAAATCCTCGGCCTTTCCATGAAGCGTAAGCAGGTACCCGAGCGAGTTCAGGCTGTTCGGATGATCCTGTTTAATCGAAAGCACACGTCGGTGCGCTCTTATTGCGGCATCGGGACGATTCTGTTTCTCGCATACGTAACCGAGCAGGTTCAGGAGTATAACGTCGTCGGGCTCGACGCGCAGACGGCGTTCTATGAGAGCCTCGGCCTCGGCGAATCTGTGAAGCATGACGAGCGCCAGGCTGCGCAGCGAGTAGACGCGGCTGATGTCGATATAGTCGGGCGTGTCTCGTGCAAGAATCTCGAGCTGTTCGGCACAACGATCGAAGTTCTCCAGATGATAGTAGCAGATGGCCAGGTCATGGCGATCAACGGGGCTGCCCCTGCCCTCAAGAAGCATCTGCTTCAGTGAGAGAACGCGTTCGAGCAGGGCATGCTCTCTTTGCTGTGAGCGATCCTCGTTCATCATGCAGGCATCATCAGATTCCGTAGAAATTCCATCTCTTCGACGTCGAAGGTGCTGAGCGAAAGCGGCGTGATCGATACCCTGCCGTGCTCTACGGCATAAAAATCGGTGCCTTCGACGACCTCTCGTCCCATAATCGTCTCTTTCAAACGCAGCACGCCCGATCGTCCGGCCAGAGGAAAGCTGTCATCGGAAGCATCGCCGGTAACGGATTCCTCAAGCAGCTCATATTCGTCGAGGTAGAGCCGGCGTCCGTGTCGGGTAACCTCGGCCTCGGGAAAGGGCGCGTCGCCGGCGATATCGTGCGGCTCGAATGGATAATTGATGTTATACACGAACTCCTGTTTCAGATGTTCGAGATTGAGCCGCAGCCACTGTCGCAGCCACTTCGCCGGACGCCGGAAGCTTCCCGCATGGTCGCGGTTGATGCTGCTGATGGCGACGGCGATCAGGCGATGTACGGCGGCATGCCGCGCCGCTCCGACCGTGCCGCTGTAATGTACGTCGTCGCCGAGATTGACGCCATGGTTGATGCCCGAGACGACGATATCGAAACGCGGAAACACGCCGGCATAAAGGGCGACGTTTACGCAATCGGCGGGGAATCCGTTCACATGATAGTGCCGCCCTTCCACATGCGTCAGGCGCAGCGTCTCTCGAATGGTGATGGCCTGCGAGGTGGCGCTGCGCTCCCGATCGGGGCAGACGGCCCAGACCTCGAAGTCGCGCGAAAGCTCCTTTTCAAGATGCAGCATGCCGCTTGAATGCAGCCCGTCGTCGTTGACGATCAACAGCTTCTTCTGTTCGCCCATCAGCGTATTCCCGTCAGTGAGATCAGAAGCAGCATGCCAACATAGATGGCAAGAAATGGATACGTCGCAAGCATCAGATGATTACGCAGAAGCAGCAGGATGGTCGGTCGCTTCTGCGTCTCCATGATGAACCGCACGCCCGAGAACTGAATATAGAGAATCCAGAAAGAGATGGCGGCAATACCGGGAATCAGAAGAAGCGCGGGCATGGTAAACTCTCGTGCCGTTATACAGACGGGCAGAATAAAAAGCCCCGGAAGAAAAGAAGATTCAAGCAGGGTGGACAGCGTGGTCGAGATGCCCTCTCGTTGCGCCATCGGTGCGGGCGAATTCATCAGATGCTGTAATAGCCGGGCCGATAACAGGCGGCTGTAAAAGCGATGAAACAGAAAGATCATGCCGGCCAGGATGGGAATCAGAACTAAGAACGATAGCCGGTAGGAGCTTCGCGCATAAAAAACTCCCGTCGCCAGGCTGATCGAGGCCAGAGCGGAGCACAGAAGGGCGTAGCGACTCTGTCGTTCGAACTGACGGGCGGCCACGACGACGGAGTGCGGAGCCGTTAAGATAATCGAGGCGAACTCGACGAATTCCAGTATGTATCTCATCGTCCCGACCTTTCAGCGCGCCTCTATGAGCGGCTGACGTGACAGAAAGCGTTCTACTAAGTCGGCCGACGGATAAAGATAGTATAACCCCGAAGCCGGCAACGAGGGCATACGGGCCTGGAAGCGGTTCGACGGAAATGAGGAAAACAGCTCTTCAAAGAAATCGGGCTCGGGCTCGTAGATGGGCAGGTCCTCGTCCGTCTTCAAGAGAAGCTTCATCGCCGCCAGCGCCTCACGCTCGCCACCGATATCGTCGATCATCTGTAAGGCCTTCGCTTTTTTGCCGGAGTATATCTTGCCGTCGGCCCACTCTTCGACGGTTTTCTGCGACTGCTTGCGCCCTTCTGAAACGTCGGCGATAAAGACACGGTAAGAATCGTCGAGCAGGTCGGCGTACATCTGCTGCTCTTCGGCGCTCAGATCGCGAAACGGATAACTCGAATCCTTATGAGGCCCCGTTTTCATCGTCTGCATGCGGATGCCCACTTTATCAAGCAGGCCTGCGATATTCGGATGCAGGCTGATGACGCCGATCGAACCGACGATGCTCGTTTCGAGCGCGAAGATGCGGTCGCTGGCCGAGGCGATATAATAGCCTCCGCTTGCGGCGACGCCGCCGATGACGGTGATTACGGGCTTTTTCTTTTTCAGGTCTTTCACCGCTTCGTAGATCTGCTTTGTGGCGCCTGTTTCGCCGCCGCCGCTATCGATATCGAGGATAACGCCGCGGATGGCATCGGCCTGCTCTGCCTCGCGGATCAGGGCGATGATACGTTCGGAGCCGGCCTCTCCAGGGGCCTTGCCGCCCTGGATCATGCCATGAATTCGAATGCGCGCAATGCCGGATCGCCCGGCATCAAAGAAGGAGCTGCGCTCGACGGTAAAAGAGCTTTCCTGCGAGCTGCGGCCGATTCGAACGGCGGCCAGCACGATTGAAAAGACGGCAAGGGCGAGAGCAAGGGCTACGGGAATGCGTGATCGGTCCATCGGCTACGCTTTTCTCGTTTCAGGAGTGGAAGAAAAGAAATTTTTCTTCCCAGCATCGTTAATATGGAAGAATCTGTACCCGAATTAATATACAGAGAAGAAGTCTGTAAACCACGGAGGGTGCAGAGGCCAGCAGGCCGATGTGCAGACGAATGATATGGAGATCACAGGAAAAACCCTTCTGAATTCCGCCGAGAAGATCCTCAGCGGACATCGAGAGAAGACAAAGACGCCCGAAAGCGAATCAGCTTCGGTGAAGTCCGATGAAGTGCGTTCCACGGCGCAGATGCGTCTGGCCGGTATGCAGGCCGGGCTGAACGACATGCAGCGTGTTTATTCGCGGGAGCAGGCCAGGCTGAATCTGTTGAAAGATTCCGGCGATGGGCTGAATGAACAGACATCCGCAGAGATGACCTTCGAGGGAGAGCCGCTCTTTCCCGAGATGAAAGGCCAGTGGAATCGTGACGAACTGATCCGCACCGTAGAACAGAGCCTGAACGAGGCACGGGCACGTTTGAAGTCCATGCAGGTTGAGATGGAGAACCATCTTGCCGTTGAATTCTCCGCCGCTCCCGATGCGCGTCTTTCGGGCGATCTGGCCGCCGGTATTGCCGGTTCACGGCTTGATCCGGAGCGTGTGGCGCGACTGACCCGCCTTCAGGGATGAGAATGGATCCGGTCCGCGCCCTTGCCAGTATTAGAGAAGAACTGGACAGGCGCGGACATAATCGTGTCCGTATCGTCGTAGTCACGAAGACGCATGGCCCCGAACTTATTGAAACACTCTTAAAAGCAGGCCACCGCGAATTCGGTGAAAACCGGTTCACTGAGGCAAGAGCGAAATTCGCGCTTGTTCATGCGCAGGCGATCCAACCTATCTATCATCATCTCGGTCCTTTACAATCGGGCTTTGCTCGTAATCTGCCCGGCCTCTTTCATGTCGTGCATGGAGTTTCGTCGGCAAGCGCCCTTGAATCTCTTTTAAAAGCCGCTCGCAGACATTTTGAGGCGACAGGCGAAGGCATGCAGTATTTGATGCAGCTCAATCTGACCGCAGAATCCTCGAAGCTGGGCGGCATGAGCGAAGAGCAGTTCTTACAGTGCCGCGAAAGCCTGCCCTCTGAAGAGGCGCTCACCTGGCGCGGATTCATGACGATGGGGCCCACCGATCAGGATGCGAAGCGAACATCCGAAGTTTTCAGGCGGTTACGTCAGATTCGAGACGAGCATCTGCCTGACGGCGAGCTGAGCATGGGTATGTCGGGCGACTGGCAGCTTGCCGTCGAAGAAGGGGCGACGATTGTGCGTATTGGAACGGCGATCACAGGAACGCGAGCCGGCGGTCCGTGGATGCCTGAATCCGGTTGAAATTCTGTCCGTATCGGGAGACTGTGCCATTTTATGACTACGCTGGATCTGAGAAAACCGGGACAGCAGATGAAGGTGCCGGCGGGCACTCAACTGCTGAAGAAAAATACACCCGTCACCAGCCTCATTCTTCTGCATGGCGGAGAGGTCGCTTACCAGGACGGACGCACTCTGTTTCGCATCGGGCAGAATAGCGTTCCTCTGTTCGGGCATCTGATCTCGAAATCGCCCTCGCCTGTTTCGCTTGTTACGACGAAAGACAGCGTGCTCTCGGTCTTTCCGGTTAATCCCGCCGGCCCGTTTACGTCGATGATACTCGGTAAGCTGAACGTCGGTATGCTCGGCGTGCGCACCGTAGCGCAGGAGGTCGTGCAGGCGTATCAGGCGATCAAGACCTTCGATGGCCTTTCTTCAAAGATTCAGAAAACGATCGATACGCTTTCGCTTGTGTACTACCGTCTGCAGCCGTCTCTCTTCTCGTCTGAGCCGTCGGGTGGTCCGATGGTCGATCCGATCATGCCTGTTTCTCGCGTCATTGTCGATCGCTTTCTTGAGAATAACAACGAGCTGCCCGCCGCTCTTAATCTTGCCTGGCTTGAGGCCGATCACGGCGACCTTTTGCAGAAGAGTTATGATTTCGATAGCTCTTTCGATCAGGAGGAGTTCAACTTCTATCGCCGCCTTCTCGGACTCGCTCCGAATATACAGGGGGCGATGTTCCAGGCCGATATCGAGATCTTACGTCAGATCTCACTGCGCCTGGCCGAACAGTTAGCCACCTGTTTTAAAGAGGTGGCTCAGGTGCTTTATGGCATCGACGAAGGCATGGAGTATCTTTTCAGGTCGGAGCACTGTTTCGCCGAGAAGTTCTATCTGCAATCCGACCTTTTTAATTCAAACATCATCGATGTGCCCGCCGAAGAGATGATGGCCATTCTGAAATTCGTCGATGGACGTCTGGGCGATTTACTGGAACATTATCGCAAGCTATCAGGTCGCCCCTACCCTGAAATCGCCGAGAACTATGAAAAGATCGGCGCCTTTCTTCGTAATAACGAAACCTTCAAGAACGTCGAGAAAGAGAAGGAAGAGGCCGCCACTCTTCGTGCAGGCGTCGACTTCGATGCGATCAAACAGGAGCTGAAAGGCTCGTCGAGCCGCATCCTGACGTTCTGTGACTTCCCGCCCGAAGAGAATCAGAAGGTTCAGGCGATGCTAAAGGAGCTGCGAGAGCAGAAGACTCCTCTTGATTCGACACCCGAGCTCCGCCGTCTAAAAAAACCTATCGGTCAGGCATACTTCAAAGCCTATGAGGCGGCATTTTTGAAGTACAGGCAGAATCGCGGGAATGTGCCGCGATTCATCAAGCTGATGCTTAACTATGGTTTCTTTGACGAACAGTTCCTTGATATGGAACATATCGTCTCGCTCTGCACGCTTGAAGATACGACACGCGGAAAGGCCGAATACCCGATCTATCAGGCCACCGACTGGCTCGATCATATCGCATCGGGAAAAGAAGAGCCCTCCGTCGACGAGATGGGGCAAACCTACCTCGATCGTCTCAAGCTCGAACATAAAGAGATGGGATGGAAGCGCGAATCAGACATCCCGGCGAACGTAAACAGCTATGAAAACCGCGTTAAAGAAGAGCTGAAGCATTTCGTCGAAACGAACGTGAAACTGACGTCGGGATCGCCGATCACCGCCTTCCCCATCCTCACGCGTTACCACGTCATGCAGGAGCTCGAGAAGTCCTTCGTTACACGACAGAGGCTTTCGGATATGCTCGATCAGCTTCTTTCCATAGATTATTCGGCCTTTCATCGTGAGATCGTATTGAACGACGAGCAGCGCAAGATTTTCAAAGAGTTCGTCCAGGTTCAGGTCTTCCCGAACATGGTGCTTTTGCCTTCGATCGGTAACAAGGTGATGATGTGGCAGGAGCTTGCCCTGGCCCGTCGCAAGGATTCTCCAGGCCGCCTGGCCTTCCCGATCTTCGCAACAGGCGACCTCTACACGATGTTGATTGAGGCCATCGGCGCCTTCCGCTGGGAGCTTCTTAAAACCGTACTCGGCCCGGAATGGAACGACGTCTCCAAATCCTCGCTTACATCGGATTATACCGATTACATTCAGTTCTACAAGAAAAACAGGGAGCTATCTGAAGAGGTGAAAGAGAAGCTGGCCGCCGAGTTCAAGCGCTTTCGCGACGACCGCGCCAAGTTCGTGAACGACTATACGATGTGGATTCGCTTTGAATCGCAGGGCAGTATGAAACTGAACCGAGTCGTGCGCGGCATCTTCTACCGCCATATACCGTTTGCGAAGCCCGTGCGCGATCAGGTGGCCACACAGCCTGCCTTTGCCGAGTTCCATAACCGCTTCACGAACATCCGACGCAAGAAACTGACCGAACTTGAGAACCGCTGGAAGAAGTACGGCGAGAAAGAGCTGTTGCCCCCGCCTCTTCGCGAAACGTTGAAGTTCTTCTCGGTTTGATTACCGTTAGGTCGGCGGCTCGGCGGCTCAGAACTCTTCTACAAAGTAGGACTTCGTGTACTCGCGCACGACTTCGACGACGAATCGCGACCAGCTTTTCGGATCGGATGTATCGATGTGAATATTCTTGAGTCGCGGAAAATACGGCCGCGGCTTGTATTTGCTGTGCGTGATTTCGATCGTGCGGATGTAATGATCGACTCTTCTGATTCGAACGAAATTCAGCTGCTCGGACTCCAGGGTTTTCGGAGACAGATAACCGATGAGCATGAGCTTCGGAAACAGGGCTTTTTTTAAGAGATTCAGGAAGTCGCCGAAGTTATCCACCCGATCGATGAAGCCTTCGTAGGCCCCTTTGCCGAGATTCATTACCTGGGTCACCATATCCATCGTCAGCGGAATGCCTTCCATCTCGTTCATATCAGAAATGATAACGATGCCTTCGTCGGGCTGAAAGGTCTTGAAAACCTGATGTCCCGGGAAGTGGCGCCGCATCAGCTTTGCGCGTGAGATATCGATCTCCAGGCCTTTCTGCAATATCTTATCGCCGGTGCCTGGAATAAACACCTCTTCACGCGAAAGAATGAAACGTTTCTTCAGCGCCGATTGATTCATGACGCGAAAGGCCTTGATCTTCTCTTCGAGCTCATCGAGAGTACAGATGCCGACTCGCAGCGGATTCTCGATGGTCGGTTTTTGTTCGTTTCCGTTATTATCAGCCATCGCTTGTTCCGTCGCAGAAAAAATCACAGGAGAAGATCATCAGATCACCTGAAGCGCTACAAGAATGACGAAAAACAGGAAGAACAGGGCCGTGACGATCTGAAAGAGCGTCAGCCACTGCACCTTCTTTTCAAGTCGATCCACCTGATCACGAAGGCGTCGGTTCTCTTCTTCAAGCGAGCGCATGGTGGGGCGATCGGCAAACTCCGACCATCTTTCAAGCAGTATGGGAATAAAGTCGCGAAGAAGCGGCAGAAGAAGCGATACGAAGTCGGCATACGATCGTTCATTCGAATATTGTTCGGAATCTTCTCTTTCCTGTCGCACGCTCTATCTCCTCATGCAGGAGTCCCTGCCAGATGCAGGATCTCATACTCCCGTTATACTGACAATTCAATTTGCCGCCTGAGGAGCGAAACGGACCCGGTCTTATTCCGAAAGGCCGGTCCCAGGCATCTGTGCAAAAAAACTCTTGCCGCTCTTCTCTGTGAGGTCAGAGTAGCTGTATGAGCCTGGAAACGATTACCGACATTCATGTAGATGAACGCGGGCAGTGGTGGAATGCTACGGAACGGCTCATTCATGAAGGCATCCTCTTCTTTTTCAAAAGCAACCTGTATCGCGCCGCAGACGGACGGTTTTTCATTCGCAGCGAATTCGGCGATCGCACGGAAACCGGCTGGCTGCGAGCCGTGCGAGGGTTTCCGATCTTTGCCGATCGAACTCTTGTCGAGCCCGAACGCGGCGTCGTGCGCCTTGTTCTCGATAACGGGCTGATCCTCGAACGACGAGGCGAGCAGCTCTCTGTAGGAGACGCCGATCTTGTGTGGACCGATCTTCTACCCTCAGAGCTGCATCCGGCGCTGGGCGAGCGATCGGTACCCGTGAGGCTGCGTCCGGGGGCGATGAGTTCTCTGGCCGCCTTTCTTGAAGAGGACGGCGAGCACTGGGCTCTGAACCTCGGCGGCGAAAAGCAGACTCTGGCCGAAAAAATCCCCGACTTCACCAGCGATCCGGGGCGGTAGATCGATCAGAAATCTGTCGGATGAAAGACCGGCAATGCCGTCGCTCGTTTGATCTCAGGCGAAAGCGTCAGCACCCCGTCACAACGCATCCTCTTCATGAGCGTAAGATGAATCGCGGCCGTCAGGCTGCACTGATGGGAGAGGATTTCAAGAGAGGAGCGTTCGAGATCGTCGACCTCAAGCGGCTCGATCTCAGCGCAGATGCGTCGCATCAACTGTGTGTATTCAATAAAAGTCGCCGGGTTCGTCTCAAGGCCGATCAGGCGGTTAAGGGCGAAGGCCGAACTTAGAATGATCCAGTCATCTTGAAGCAGACGCTTCAGGCTCAGTTTAATCGCCTCGCGCATCTCGCCTTCGAGAGCGAGGGCGATCCAGATCGTTTCATCGAGATAGAGCCGTCGTTTTCCGGTGCGTTCGCTCATGGATTTTCGGCTTGAAGCCTCTCCGCACAAACCGTTCGGTCAAGATAGTCGCCTTTCAGTTCGTCAAGGGCAAGAAGCGCCTCGATACGTTCGTGGGGCCGGTACAGACGTTCGATCGCCGAGCGCACAAGATCCGATGCCGTGCGTCCTTCGCGACGCGCCTGTTCTTTCAGAAACTCCGCTTCTTCTTCAGTCAGAAGCATATTCCAGCGTATCTGCTCCTGCTTTCCTGTGCGACGGGCCTTTTTCATGTTCTACCGTTATCTCAAAAATGCCTTTTATAAGTGTTAGAAGCCAACGGCTTCCGATGCCTACTTCCGGCACGCAGACCTGTTCGTGCTGAGGGCGGAGGTCTTTCGGGCAATCTCTCATGAGCCAGAGAGAATGCATCTCAAAAACGGCTCAACAGAGTCACTGGCATGCCCGAAAATGAACCCGTTTTTGATATACCCGTGCGGGGAACGGTTGTCAGCCCGATGCTTCTGAAAATCCTGGATGCATGAAGCATGTCATCCTTATCTCTGACAAGTTCGACGCAGAAGGCGTAGCCAGGCTGCAGAAGACCGATGGCTTTGAGGTCATCTATAAAGGCGGCCACTCTAAAGAAGAGCTGCTTGCCGATATCGGTAAGGCCCATGGCCTGATTATCCGCTCTGCAACGAAGGTCACTCCTGAAGTTCTCGAAAAGGCTCCCAATCTGAAGCTGATCGTCCGTGCCGGCGTCGGCGTGGATAACATCAACATCCCCGAAGCCAGCCGCCGCGGCGTCATCGTAATGAACGCACCGGGCGGATCTTCGGTGACGACGGCCGAGCAGGCCCTCGCCCTTATGTTCGCCGTTGCGCGCAACACGCCGCAGGCCAACGCCTCGATGAAGGCCGGCAAATGGGATAAAAACAAATATGCCGGCGTCGAGATCACCGGTAAGACGGTCGGCGTCGTCGGTCTTGGTCGTATCGGACGCGAATTCGTTAAGCGTGCTCGCGGCCTGAAGATGAACGTGATCGGTTTCGATCCGTTTATTCCCGCCGAGGCGTTAGGCCATCTTGAAATCGAAATCGTTAACAAAGACGAGCTGCTGGCTCGATCCGACTTCATCTCCGTGCATGCTCCTCTTACCGACGATACGCGTGATTTCATCGGCAAGGATAACCTGCATAAACTGAAAAAAGGCGTTCGCCTGATCAACGCCGCTCGCGGGGGCATCTACAACGAAGAGGCGCTCGAAGAAGGCCTCAAGTCGGGTCAGATCGCCGCCGTCGGTCTCGACGTTTTCACGCAGGAGCCGATCCCCGAGGATTTCGCTCTGCGTCAGTACGAGAACTGCATCATGGCTCCGCATCTGGGCGCCTCGACCGGCGAGGCTGAGTTTGCCGTCGCCATGGAAACGATCGACGAACTCGTCGAGTTCTTCCAGACCGGCGTCGCTCGCAACGCTATCAACTTCCCCACCGTCGATGCCGAGAGCATGGATTTCATGAAGCCTTATTTCGAAGGCGGCGAGAAGGTCGGAACGCTGCTTGCCCGTCTGCTTGAGTCGCCTCTGCGAACCGTAGAGATTGACTATAACGGAGAGATCAGCGAGAAGAAGGCCGATCCGGTTCGCATGGCCATCTTAAAAGGCGCCCTTGGCGTTTTTGTCGGCGCCGATACGGTGAACTACGTGAACGCTCCTGTGCTTGCTAAAGAGCGCGGAGTGCGCGTCGTTGAGAACAAGAACGAAGGAACGGTCGGCTATAAGTCAAGCGTCGTCGTTACGCTCGAAAGCGAAGACGGTAAGAAGGCGCGGCTCAAGTACACGGCCATCGCCGGTCATAGCGTCGCCGTCGCCCTGAACGATCGCGAGATTGAGTTCCGCCCCGAAGGCGTCCTGCTTGTCGTGCAGAACAAAGACGTGCCGGGCGTCGTCGGCACAATCGGAACGTTTCTGGGCGATCTGAAGATCAACATCGCCTCGATCGAGCTTTCTCGTTCGGGAAAAGGCGAGACGGCGATCTCTGTGATCACTGTCGACGACCTGCTCAGCGCAGAACAGATCGAGAAGTTCCGAACGCTGTATAACATTCTGTCCGTTCATCAGATCGATCTGCGTTGAGTCAGGGCGATGTAGAGCCAATGGCCTCAGCGCATCGGCCCTGAGCGCTTTCTGAAGATGAGATTAAAAAGAGGTCGCCGCGAGGCGGCCTCTTTTTGCGTCAGGGCGACATGACGTTATGAATCAGACGACGGCGATCGTCGACCTCGAAGGTGCACGTGGTGACGTTTCGAATGTCGCTGCACGCTTCGGCAGGCGTTTCGCTAAAGCAGCGGCAGCGCACGGCCTTTTTACCCATCACATACTGCGACTGACAGTCAGGACTGGCTGCCTGCTCGATTGAATAACTACGTCGTTCATGCCACAATCGAAGCACGTCGTTAATGCCCTCCGTGGAGAGAGCGGCGGCAAGCAGCATGCGATCACGCTGAACAGCATCGGGCTTTTCCGTTTTTTGCTTCAGATGTCGATCGATCTCATCGCTCAGATCTTTATATTCGCAGATGCCGTCCTTTCGCGACGACGATGAACAATAGAAGCTGGCATGACAGAGAGAAGACCTGACGGCATCAAGAACGACAGGGCAGCTGTAGCGCGCCTTCGCCACGACCAGCAACGCTCCAGGAAGATACGCCAGCGCTCCGCGACGCTTTTCGCGCACCAGCTCCTTGCATCCCATTTCGCCGGCGCGCTGCGGATTGCTCTGCGCCAGTCGCCGCAGCATCATATCCATCGAGGCGTCCATTTCGTAGCCGGTCGCGGAATTCAAATTCTCTTCGAGGCGCTTAACGATCGCTTCTTCGAAAGCTGCGTCGTTGATATCGGCGTAGCGCAGCGACCGCTCCAGGGCTAACGTCGATGATTTCTCGAGAATCGCCCGACGAAAATCGTTATGAAGCTGGCTCTGCCCGGCCGGGCTCAGACTCAGATAGGCATCGTCCCACGCCTGGAGAGAATCCATGGACGTCTTGCGCGGAGCCTTCAAAGGCAGCGTTTCTTTTAAGAATGGAATAAGCTCCGCCTCCCCGGCGGTTCGTATCTCGGCGGCGACGTCTTCAAAGTGAACGCCCGGACAGTTCTGCCCGATCATCGTCGATGAGGCGGCTCGAAAATCGGGCACAGAGGCCCAGTCCCACGAGGAGCCGCCGTATTCTTTGCAGTCGGCAAAATGTCTTCCCGAGGGCATAACATAGACGACTTTAAAAGGCAGGCTTTTCGCGCAGCGAAAGGCCACACGAATCGCATCGCCCTGAATATCAGATGTGATCGTGCTCTGCGGCATGCCGTCTTTTGTAATAAGGCAGCCATACGGCAGATCGCGCTTCACCGAGCCTTCGATGCGAAGCACGGCCTCCTGATGCGAGCACGAACCGCCGTACAGAGTGAAGCAGGGAGAGTGCCTCACCTCGCGAACGATAAGACGGGCCGGAATGGGAGAACGGGTTTCGGTAACAGGACGCTCGTTGGTATGAACACACGAAAGCAGAAGCAGAAAGAGCCCGATAGAGAGACGCATAGCATCAGTTATGGCGTATTTATGGATTGGCAAGAACATAATTCGCCGCGCATCCCCGCACGGTTCACCTCACCAGCGCGGAGCAGCGGGCGGCCGCTTCATACAGGAGGCAGACATCCGAGGCGAAAAAAGAATGGCAGAGCGCCTTTGCTACCTTACTCTGGAAGACAGCTGTGAATTCCCCTGCCCCTAACCTCCCTTTCTTTTCGGCTCCTGCTCTTTTCGCCTTTCCTGTCGCCTTACTGCTCTTCTCCTGTCAGGAATCAAGGCCTGCTTTTTTCAACATGCAGCCACCGTTGTCGCAGCCCGGTACCGGCCTCAAGGCCTCAGACTGTGGGGCGTGTCATCAGAACCAGTATAGAGACTGGCAACATTCGACGCATGCAGCGGCCTACACCGATCTTCAATTCCAGTCCGAGATTTCCAAGCCCGGCGCTCCGAAAGAGCTCTGTAAGAACTGCCATATTCCGCTCGGCAATCAACGCGAGTCTCTCACTGACGGCAAAGCCAATCCGACGTTTGACGCGGCGTTACAACAGGAAGGCGTCACCTGTGCAGCCTGTCATGTGCGGACGGAAAACGGGCATTCCGTGATTGTCGGATCGCAGACTTCCACAGCTGCGACAGCTGGCAAAAGTGGAACACATGTCGTTGTTGTCGATCGCGCTTATCTGCTTGGTCGATGCGAGAGCTGCCATCAGGCGAATGCACGCTTCACGGAACACTACGTATGCAGCTTCAACACGGCGCAGGAGCTGCGTTCCGGTCCGTTCGGCAAGACGCATACCTGCGTCAGTTGTCATCTCGAGACCGGCACGATAACAGAAAATGCCATAAAGACGGAGCCTGACAGGATTACCGCAGCCGATCCCGGTAGGTTTACGCGTCATGTTTTTCCTGGAGGAGGAGTGCCGAAGCGCTTTGATCTTTTTCCGTATCTGTTAACCGTGCGACATGATACGGCGCTCGATTTCGAGCTGGGGAAGATCGTCTTTTCACAATCCTACAGAAGCGGTCAGATACAGATTCCGGTGCAGATACGCAACGCCCGCGCAGGCCATTCTGTGCCGACGGCGGATCCCGAACGCTTTGTGCTCGTGCGTGTCAGATTGCTTGATGAACGCAACGGCGAACTGACGCGTCAGGAGTATCGCATCGGACAGGTATGGCAATGGGAGCCGGCGAAGAAGCTCTCTGATAACCGCCTGGCTCCTCTTGAAAGCCGCCGTCATGTTTTTATTTTTAAGAGCACACAGTCCGTGCGTTTCATTGAACTGACGGCCTATCATGTCAGACTAACGAAAGAAAACGGCCGCTACATGCAGGCGACGGCCGGTATGGCCGATCCGGCATTTCAAAAGGACATAGCGGCGATCGATCGTCTTTATCCCTTTGCCGCCATTCTCTGGTCACGCCGTCTTGATCTTGTAAACGGCTCATCGATCGAAAAAGACAGAGTCGAACGAAACCGCGAATCGGTCCGGCTGCGAGGTTATCCGGAATAGGCGATGACCTTGCCTGACGCCAAAGAAACCATGGAGGGCTCATCGACTTTTTCGATCGATGAGCCGCTTCTACGAACGACTAACGATTCATCGTGCGGTTCAGACGGTCGGCTTCGGCAAGAACCGCTTCGGACAACTCAAGGATCTCGTCGTTATTTTTTGAAAGCTGTGTTGCCATCTGCGCCAGCCTGGAAACGCTGTGCAGACTTTCTTTCAGGGAATCTATCTGTTCGCCCGATGCCTCGAAGATCTCGTCCGAGAGGCGCCGGTTTTCACGGCTGTGGCTTTCGAGCCGCGATACGGCGCCGTCCAGCACGTCCATCGACTGCGAAACCTTTACAAGCAACGAGTGGATGTCGCTCAGGGATTGTAGAAGAGTGGAAATGGACGACTCCGATCGGCCGGCGGCATCGAGACCTCCGGTCATCTCGCCTTCCATCAGGGCCACCTGCCCCTGGATCTTCTTCGAGTTTGAGCCCGTTTCTTCGGCAAGCTTGCCCACTTCGTCGGCGACGACGGCAAAACCGCGACCGAACTCGCCGGCTCGCGCCGCTTCAATCGATGCGTTGAGTGAAAGCATGTTGATGCGCTCGGTAACGTCTCGAATCATCTTCACGACATCCTGGATCACATTGCCGGCATCGCGGATCGAATGCATACGCTTCATCAGTTCTTCGAGATTATTCCGGAAAACGACAAAGCCGTTCTGGATGTCGGTGAAAAAACTCATCGTATGATTCACGGCCTCGCGTACCGTCTCGCGGGTGCGCAGCAGTTCTTTCAGGCTTTCGTCGATGACTCCGGCCTTTTCGTTCTGATTCTGCATGCCGTTTCGAACGCCTTCGGTTCGGGCAAAGACCTCTTCCATCGCCGACGAAAGCTGTTCGCTCATCGACGCCTCTTCCTGCGAGAGGTTATTCAGACGAGCCGCCATCTGCTTCTCGCGCTCGCTCAACTCTTTCAGATTGAGAGAAATGGCGCGCGATTCATCGAGCATCTCTTCAAGGCGCAGTCGTTCGTCGCGCATGCGCTGCTTCTCTTTTTCAAGGTTGGAATTCAGATCGCTGATGCGTCGGGATAGCAGGTAATTGATGAACAGCATCTGTCCGAGGAAGCCGAGAGGAAGAAGCATGTGAATCACCGTATGATCGGGCAGCACCTTCGCCACTTTCAGGGCAAAAAAGACGGCGGCGCAGAGAACGACGAGCCAGCTCAAAAACAACATCCGGCCTTCGTTGGAACGTCGGATTTCCAGGGCGCTCACAAAAATAAGCAGAAAGGCGGCAACAGGGCTGCCATAGACCCCTATCATGGAGGCATAGATGTAAGTGGGCAGAAGGGCGAGCGCCATCTGACCCAGATAGATGAAGCCGACGGCCTGAAAGATTCTGTACAGGAGCGGGCGGCGGCGCTTCATCTTGAGGTAATGCGACTGAAAGAAGAGAAGGGCCGAAACCGAGGCTCCGATACACATCGTCACCACTCGCTCGCTCAGATACGGAATACTTCCCCACAGCAGCAGCGGTCCGTAACCGGTTAATCCGAGCAGAAAGAAAAAGACCGAAAGCATATAGCCGGCAAAGAAGAGATGACTCAGGTCTCGTAGAGCGGCAAACATGATGGCGTTATTCACGATGATAAAAAGCATGCCTCCAAGAATCAGCGCATAGAGCAACGTCGAAAGCGTCATCTCTTCGAGCAGATCGCGAATCCCGATAAACTCAACAGGCGTGGCCCTGCTGTTTCCGCTTTGCATGCGCATGTAGATCTCTGCCGTTTCTCCGCGCTTCAGTGTCATCGGCACGATATGATCCGCTGTTGCGAGCGGCCAGGCCGACACAGGTAGAGAGCGTCCGGCCTGAATCCGCTCCATGCCATTTGCCTTATAAATGAAGAAATCGAGTTCATCAAAGAGCGGATGGGCAAGTCGCAGGAACATCTGTTCATCGGTGTCAGAACGCACCGAGAATCTGACCCACTGCACGGCTGTACTCATCGAATAGTTGAGCGAGCTTACAGACTGGAACTCCTGACTTCGTACTTCATCGAGAGTGAGCTGACCTGATGGATCAGAAAAAGCCTGGACATGCGAAGACGTGAGTGCCATCTTGCCGCCCGTCCAGACAAAAGGGGCAGCCGAGAGCGGAAAGGACGGGGCCAACAATGCAAGAAAAAAGATTGTTTTCGCGAAAATTTGTGTTTGAATTAACTGAATAAATTTCATGTTCTCTATCTTGCTGGCGCAATCGCTTTTCTCAACAGAAGAAGTGTAATTGAGACAGAGAGATTGTCAAGCAGGAGCATTACGAGGGAATTTGACACCCCTGTCAATACGCATTTAGCGGATGCTCCAGGCCTGGCATGTTGAACCACTTGACAGCATGCCGACCATTTCATAAATTGCATTTAGCATCGCAGCAGCGATGCAGGGAGAGGATGATGAGCACGCAGACGATTCAGAAACTACTGGATATTAAAGACACTCCGGCCATTTACCGGAACCTCAGCTACGACGAAATCTTCGAACATGAAAAAAAGAACGGCGAGACTCTTCTGACTTCTCAGGGAGCCATGACCGTCGATACCGGTGAGTTTACCGGACGTTCCCCTAACGACAAATATATCGTAAAAGAGCCGACCTCTGAAAAAGACGTAGACTGGGGCAAAGTGAACCAGCCCGTCTCTGAAGAGATCTTCAATGAGCTGCTTGTAAAGGCACAGGAGCATCTGAGCGGACGTCCGCTGTATGTATTCGACGGATTTGCCGGCGCACGTAAGTCCACCCGACTCTCCCTGCGAATGATCACCGAAAAAGCCTGGCAGCATCATTTCTGCACCAATATGTTTATTCGCCCTTCGCCCGAAGAGCTGAATGACTTTACCGCTGATTTCACCATCATCAACGCATCGGGCCTGCGTAACGTCGACTTCAAAAAGCATGGACTGCATTCCGACGTTTTCGTTATCTTCCACCTCGGTCGTAAGATTGCCATCATCGGCGGCACGGAGTACGGCGGAGAGATGAAAAAAGGCATCTTCTCTGTCATGAACTTCTACAAGCCGCTTCAGGGCATCCTGACCATGCACTGCTCGGCCAACGTCGGCAAGGCAAAAGGAGACTCCGCTCTGTTCTTCGGCCTTTCCGGCACCGGTAAAACGACGCTGTCCACAGATCCGAACCGTCCGCTCATCGGCGATGACGAGCACGGCTGGGACGACGAAGGCATCTGGAATCTCGAAGGCGGCTGCTACGCGAAGACGATCAACCTGAACCCCGACGACGAACCGCAGATCTTCGGCGCTATCAAGAAAGACGCCCTGCTTGAGAACGTCGTCATTCGTGACGGAAACGTCGTCGACTACACGGACGGAAGCAAGACCGAGAATACTCGCGTGAGTTATCCGATCTTCCACATCGCAAACCGTATCGAGAGCGGCCTGGGCCCGCATCCTGAAAATATCATCTTCCTGACATGCGACGCCTTCGGCGTTCTTCCGCCTGTAGCCCGTCTCACTCCCGAGCAGGCCATGTATCACTTCCTGTCCGGTTATACGGCAAAGGTTGCCGGTACCGAGCGAGGCGTCAAAGAGCCCTCGGCTACTTTTTCGGCCTGCTTCGGCGCCGCCTTTATGACGCTGCATCCCACTCGTTATGCGAAGCTGCTCGGTGAGAAGATGAAGCAGCATAAGACGAAGGCATGGCTTGTGAATACGGGCTGGGCCGGCGGTCCTTACGGCGTCGGTGCACGTATGAAAATCAAGATCACGCGCTCCATCCTCGACGGAATCTTCGACGGATCGCTCGATCATGACGATTATACGCAGGACGATATCATGAATCTTGCGATTCCGAATCGTCTGCACGACTACGATAAGGCCGTCCTGCACCCGTGGGAGTCCTGGGCAGATAAAGCCGGTTATGAAGCGCAGCGTAAGAAGCTGGCCGGTATGTTCGTCGAGAACTTCAAGAAGTATACGAACGTCGGTAAAGAGTTCGACTTCTCGAGCTTCGGCCCGAAGCTGTGATTCGCTCATAGCCACCGATCATTACAAAAGGCCTCCGTTTCCGGAGGCCTTTTCTTTTATGCAGGCTTACGTTAGATCCGACGCCATGGATAAAAAGGATGGACCGAGCAGCGCTGCATCAGATAAGAGAATCGATGCCTTCGCGCATAACGACGCTTCTCGCTTTGATCCGGCGCGACTACGCCGTACAGTATGCAGGTATGGGTCTTGGCCTCGCCTGGCTTTTTATCAACTATGCCATGCAGATCGGCGTTTTCTATCTCGTCATCGGCAGAGGACTGTACGCCGATCAGGATGACTATGCGGCCCGGCTTCTGTCGGGAATGGCTCTCTGGATTCCGCTCTCTGAGATGCTCATGCGTTCCGGTTCTATTCTGAGCGAGAACCGCGTCCTGATCCGCCGTACGAATACGGGCCGTGAGCTCTTTGTCTGGATTCCCGTCGTTCAGGCGATGTTTCATTATCTGCTGCTTTCGATACCGCTTTCTCTGATCCTGTCGCTTTCGGGCGGATCGCTCTCACTTCCGTCGGCCCTTCTTTCTCTACCCGGTGCCCTTTTGGGCGGATGGGCCGCTCTTCTCATCGTTTCGCCCTGGGCGTTGATTCTTGCCAGGCTGGCAGTCATTCTGCGCGATCTGACGCCGCTGCTGCGACCTCTGTTGCAGATACTCTTCTGGTTAACGCCCATCGCCTATCTGCCCGCTTCCTGGTCGCACTGGAATCCGCTGACATATCTTCTGGCTCTTCATGGAAGCCTTTTCGCCGGATTGCCTGTTCCAGATTCGGGGGCTCTGTCGTTGCTTATCGCCGTGCTGTTCACAATGATGGCCGCCCTGATCAGCTCCTTTCGCCTGAACCGCATCGTCGAGGACCATCTGTGATGGATGCCGTGGTTCTATTAGAAAATATCAGCAAAGAGTACGTCGGCTTCGTCTCACATGCGGATCGCATCCTCTGCGCTCTCACGCTCGGCCTGCATCGCGGCAGACGTCGTTTTTCGGCGCTCACGGATATCAATGCCAGCCTTACGGGTGGCCAGATCGTCGGATTAATCGGGGCAAACGGCGCCGGTAAGTCGACCTTGCTTCGCCTTCTTTCTGGTATCTCGCGCCCTGATTCCGGTCGTGTCAGCTTTAAAGGAAGCGTGCGGGCGATTCTCGAACTTGGCGTCGGCTTTAATGCTGAGTTAACAGGAGTCCAGAATATCATGTATAACGGCGTTCTGTGGGGCTATGATCTGCATACGCTGAAATCTGAGGCGCATGCCATCCTGGACTTTGCCGGGCTTTCGGCCTTTGCCGATGAGGCGATGAAAAGCTACTCTACCGGTATGCAGATGCGCCTGGCCTTCTCGCTGGCCACACATCGCCGCACCGATCTTCTGCTTGTCGACGAAGCGCTTGCCGTCGGCGATGCGGCCTTCCAGCAGAAGTGCGTCGATCGTTTTCGCAGATATCGCGACGAAGGGAGCCTTATCATCGTCGTCAGTCACGACATGTCCCTTCTTGCCGATATCGCCGACCGCGTTATCCTGCTCGATCACGGACGTCTGGTAGCCGATGGAGCGCCGGCCACCGTGATTTCGGAGTACATGCACCGCCTGGCGGCAACGTCGTTTTCCGGAGGTCAGAGTGGCGCTCTGAACGGCTACAGCGTTCGTCTGCTTGATACGGCTGGGCGGGAACGGTCGGCCTTTTACTGCGGCGAAGAGGCCGTACTCGAGATAGCCCTTCAAGCCTCGCAGATACTTGAAGACATGACGCTCGGCTTTCATATTCAGGACGCTAAAGGTTTGCGCATCTTCGGAACAAACACATATCTTATGAATCAGGCGGTACGTGTGACGGAGCGCCGGCATCGCTTTCGTTTTCAGCTGCAACTGAATGCAGGCCCGGGCGCTTATACGCTCGGTATCTCGCTTCATCGCGGCCGCATGCATACGACGGACTGTCACCTCTGGACCGATTCCGCTCTCAGCTTTGAACTTGAGGCTAGGCCAGGTCAGATCTCAGACGGAGCGGCCTTTTTTCAACCGCTCTGGCTGGGAGACGCAGGGGAATCGAATTGAATCCTATGAGCCTGTCGGCAGAACAGCATGCGTTCTCGGTCATTGCAGCCCCACCGGGTGATGCCGCTTCGCTGCAGGAGGCCCTTCTTCTACTCGATGCCTGCTCTCCTGCTGCGTTGAATTCCGTTTTGCGCTCCCTTTCGCGAAAGCAGCGGCTTGCCTGGGTCACGGCAATAGCATCGATCGCCCGACAGATGCCTCAGGCCGCCGTTGAGATCGTATATCGCGTCTTTCTGTTAACGTTTCCCGATCGCGACGGAGCACGCCATTATACGACGCTGCTTGAATCGGAGCGTATCACGCCAGGCGACATGGCCCATCTTCTTGCCGTGCGCCGACCGCTGTCGCTGCTGCGGTATGCTCCGTCTGCGTTCTTCTTTCATCTGTTCGGCTTCTTGCGAGTGAAGATCCGGGCCGCTTCATTGCGGCCTGCTCATGCTTCGACTGGTGACTCAAGTGCTGTCCCGAGTCCGGCATCCATCAGCGCGGCCGAGCCGACATCTAAGAAGAATCAGCAATCACCGGATGATCGAAACAAAGACGACATTGAATATGACAGCGAAAGACCATCGATTGCCATCGTTATACACAGAGCAGGAACGGGGTTTTCGGGTGGGGCCGAGCGCCTGGCGCTTGAATATGCGCGGTATCTGAGTGAGATCGCTTCTGTTGAGGTCGTTACAACGCAGGCGCGCAATTATTTAACCTGGAAGAACGAATTCCCGAAAGGCCTGCAGAACGAAGATGGAATCCTGCTGCGACGCTTTCCCGTAAAAAACGGGCGACATCGGCTTTTTCATAAGCTGTCGATGCTTCTTTTTCGATCGCTTTCGATGATTCTTGCTGCGGGCAGTCCGCCTTCTTCATTGCAGAAAAGGCCTCTGGCCTCCGTTTTCTGGAAGATGCTGTCGCCTCTCGCGCTCTTATGGATGCGTCTTCAGGGGCCTCATGCGCCCGACCTTCAAGCCTGGATAAAACGGCGGAATTACGATTTCTATATTTTTGTGACCTACCTGTACGAGACGTCCTATGCATCGTTACCGATCGTTGCCGACCGTGCGGCGCTGGTGCCGACGGCGCATCCGGAATGGCCGCTGCAGTTGCCGATCTGGCAGCGGATCTTTCACGATCGTCGACCCGGATGGATCTTTCTCGCCGAAGAGGAACACCGGTTTCTCAGGCAGTGGTTCCCTGAGATGAATGACGGGCCTGTGGTCGGCTGCGGCCTGGCTTCCGTCGCGCAGTTACAGACCCTTGAGCGAAAGAGAGCCGCCGGCCTATCGAGCTTTCGTGAGCGCTTCTCGATCAACGGGCCGTTTGTTCTGTACACAGGCCGTATAGATCCCGAGAAAGGATGCCGCAAGCTCATCGCCTATTTTCTGGCCTTCTTGCGAAAATCCAATGCACGGCTAACCCTTGTGCTGGTAGGTACAGAGGCCATGACCGTGCCCGCACATCCGGCGATCGTCACGACAGGCTTTGTCGACGATGACGTCATGCAGGCGGCGCTCTGTGAATGCTCGGTTTATGTTCACCCGTCGCCCTACGAAAGCTTTTCATTCTCGCTGCTTGAGGCGATGGCCGCCGGGGCCCCGGTTCTGGTAACGGCCGAAAGTGATGTTCTTCGCGGACACGTGATTCGCAGCCGGGCCGGGCTTTATTACAGAGACATCGACGATTTCATCGAAAAGCTAACGGTGCTTCTGCGCGAGCCGCAGAGGTTCCAGAACGGACCTCATTACGTGCAGAAGCGTTATTCACACGAGGCCGTAAAAGGGTCGCTCCAGCGCTATGTGCTTGAAAGAATCGGCGCTCAGTAGCCGGCTGCGATGAACCGCCAAATCGCATCAGGCTGATCGGCTGGCGCGCTCGATCTCCTTCTCGATCTCTTCGACGTCCGAGAAGTGCATCTTTTCGCGTCCGATGATCTGATATGTTTCATGACCTTTTCCGGCAACGATGACGGCGATTCGCCTGGCCGGGCTTTCAACTGAAATCTGACGGGCATGCGCAAGCGCCGCCCTGATGGCCTCTGATCGGTTGCCGATCTCAAGCGCCGGCCGGAGCAAATCGCCTGCCCTTTCAGCGACGCCCGTGAGGATCTGGGCGCGAATCGAAGCCGCTGCCTCGGTGCGCGGATTGTCATCGGTT
The DNA here is from genome assembly GCF_000243335.1 of Leptonema illini DSM 21528. Taxonomy (NCBI): domain Bacteria; kingdom Pseudomonadati; phylum Spirochaetota; class Leptospiria; order Leptospirales; family Leptospiraceae; genus Leptonema; species Leptonema illini. The sequence goes on along the minus strand of NZ_JH597773.1, from coordinate 1,454,332 downwards.
ACGATCGTCAGGTCGGCCAGCCGTGCCGCAATCTCTCCCATCAGGGGACGCTTGCCCGGGTCACGGTCGCCGCCGCATCCGAATACGACGATGATCGTATTGTAGCCGATAGAGCGGGCCTCGACAAGAACGCGCTCCAGCGAATCCGGGGAATGGGCATAGTCGACGAAGGCGTCGATGGCATCGCTCACGCGAAGACGCTGCATGCGACCCGGTACGCCCGAGAAGTCAGCGAGATCCAAGCCTTTGACATGAGGCCCTGTACGCGAAGCCGATGCAAACCGTCCGGCCGTTCTTTCGAATGCGAAAAGGGCAAGAGCGGCGTTGATGCGGTTAAAGCCTGTCGGAACAGGCTGTCGCGCTGTGATCTCTGATTCAAATTCTATTGCTGAAAGAAGGGAAAAGGAGGACGACGTGTTTCCAGGCAGCGCAAGTCGAGATGCAATACAGGGACGCTCTGCGAATCGGCGCAGCGAATGCAGGGCCTCGTCTTCAGCATAAACCGAAAAGAAGGCCTTTGTGCGGGCTGCGAGAAAGAAGAGATGCCTTTTGGCGCGCATGTAGGAGGCCAGGGTTCTATGGTGGTCGAGGTGATCTCTTCCGAGGCCCGTAAAGAGCACGCCTGAAATCGTAAGTGCCTCCAGTCGCCCGAGTGAAAGGGCTTCTGAAGAGGCCTCGATTGTGACCTGTCGAATGCCTCTATCAAGCAGCTCTCTCAGAATGGCCTGCAGCTCATAGGAGCGCGGAGTTGTAAACCCCGTTTCGCGACTGACCTCCACCTCGCCGTCGAAATAGCGCAGGCCAAGCGTACCGACTAACGCGCAGGGCAGACCGGCCTTCTTCCAGAGATGATAGAGCATGTGTGTCGTCGTCGTTTTTCCGTTCGTTCCGGTAACGGCCACAACACACATCTCTTTCGAGGGATGACCGTTCAGACCGGCGGCCAGATGGGCCATGACGCGTTCGGGCGAGGCGACTCGCAAAACAGAGGCGTTAGCCGGCGCATTCATCGACGGCGAGAGCAGAAGAACGGAGCCCGCCGCTGCTGCCTGTTCTATGTATTTTCGGCCGTTTCGCGTCGCACAGTAAAGCACGCCCGGTCCGGCCCTGCGCGAGTCGTCGGTGATCTCGAGGATCTCCATATCGGATACTGTATTCGCTGCGGCCAATCCGACAGTACAGCTCAAGCCCGAGCGCTGAATCAATTCCATTAGTTGCATGATCTCAATCCGGCAGACGAATGCGTAGCACCCTGTTTTTCTCGTAATCGGGTAGAGCACCGTATAACTTCCAGTAGGTTAACACGGCGTCTTCGCCTTTTTTTCGTGCCAGCTCCGCCCGCAAAGAAGAGTTCTTTCGCTCCTGCTCGATCTTCGCAATGCGAGCCTGCTTGATCTTGCGATCCAGCAACGAAACCTCGATGCGCATCCTTGTATAGAAGAGCACCAGAAACGAGAGAACGAGAATCAACGCAAAAAGCGTGAGAAGCGAACCGACCTCCTGCGAGACGCGCCCCACAGGCGACGTAGCGCGGTTCTGACCGAATCCCTGTGGCGGAATAAACTCTGCGCTCTTATCCTGTCGCTCGACCGGCTTCTTCTTGAAAGCAGAGAAGAGTTTTTTCAATATCTTCATGGTTCTGTCGCCCTCAGTCGTTCGATGACGCGCAGCTTCGCCGATCTCGCCGCCGGGTTTATCTTCAGCTCCTCTTCATCGGGAGCAATCGCCTTTTTCGTGAGAATACGAAATCCCTGAGAGGCAAGGGATTGAAACCCTTTTTTTACGGGTCGGTCTTCAAGCGAGTGAAAGGATATGAGAGCGGCCCTGCCGCCCGGACTCAGAATAGCGGGAATCGATTCTACAAGCGCTTCAATCTGTTCGATCTCTCCGTTCACGGCAATACGCAGGGCCTGAAAGACGCGAGCGGCATCGCTATCGCGTATAAACTCGCGTCGCCCCGAACGATCACGCCTTCGAATCAATACCGAGAGAACACAATCGGTGAGCTGTGATGCCGAGACAATCGGGCGTGCCTCGACGATGCTGCGCGCGATGGGGCGCGACTGGCGTTCTTCGCCGTACTCGAAAAAGATACGAGCCAGCTCGTCTTCAGGCAGTTTATTCAGAAGATCTGCTGCCGTTTGCCCGAGTCTGCTATCGAGTCGCATATCAAGATCGCTGTCGCGAAACGAGAAGCCGCGACCGGCCTGAGAAAAATGAAACATCGCCACACCAAAATCGCAGAGCAGAAAATCGACGGCCAGGCCCTTCTCTGCAAGCAACGAGGCGGCCTCTGAAAACGGTGCGTGAAAAAGGCATACGGCGCCCCGATCCGGTCGTTCACTCAGGCGAAAGCCGTCAGCGGAAAGACGTTGTCTTGCTCGTTCGAGCATCTGTTCATCGCGATCAAGGGCGATTACGGTCGCGTCGGGACGCAGACGCAACATACCTCTCGTATGGCCGGCCTCGCCAAGCGTGCCGTCAAGGATAACGGGGCTTTCGTTTCCGAGCCCGGCAAGGGCCTGTAAAACAGGCTCGAAAAGAACGGGGACATGATCGATGGAATGATCCTGGATAAAGCGCTTAAGATGCAGCGACTCTGGAATCGGCGCGAAGGGCGAAACTTCAATGCGCTCTCGTCCTGAAGATTCCGACAAACCAAGCCGCTCTCTGCGCTTATTACGTCCGCCCACAGGACCACGATAGACGGTGACGCTCGTCATGCGAGCATGATTCCGAACCGCTACGTCATTCCGTTCCCGCTTCTTTGACGAAAGAATAGTTGAACTGCATCTGTTCGAGACTCACCCGCCGAAGCGCCATGCCGGCCGTCTCTTCCCAGACCGCCTCGTCAGGAGACTCGTTGAGCATAGCATAGATGACCGGCCGGGGCGCAAACTCCGGCTCGCTGCGGATCGCCCGTCGGCCGCGAGGCGAGCGGTTATACGGGCAGACCTCCTGACAGATGTCACAACCGAAAACCCAGCCCTGACGCCGGTCAGCCTGTCGATGGCGATCCTCTTTTGATTCGATCGTGATATACGAAAGGCATTTTCGCGGCTCGATGCGATACGGCTCAAGGGCGCCGGTCGGACATGCCTCAATACACAGATTGCAGCTGCGACAGAGGTCGGCTAACTCGGGATTCATCGCAGAAGCGGGAGTAGAAGCCGAAAGCAAGATCACGGCGAGCGCAAAAAACGAACCCTTCTCGGGATGAATCAGATTCGTATGCTTCCCCTGCCAGCCAAGCCCGGCCTTGCGCGCAAGAAGCTTCTCGGGAAGCGGGGCCGAATCCACACAGACGCGGGCCTGAATGCCGGCCTTCTCGAAAAGCGCCGTCAGCGGGGCGGCTCGCTTTTTCATCACCTTATGATAATCGCGCCCGACGGCGTAGCGAGCAATGCGAAACCTTGAATCTTCAAGAGCCCGATCGTAGTCCGGATCGCGATAGAGCATACCGAGAACAAGCGCGCTCTGAGCCGACACTTCGTCGGTCTCGTCCGTTGATTCATACGCAAGCAAGCGTCCAGGATTCAAGCGCAGCTCCTGATGCCTGGAGAACCAGCTCATCTCAGCCGGTCGCCCCTCTTCGACAAAGGATCTGAAGTGCTGCTTTTCTTCTTCTGAGATATGCAAATCGGTAAAGCCGACAAGGTCAAAGCCCTGCTGCCGTGCAAGGGCGATGGCTTCGGTGGCAAGCTCGTGAGACAGAGGAGATACTAAAGGCACCACGATGACAATACAACAGAACTATCAATACTTTTTGAGAATCTTGTCGATCTTATCCAGCCTTTCTTTATTTTGCTTTGCATAGCTTGTACTATTGAGCGCATTGGAAAGACCAATGAGCGCAGAACCCAGAGAATCAATATCTCCTTTTGAAGGAACGATCTTTAAGAAGCTCAATAAATTATACAGCTTGATTACCTGAGTCGCCGAGTAAAGGTCGCTGGCCATCTCACGCGTATCGCATTCAACTTCTTCGATTCTTTTTTTGCTGCGGATTAAACCGGGATTCGTAAATTCCCTTGAGTAGTTTATTGTAATAAACTTAATGTCGCCCAAGCATTGATATTGCTCATTAATTGGCCTAATAAACCATTCTTCAATGATTTTCCCTAAAACGTAGGTCAAAAATCCACCGAGAATGGTAATGCCTGATGTTAAGAAAATTTTAAGAATTTCTGACACAAAAAATACCTCATCAGGTAATCTATTATTAAATTCAATTATGCTGACTCCTCCGCCAAAGGCGGCAGACCAGCCAATAAAATGTATTATGAGCAGCTTTTCCTGTCAAGAGAACCGACAGGACGGTCCGCCCAGCGTGCTAACGCGTAATCCGCCCCATCGCAACTGCCCGGTCTTCCTGCAAATCCGAGTGCCCTGTGGTCCATTCCTCAATCCAATCCCGTACGGGATTATTTTCCTCAAATTTACTCCGTTGTTTTAATATTTTCCCGAGCGGGAAAAATACTGGATTTTCAGTCGAAGACCTATCGATGCGGAGGCCTTGAAGCTGTTCCATCTACAGAGCAGCGTCTGGTTACAATGATCGGCGACATCACTTACGCCTCTCGCTGGCAGGAGCACAGCAAAAGCTGCCGGTTTTGTTTGATCCATCAGGTGGCGGACTCTGGACGGTACCTCGTTATTGAACGAAACGATCGCCTTAGCAGGCTGCTGAAAAGGCAGCCATTTAGTAAGGATTTTTGGGCTTAGCTCAAAAAGAGGAAGCAGCGATCCCGGTCAAATAGGCCGTAACGATTGGCAGAGCCTGGCTCGCAACACCAGAGTCGCAGCGCCTTATCTGCTGAAGAAGGTAAAATCTACGTCTGAACGAATCGAAGAGGCCGCCGATCAGGCCTATAAGGAGTTCGCTCATGAGGTGGGCCGTATCGAGCTAATTAATCAGATACGCCTGCGAGATCCGACGGGCAGCCGGATCTCGCATTCAAAGGAAAGTCAGAGAGCCCGAGAGCTCTGCATATCAATCGGCTTCGACGACGAGATCGCCGGCAGCCTTTACCTCACCGTTTTCGTCAGCGGCCTGAACCGAAACGGTGATGAGTTTTTTACCTTCGTCTTCTTTCTTCTTTTTCACGGTGCCGGTACAGATCAGCGTCTGACCGGGCTTCGACATGGCCTTGAACTTCACGCCGAATTCACGGATCTGAATCGGGTTAACCCAGGCGCTGACCATACGTCCGACCTGGGCCATCGTGAACATTCCGTGAGCGATGGTTCCACCGAGGCCGACTTTTTCGGCAAATGCCGGATCGGTGTGAATCGGGTTGAAATCGCCCGAGGCGCCGGCGTATCGAACGAGCGTCATGTGCTCGATCGGCTTTGTGCGAAGTGCGGGAAGCTCTGCTCCCACTTCGACGTCAGAAAACTTAATACGTTGCATGCTATACTCCTGTTCCTTCGATTAAGGTCCTTAAACTGAGGTTCCTCGTTTCAGGTTCCTTCGGGGCGCAGAACGATGCCCATGTGAGCCTCGATGCACGCTTCGCCTCTGTCGTCACGGAATACCGTTTTGAACGTCACCATGTCCATCTTACCGGTTTTCACGTCGACGACCTCGCCTTCGGCGTGGATGTTTGTGCCCGGATAAACCGGCTTCAGGTAAGTGTACTCTTCTTTCATGTGAAGAAGACGGTTCGTATCAATACCCATAGCACGCATATCATCGAAGATTTCAGGATAACCCCAGAATTGAAACGACGTCTGAAATGTCGGTGGGATGGGAGTATCCTGAAATCCCGCTTTGCGTGCGGCCTCCGGATCAAGATAGATCGGATTCGTTTCACCGATCGCCATGCAGAATTCCCGGATCTTACCCCGTTCTACAGGAACGGTATAAGACTTGAGTTTTCTGCCCACAAGGTCTTTGCTGAGCGCTGTCATACCTGTTTCTGGCTGCACTGATTTTCCGGTCAACCAGGATACGGTTGAACCGAGACGGTCTGGCGAGTTTGACGGGTGCCGTGACGTTCAATTCCCGCCAAAATCCGTCTGCTGTTATGGACAAAAATTTTTCGATTTTTTTAGATTTTAGCAAACAATTGTTGATAAAATTACACCCCTAAAGCGTACTGTGCCTGCGCTTGAAGGAGCGAGAAATGAACATGCTGAAAAGAAGCGCCCCAGGTTCAACTGATGGCCGGTCCGAGGCTTTTTCTATTGAGGAAATCCTGGCATCCGGTCCAACCATGATCAACCGGATTCGTATCGGATTCTTTTTTCTTCTGCTGGCCTCTCTCGTGCTTTCCTACGAACAGAGCACCGATTTACAGAATCTGGCGTATCTGATCGGTGTGCTGACGCTGGGCGGTGTCGGGGTGCTGAACCTGCTCTTTCGAAGGCGTCTTCCGAAATCTGCTCCCTTTCTCTCTGTCGTAATCGACGCCTCAACGCTTGGAGTGGTGATGCTGATCGCCGCCACGACTGATCGTGATATGTCTTCAGGAGTCATCCGGCAGCAGGTGCTCTACGCTATCTCCGTCGTTTTTATCGTCTATTCCGGACTGTTGCTTCATCCCCGCTTCGTTTATCTGATTGGAATCCTGACCGTGATCTTTCAGGCGCTTGTTATAGGCAATGCCGCCTTTCAGGGAGTTCAGTTTACGGAAGATCCGGTCCTTGTTCTTTCGCCAGGCTACGCCTCGATATCGGAGCAGGTTCTGAAGCTGGTCTTTCTGCTGATGATCGCCTTCGTCAACGGTCGCGTCATTCGTATATTCGAGTCGCTGCGTAGCGCCGAAGAGCGCAAAATTGAAGCAGTCCGCCAGTCCGAGCAGGCCCTGCAAGAAGGGCGCAGCCGCATGCTGCAGACGGCGGCGTCATTAAGCGAAAAGGCCAGGCATCTGAGGGCCTTTGCAGACGAATTCTTCGACGTCGTCACACAACATGCATCGGCCTTTGAAGAGATCGGCTCGACGATGACGCAGTTCGTCTCTCAGCTACATAACTCAGGCGAGACGGTTCGTCATCAGCTTACGCGGATTGAACGCGTCGCAACAGATATTTCGAGCCTGCGCGGACTCATCGACGGACTCACAAAGCGATCGGGCGAGATCAACGGTCGGATCGGATCGGTGCGCGAATCAACGACAAGCGTAGCGCGCTTCGTCGTCGAGCTCGAGAAGGCTCTGGATTCCGTAACCGAATCCTTTCGCTCCGTCGATGAGGTGACCGACATCATGGCCGAGGTTGCAGAACGAACGAACCTGCTTGCGCTGAACGCCTCGATTGAGGCGGCACGGGCCGGCGAGGTGGGACGTGGCTTTGCCGTCGTCGCTCAGGAGGTCTCGAAGCTCGCCGATTCAAGCGGCAAGAACGCGGGGCGCATCTCTGAAATCGTCGAAGAGTCCTCGCGTCATGTAGCCTCGGGCCAGAATACAGCCCGGGGCGCTTCGGAGCGCGTGCAATTCCAGGATCGAGAGTTCTCTTCGTTTCTGGAATCATTCGAGTCGTTACAGAAGATGTTAACCGAACAGATCCGCCTCAATGACGGCTTTCTTGAAAGCCTTTCTGAGATCCGCACGCTTTCGACGGGCATTGAGGCGGCGACGACGGAACAGCGCACCGGCGCTTCGGCAATCCAGCAATCGCTCGACCAGCTCATAGAATCGATGAATACGCTTCTCTCGAAAGGCGGACTGCTTTCAAGTACCATCCATTCTCTTGAAGAAGAATCCAGATCGTTAACAGGTGAATCTCAGTGAAAAACAGATTTTCTATTTTGCCTTTTGCAGGGCTGATGCTTGCGTCTCTCTTGCCCTGCTCTCTTTTCGCCGAACAGGAAAAAGAACGCTATGACTTTATCGAGCAGTCGTTTCGCGCCGAACAGAGTCACGCAAAATACTATTATTATGGCTGGATGACGATCTACGGCGTCAATGCCGCCTATTCGTTCTACGATGCCGGCACTACGAAAAACACCGTAAACCATATCGTAGGCGGAGTTTCGGGCACGCAGGCCCTGATCGGAATGATCGGACTGGCGCTCTCTCCTCTTCCGGCAACGGACGCCTACGACACGCTTCATGCGATGCCAGGAGAGAGCGACGTTGAGCAGACCGAACGGCTGCGTCGCGCCGAAGAACTTCTGCGAAAAAGCGCGGAGGTCGAGCGAGAAGGCAGAAGCTGGATCATGCATGCGGCCAACTTTGTCGTCGCCGCGGGCGGGGCAGCGGTCATCCGATACTCTTACGGGGACCGCATCAACCGCGCGGGCGGGTCGGCCGTCGAGCAGGCCAATATCAATTTCTGGTCCAGCTTTCTTGTCGGCGAGCTGCAGCTTTTTACGCAGCCCACCCGCTCTATAGATAGCCTGAAAGAATACGAGCAGAGCTACGGCGTCACCTCGGTTTCTGTCGCTCCCTGTGTCACCTCGGACGGCGCCGGTGTGGCATTCATCATGCATTTCTGATAGAATCTGAGATTTCCAGAGTCGGAAAATTGCTTTCCTCTGAACGGCATTTTGATTTTTCATGTCTATGAACCTAAAGTCGACACTACGTCTTCTTATTCTCGGATTGCACTTACCGGTTCTTTTGGGATGTCCGGGCGGCAAAGATGAAGAGAGTGACCTGCTGAGCACGTGGGGACTGCTTGGATTTTTGAGCGATACAGCCCCTCTGAAGCCTCTGGAGCTTGAATATCCTGAAGCCATGCGTTCTGAGGCAGAAGTGGCTTTCTATCTCTCCTCCCGTGCCGGTCTGTCAGCCGACAGAGCTGGTTTTAAGCTCTACAACGCCGTCTACTATTCCAGCTCAGCGTCTGCTACCGTTGAGAAGCGGTCGGATATTCGCTCTTTAGTAATGAGAGAATTGACGGAAGAGCTGAACCGACTGCGTTCGGACATTGTGAATCGCGCCGACCAGGGAAGCGCTTATTTTACTTTCAACCTTACTCCGGACGGTAACTGTCCCCATATGACAGGCACACTGACCGGTACAACCCGCTACGAAATCGGTTCGGACTATGCAACTGTCTGGATAGACGTTAATGATATGAATCTCCAGTTGGAATTCACTGAATGCGTTGATGGCACGGTTTCGTTCAAGGACAGGGCGGCTCTCGGGATTAACAGTAACGTATGGCCTTACAATAACGACTATGATCGCGATGTCACGGATGGCACAATTATCATCGAGCATGGTGAATTTCACCTGGAAGATCATATTACCGCAGTCACAATAAGCGGAGAATCGTCAGCGTCCCTGCCCATGCGCACCGACGCAGAGTTCCTTCTGAACGGAAAGGCGTTCAGTCTTAACGGAAGAGAAGAGTACAGGAGCCTTTATAGCGTGCACGCACTGGATTGGAACGGGAACCGTCTTCGCGGCTATGATACCTTCACCGGAACGGTAAACGGTCAGCCAATGACGCTGACCTTGCCCTATGATTATAATCCTCTCAACGAGAGAACATATAGCACAGGCAGAGCGAGTAAGATCACGTTCAAAAAAGCAGTGAGCGGAACAAGCTCGACGCTGAACTCGGTTCGATTCTTGAAGGGTAAGTTCTGGGCTACTGGAGACAACTGTACGCTGCTTACTTCCGTGGACGGAAAAAACTGGAGTCCCGTTTCGCTGGGGGCCGGTTGTAACGAAGATTTGTCTGATATTGCAACTGATGGCGCAAAGCTGATCATAGTCACCAAATACAAAAACGCATACAAGTCAGACAATGGAATAACCTGGACCAAGCAGCAATTAAATTCCCTGTATGCCCGTTATTTTGGAATCAAATATCTCAACGATCTATGGGTTGCCTATGGTGGTGTTATGGACGATCCAACTATCGCCGTATCGGATGATGGCTCGACATGGTTATTGGTAACGCCGACAGACGTGCCTGGAGCGTCCGTCACGGATACTCTCAATGACGCGTACTTCGATGGAACCGGCATATCGATCGTCGGTGATAATGGGTGGCTGGGTCGATGCGCCGCCAACTGCACAGTTGGTACCAATTGGACCTTCACCAAGAAGGACAAGAATAAACCCTACACAGGCATTTTTAAGCGCAACGGCATTTTCTATCTGATGGCCGACACAACTTCTGCTTATGATTCGACATCCGATTGGAGTAGTGTCGAAGAGGTAACCGGATCAAAGTCGGGGTTTACTAATAGGGTCTACGATGATGGCTACGAAGTGCATGCAAGTTCATTCAACAAGGTTCGAAGCAGTCAGGACGGCTTGCACTGGAGGACGACAGCCCTTTACGAGGATTTTGGTCCTTCTGTGTACGGGTTCGATTGTTCGACTGCGATCTGTGCGGCGGTTGGTAGCAATGGCACTGTCTACTATAAAGAACTTCAGTGATACCGTCCCGCGGTCAGTCTCACATGATCGCGGGAGAAGGTATCGACCGTAACGACCGACCTGTATTCTCTACCAGAAGAACCATTCGCATCGGAACCGGTATTCACGGTTTCAATGCGACGCTGTGGTAACTCTTAAAAAAGCAGGCTCTGTCCTGAGTAGTAGAAGCCGGCGATACAGGCCGTCATCAGGCTTGCAAAGGTCGCCGCGACAAGGGCGCGCATTGATACGGCGGCCACATCTCTCGTCCGTTCAGGCACGATGGCCGTAATACCGCCGGCAAAGATGGCAAGCGAGGCGAAGTGTGTGAAACCGCAGAGAGCATATGTGGCGATGACGGCGCTGCGTTCCTGAATGGCATTCTCGGCCATGAGCTTCGCCAGATCCTGATACGAAACGACTTCGGTGACGATGAGGCGCTCACCGACGACACCGGCAACGGCAAAGATGTCTTCAAACGGAACTCCGGTGACTGCGATAAGCGGATAAAAAAGATAAGAGAAGATGGTCTTCAAGGTTAACGGTTGTCCCAGAAATCCGGTCGACCAGCCAAGCATGGCGTCAATCAGGGCGACCAGGCCAAGCACAGAGAGCAGCAGGGCCACGATACCGGTAATGAGCTTCATACCGTCCATCGACGATTTCACGATCGTTTCGATAAAAGATCCCTCTTTCTCATAGCTAACCTTTACATGCGTGCCGAGCGTTTCGGGCTGCTCTTTCTCGGGCAGCAGGATCTTCGAGAAAACAAGGGCGGCCGGCGCCGAGAGAATCGAAGCCGTCACAAGATGACCTGCGATCGAAGGAAGGGTTTCGCGCAGCGTGAAGATATAAAGCGCCATAACGTTCGACGAAACAGTGGCCAGCCCGGCCACAAGCACCGTATGCAGCTCGGATCGCGTCATGCGCAGCAGATACGGTCGCACTGTGAGCATTGCCTCTACTCCGACAAAGATTGAAGAGGCGGCGACCATGGATTCGGCGCCTGACGTACGAAAAAGCCGTGTGAAGATCTTTGAGAAGAAGTTTATAAGAACGGGCATGATTCCAAAATGATAGAGCAGCCCGATCAAAGCTGAAAAGAATACGATTGTGGGCAGGGCCTGAAAGGCAAGGAAGAAGCCAAGCGATCCCTCAGTGCCTGGAGGCAGAGCAAGCGGGCCGAACAAGAAGCGTGCGCCGGTAGCTGCGAGATCGGCAAGCGAGTTCACCGCCGTATTTACCGCCCCAAAGACCGCCATTCCCCCTGGAAACTGGAAGATGAGCCAGCCGAGAACAAGCTGCAATCCGATTCCAAGGAAGATGAGTCGCCAGTTCTGACGTCGGATCGTACCTGAAAGCAGGATAGCCGAGCCCGTGAGTACGATAAGGCCGGCAAGAGAGATGAGGTTGAGCATGCCCATAGAGCGGGATGTTCACCATGGCCTTTGTATGCAAGCCGATTTCACAGTATCGACCTGCTTCCGGTTACCTGTCAGCCACGCTGTTCAGAGCATTGAAACCTGTTTACTGGAATAAATTTGCTTTCTCAGTCATGTTTGTAAAAATGTCAATATGTCTGAAAATATGCTTTCCTCTGTACTTGAAATTCCAACTCTTTCATTATGAGATGTATGAAAGCACTGCATGTCCTTCTGGCCGGAGTCTGTCTGCTTGCCGCTGCCTGCAAGGAAGAAGAAACAGATATGATGTCTCTTCTTGCACTCGGAGGATTGCCTGACACAGCCCCTCTGAAGCCTCTTGAACTTCAATACCCTGAATCCATGCGTTCAGAGGCCGAAGTGGCTTTCTATCTGTCTGCCCATACCGGTGCGGCGGCCGACACGGGCGGCTTTCAGCTCTACAACGCAGCCTACTATGCTTCCTCAGCGTCTACGACCCTTGAGAAGCGATCGGATATTCGCTCTTTAGTGATGAAAGAATTGGCGGCAGAGCTGAACCGACTGCGTTCAGACATCGTGAATCGGGCCGAACAGGGAAGCGCTTATTTTACGTTTACCGTCACTCCCACCAGCCACTGTCCCCTCATGACAGGCTCTTTTACCGGCACAACGCACTACGAAATCGGCTCGGACTATTCGACGGTCTGGATAGACGTGACGGATATGAATCTGCAGTTAAAGTTCTCTAATTGCGTTGACGGTACGGTTTCGTTCAAGGACAGGGCGGCTCTCGGGATCAACAGTACTGAATGGCCTTACAATAACGATACGGACCGTGACTTCATGAATGGCACAATTATCATAGAGCACGGTGAATATCACCTGAAGGATCACATCGACGATTGGAGTATAAGCGGAGAGTCATCAGCATCCTTACCCATACGAACGGATGGTTTCTTCAATTTAAACGGAAAGAGTTACGAACTCAATGGAACAGAAGAGTATAAAACGATCTATCGGTTCTCGCTGGATTGGAACGATAATCGCATTCGCGGCTATGATACCTTCGCCGGAACAGTAAATGGTCAGCCAATGACGCTGACACTGCCTTATGACTATAATCCTCAGAATTCAAAAACCTCCACCTCCAGTACAGGCAGTGGCAGTAAGATCGACTGGACATACGCTCCGACCGGAACAAGCCAGAGGCTCAATTCCGTCAGGTATCTGAATGGTAAGTTTTACGCAACGGGAAACCGTTGTACCTTACTTACATCCTCAGATGGAAAGACATGGACGCCTGTAACGATTAGTGGCTGTAGCTATTATTCTGATGATTTGAATGATATTGCCGGCGATGGTACAAACTTGAACATAGTTACATCAACCGGGATCATCTTTTCGTATAATGGCACTACGTGGACCAAGAAAACAGTAGATTCCACAATCACGAAATTTTTCGGTATCAAGCACCATAATGAATTGTGGCTGGCCTATGGACTATACAAAAACGGTTTGGCTAAAAGCTTTCGTTTCGCCATATCATCCGACGGCAACAACTGGCAGGTTATTTCAAAAGATATTGACCCCGAGGGCATGCCTCGAGATGCTTATATCGATGAAATAGGCCGGATCAGAATCGTCGGCGAGAAAGGCTGGACCGTTCAGTGTGATGCAAACTGCACAATAAGCGATAACTGGGTGCTCAATAAAAGAGATACATATAAAAGCTATACCGGTATCTTCAAGCGCAACGACTCTTACTATCTATTAGCCGGCCGCCGTCTTATGGATGATTTGACAGCTTTTCCCGAACCATATGATAGAACAACAGACTGGACCAGTTTCTCCGAATATACCTTACCAGAGTATAGTTTTGTTCAGCGGGTTCACGATACTGGCAGTGACATATATGCGACGACCGAAAATGGCGTGATGAAATCCTCCGACAATGGCGGGAGCTGGGTTACAATTGGATTCGCCGGCCGCGGCTATGGCTTTACCTGTTCCCCATCCATCTGTGTGTCCGTGGGCGGCAGTGGATCTGTCTTCTACAAGGAGCTTCCCTGACGATTAGATGACACCTATCTTGAATCGGTGCGCCCTGTGAGAGCTCAGGGCCTGGCAGGCCGTCCCGAATCGGATGTCCTGTAAGTTCTGGATAGCAATTCTTGAGCTCGGACGTGTTTCGAAGGCTTTCTGACTCGACCACATCGCCGCTTTCGTGATTCTGGCCGCGTATGCCCCGCAGAACGGATATTGACTCCATCCTCATCCCGGGCAGTGGCCCCATCGTAATCGGTCAGGCGTGTGAATTCGACTATTCCGGAACACAGGCCTGTCGAGCCCTCAAAAAAGAGGGCTATCGCACCATCCTCTTTAACTCAAATCCGGCGACGATTATGACCGATCCCGAGCTGGCCGATGCCACGTATATCGAGCCGATGACGCCCGAGATCCTGCTCCGTATTATCGATAAAGAAAAGCCTTCGGCCATCCTGCCCACCGTCGGCGGTCAAACGGCGCTTAACCTGGTCATGGATCTGCATAAGACCGGAGAGCTCGAAAAACGCGGCATCAAACTGATCGGTGCCAGCGCCGATGCCATCGACAAGGCCGAATCACGTTCGCGCTTCAAAGATGCGATGCGCGATATCGGGCTGAAAGTGCCTGAATCCGTCCTCTGCGATAGCATGAGCGATGCCCGCGCCTTCTATCAGAAGATGGGATTGCCGCTGATTATACGGCCGTCTTTTACCCTGGGCGGCACCGGCGGCGGTATCGCCTTTACCGAGGCCGAGTTCGAAGATATCTGCCAGGGCGGACTCGATGCCTCGCCCACACATCAGGTACTTGTCGAGCAGTCCATCCTCGGATGGAAAGAATACGAGCTTGAGGTGATGCGCGATACGGCTGATAACGTCGTCATTATCTGTTCTATTGAGAACGTCGATCCGATGGGCGTTCACACGGGCGATTCGATTACCGTCGCTCCGCAACAAACCCTTACCGACGATCAGTACCAGATCATGCGCGATGCCGCGATCGCCATCATCCGCGAGATCGGCGTCGACACAGGCGGCTCAAACGTGCAGTTCGCTGTAAATCCCGAAAACGGCGAGATGGTCGTGATCGAGATGAATCCCAGGGTTTCCCGGTCCTCGGCCCTTGCCAGTAAGGCTACGGGCTTTCCTATCGCTAAAATCGCCGCTCTGCTTGCAGTCGGATATACGCTGGATGAGATTCAAAACGACATCACTAAGGTAACGCCGGCCTCTTTCGAGCCGACTATCGATTATGTCGTGACGAAGATTCCACGCTTTACATTTGAAAAATTCCCGGGCTCGCGCAAGGTTCTCGGCTCGATGATGAAATCCGTAGGCGAAACGATGGCCGTCGGACGCACGTTTCAGGCGTCGTTCCAGAAGGCCTTTCGCTCGCTTGAAACGGGTCGCTCCGGTTTCGGTGCAGACGGCAACCTGGACGAGCTGTTCCGTATTCATGAGCATCTGCGCAGCAATACTCTTGTCGCCTATCTCGAAGATAGTCTGCAGATGCCCAATCCGGATCGCATCTTTGACGTGAAGATCGCCATGGAGATGCATAAACGCGGCCGCATCGATTTTCCGTTCGAGAAGATCTATGATCTGTGTCGCATCGATCGCTGGTTCCTGTATCAGTTCGAGGACTGGATCGATGAAGAGCTGGCCTTCACAGGCATCAACAGCGAAGAAGAGCTGCTCGCCTGGAAAGAAAAAGGCTACAGCGACCGCCAGCTTTCTTACCTGCTGAACCGCATCGCGATCGAAGAGATCATTCAGAATCAGAACAAATCGGTGTCGGCACGCAGAAAAGAAATCATCGCCCTTCTTAAAAAGGGAGAGGCCGATCTGCGCAAGCGACGATCCGACGGGAAAGTGAAGCCAGTATTTCGTCGCATCGACACATGTGGCGGCGAATTCGAGGCGAAGACCCCCTATCTCTATTCGGCATACGAAGAGATGGACGAGTCGGCCGTCGTCGATACGAAAAAAATCATGATCCTTGGAGGCGGGCCTAACCGCATCGGCCAGGGCATTGAGTTCGACTACTGCTGCTGCCATGCCTCCTTCGCTCTGAAAGATATGGGCATTCGATCGGTGATGGTGAATTCGAATCCCGAAACCGTATCGACGGACTATGACACGTCAGACGTGCTGTATTTCGAGCCGTTAACCGTCGAAGATGTTCTTCATATCTGCGAAAACGAAAAGCCGACGGGCGTGATCGTTCAGTTCGGAGGCCAGACGCCGCTCCGCCTTGCACAGGATCTGGCAAAGGCCGGCGTTCCGATTATCGGTACATCTCCCGATTCGATCGATCGGGCGGAAGATCGTGATCTCTTCTCACAGATGATCGAGAAGCTCGGCCTGCGTCAGCCGCCGAACGCCATCGCTCATGATGTAGACGAGGCGCTTGAGAAATCCGCCTCGATCGGTTATCCGTGTCTTGTGCGCCCGAGCTATGTTCTCGGCGGCCGCGCCATGGCGATCGTGCACGATCAGGATCAGCTTCTTCAATTCATGAAAGAGGCCGAGTCGATTAACCCCGAACATCCGGTATTGATCGATCGATTTCTGGAAAACGCCATCGAGATGGACGTGGACACGCTTTCTGACGGCGAAGACGTTTATGTCGCCGGCATCATGCGCCATATCGAAGAAGCCGGCGTGCATTCCGGCGACTCTGCCTGCGCCCTGCCCGCCGTTGAAATCTCTGATTCGATGATCGAGGAGATCAAACAGGCGGCGACGAAGCTGGCACGTGAGCTTCACGTCGTGGGTCTGATGAATATCCAGTTCGCCATCCAGAACAGCACGCTTTACATTATTGAGGTTAACCCGAGGGCGTCGCGTACCGTTCCTTTTGTGAGCAAGGCCACAGGCGTTCCTCTGGCCAAGCTTGCGACACGCATCATGTGTGGTGAAAAACTGAAAGACGTGCTGCCGAATCCTCCGAAGCCGTCGGGCTTCATTGCGGTGAAAGAAGTCGTGCTTCCCTTCTCTCGTTTTACGGGCGCCGACATCATCCTCGGCCCCGAGATGAAGTCCACGGGCGAGGTCATGGGCATCGCCCAGTCCTTCGAAGAGGCCTATCTGAAGGCGGTGATCGCCGCCGGCGAACGGCTGCCGCGTCCCGGTGCAGGAGTATTCTTCAGCGTCAGCGATCCGGCCAAGCCGCATATGGTCGAAGAAGCGAAGATCCTGCTTGAGATGGGCTACAAGCTCTACGGCACATCGGGCACACATGACTATCTGCGCCAGCACGGCATTACGATTGAATCGCTTTACAAATTAAAAGATGGCAAGAGCCCGAATCCGCTTGATGAGATCAAAAACGGCAACATCCGTCTGATCATCAACATCCCGCATTCGCGACAGACGCGCGACGACGCCTTCCTGATCCGACAGGAGGCGATTCGCAACCGCATCCTCTGCATCACGACGCTTGAAGGAAGCCAGGCGTTCGTTAACGGACTCAAGAAGATGAAGGATATGAGCTTCTCAGTGCATTCGTTGCAGGAGATTCACGGCTAAGACGACGGTTTCTGCCGCTGGCTGGCCTTTACTGCTCTTTACGTTATGGGAAGGGTCGCTGGCCGGAATGATCGCCGTTCGCTTCAGAATCATTCCGGCTGACCCATGGCGGTGCTATCTTTCTAATCAGCTCCGGCCTGATCCTGTAAGAACGGGTTCGGTCTGCCCGACGGTGCGGGTCGTGAAGTCACGCATGTCGGGCTCTGACATCTCCTTCACCCATTGCTGCCAGGAGTACGGCCACATCGCCGGATCTCCGTCCGCATCAAGATACCAGCTCTGACAGCCGCCCACCCAGACGGTTTTGCTCATACCCGCCTTTAGATACTCGTTATACGCTCGGAGCGCCTCGGGCCGCGCGTCGATGGCGTCGAACTCCTCGTTTCGCCACTTCTCGATCACTTTGAGCACATACTGCGTCTGCACCTCGCTCATAGCGATGACCGAGAAGTTCCCGATCGGCGTGTTCGGCCCGAGCATCAAAAAGAAGTTCGGGTAACCAGGAATAAAGATCGATCGATAGGCCTGCACCTTCTTCTGCCAGGTATGCTCGATGTCGGATTGTTCGCCTCGCAGATCCATCGGACGCATAAAATTGAACGGATGAAAGCCCGTCGAGAGCACAAGAACGTCAAGCTCGTGCAGTTTTCCGTCTTCGGTTACGACTCCTTTAGCCTCGATTTGTTTGATACGATCTGTGATCAGATGAGCGTTCGGCTTCTGAATGGCATCGTAAAACGTGCCGTTCACGATGATACGCTTGCAGCCGACGCGATAATTCGGCGTAAGTTTCGCCCGCAGTACCGGATCTTTTACGCTTTTCCGCAGATTGCGACGACACAGATAATCGGCCAGTCGATGCTGCAGCCACTTGCCGATAACGGCCTTCGAAAAGGTATGTTCGACGGCCTTTGTATAGAGGTAGTGATAGAGCGAGAGCCTTCGCGGGTTCTTGCGCCAGCTCGCCTTCGACGACTCGCTGTAATGATGATCGGGAATCTTGAGTATCCACTGCGGAGTCCTCTGGAATACGGAAACCGAACCCGCCAGCTTCACAAGCTCGGGAATGACCTGAGCGGCCGTCGAACCTGTTCCGATGATGCCGACACGCTTGCCCTTCAGATCGACGCTGTGATCCCACTCGGCCGTATGAAACATGGCGCCTTTGAAATCACCCAGCCCGGCGATGTCAGGCCTTGCCGGATGATGAAGGATGCCGGTGGCGCAGACTACGAAATCGGCCGTAAACGTATTGCCCTTGCTCGTCTTCACCGTCCAGCGTGCATCGGCGTAGCGAGCCGACGTCACGGCCTCGTTGAAACGCACAAGCGGAGTCACACCGTATTTTGCGCTTACGCGCTCAAAGTAAGCCTGGATCTCATCGCCATGTGCAAAGCGATGGCTCCACTCCGGATTCGGCTCAAAAGAATACGTGTACATATGAGCGGGGATGTCGCAGGCCACGCCTGGATAGGTGTTCTCTCGCCATGTGCCGCCCACCTTCTCTTTCTTTTCAAGAATGGTGATCTCGTCGATGCCCATCTGCTTCAGCTTGATGGTCATGAGAATGCCCGTCATGCCCGCTCCGATGATAATAACCGATGGCTTTCGCCGCTCTTCGCTCTTTGAATGCATTCCTGCCGCTCCTTTTTCCTGAGCTGAAGCGAAATTGACTGATCTGTCAATCAAAAAATAGACCGGGATGCCCGCTCTCAGGACTCAAAGACTGAAAAATTCAGGCATATCGGGCAGACAGTTACGCCAGTTTTACCGGTGAGTACAGAGGCTGCTCAGAGCCTGAATCGACCGACAAGCGGCCAGTGATCGGACGCATCGCTTTTGATCACATCGGTGTCGAGAACGCTCACCCCATCGCTGACGAAGATATAGTCGAGCGTGATGCTGCGCGGAACAAGCCAGATTGGAACGCGTTCGCCGATCTTTTTGCGAGTATCATCGGGCAACGGAAAGGTGTCGCTGTTCGTCGGCAGCCAGCCTCCGTCGGCGTCGCTGTAAACGTCTGAGACGAGATCGTATTCATCAAGGTCGTAGAATCCCATCGTGCCGCGCAGCATGTTGAAATCGCCGAGCAGAATGCGCGGACGTTTCGCCTCGCCCAGCCAGGTTAACAGATCGGTGATTTCAGTCCTTCGTGACTGCGCTCGCTGACGCACGCTCTGCATTCCGCCGATATGTCCGGCGAGCGGCATGAGATGCATCGTGATAAACTCAACGGGACGGCCATTTATGTTTACTACGGCTCGTAGTGCCCGTCGCGAATTCCCGAGCCGTATCTCGTCGCGAGCGACGATCGGATGTCTCGATAGAATGACCAGTACCCACTGTGCGCTGCCGTAGTTCACATACGGCATGCTGGCCACATGCTGATAGCCCAGACTGCCGGCGATCTGTGCAGAGGCGGGCTGACCACCCGTGCTCAGCACCTCCTGCATGGCCACCACGTCGGCGTCGAGCCCTTTGATTGTGCGAACCAGGCCGGGTATCCCGCGCTCCATATAGTGTACATTGTAGGTTGCCGCCGTGAACTCGACGGGCTTACCGTCACGCAATAACGCCGCGCAGGAGGACAGCATACAGGCCGTCGCCAGCGCTATGAAGCGCTTACAAATTCCGGTCGTGCAGGACGGTATCATCGATAGTTGCGAATCGTCTGGATCATCGCCTCGACATTCTCAAGCGGCGACGCCGGATGAATGCCATGACCGAGATTGAAGACGTAACCGGGACGCGAGGCAAAACGATTCAGCACGGCCTCCGTTTCGCGAATCACGCGATCCTTGCCGCCGTAAAGATAAAGCGGATCAAGATTCCCCTGTATGGCGATGCGGGACGGTATCTTCTCAACGTCTTCGATGCGCACACGCCAGTCGAGGCTGATGACGTCGGGATTCTGACGCACCATCTCGGGCAGAAGGTGATGGCCTCCGCCGACAAAGAGAATGATAGGATGATCGAATTCAGCTTTTAATCGTCGGATGATCTCTTCTGTATAACGTCCTGCAAACTCGTCGTACTGCTCGGCCGACAGGATGCCCGCCCAGCTATCGAAGAGCTGCACGGCCTCGGCGCCGCTTTTAAACTGATATCGCAGATAGTCGACGGTCATGTCCACAAGCCGGTCGCATAACTTTTTGAACAGTTCAGGCTGACCGAACATGATCGAGCGGATCTTTTCGAATTTTTTCGAAGTCCCGCCTTCGATCAGATACGAGGCCATCGTAAACGGAGCGCCTGCAAATCCCAGCACGGCAGGTCTTTCACTTTGACCGGAAGCGTATGCGGTAAGCCGTGTTAACGTTTCACCGATATAGGGGCACTGCTCGGCGGGCGAAAAACTTTCGAGTATATGAAGATCCTCTTCTTTTGAGATCGTGCGCTCCAGTACCGGGCCGCGCTTCTCTTCGAAATACAGCGGAACGCCGCATGCATGAAGCGGGGTAAGGATGTCGGCAAAGAGGATCAGTCCGTCGTTCTGAAAGCGCCGGTGCGGCTGAATCGTGATCTCGTATGCGATGTCGGCATTGGTCGACATATCGAGAAAGGTTCGTCCTTTGCGAATCTCGTTGTACTCGGGCAGGTAGCGGCCTGCCTGCCGCATATACCAGAATGGGATACGATTGCATTTCTGCCCCTTCAGGGCCTGGATCAGGATCGATGGTGACACGGTCTTATTTTTCGGCTTCGCCCTCAGGGGCAAGCTCATATCCGCGGCCATGGCGCGTAATGAAAAGCGTCGGATGCGCCGGATCCTGCTCGAAGATGCGACGGAACTTAACGATAAAGTTGTCGATGGTGCGATTCGTGGGGAATTCAGCCGTTCCCCAGACGCGATCAAGGATCTCGTCGCGCGTGACGGGGCGCCCGCGCGATTCAAGCAGCAGTTTCAGAATGCCGATCTCCTTCTCTGTAAAACGCACCTCTTCGGCGGTTAAAGTGTGAACGGCCGTATCACGGTTGAAATCAAGCCGATAACTTCCGATCTGAAAGGCGTCGACGATTTTGTGTTTGCGCAACCTCACCCGGATTCTCGCAAGCAGCTCTTCCAGCTCGAAAGGTTTCGTGATATAATCGTCGGCGCCCGATTCAAAGGCATCAAGTTTGTATTCGAGCTTGTTACGCGCCGTGAGAAAGAGGATCGGCATCGACCAACGAGAGCGAATCAGGCGACAGAGCTCGAGGCCCTGCAATCTTCCCGGCAACATCATATCGAGAATGGCAAGATCATACGGGCTGTTTCCCGAAAGAAGAGACTCTCGCTCGGCCAGAAAGCTATCGGCGCTCTCAAAGGCCTCGACCTCGTATCCTTCGTCTTCGAGATTGAGGCGGATTCCCGAGCGCAACACGGGCTCATCCTCGACAAGAAGGATCTTAGGCTTCATGGCCGGCTCCAGATGTAGATTTCTTGATAGAGATTTCTACGAGAAAGCGAGCTCCCTCTGGCGAAGGCAGAAGACGAATGCTTCCTGCACGTCGCAGTAGCAAGGCCCTGACGTTAGCAAGGCCCATGCCCGTTCCGGGCACAAATCCGCTCTGCCTCTGCAAGCGCACCATCGGCCTGAATATATTCTTGCGCTCTACATAGGGAATACCCGGGCCGTTATCCACAAAAAACAACTGCATGCGCCGGCCTTTCTGTCGGAGTAGAATGCGTAGCCGTGCCAACTCTCCTGAATAGATCAGAGCATTGGTGATCAATTCGCCGATAACGCTTCCCAGTTCTCGCGGCTCAAGAGCCAGGGGGTTTTCTTCGAGAGTTTGCAGCGTTAACAGGTTATCCTGAACGATCCCCGATCGATCGACGACGACCTTCTCCACAAGCGCCTCAGGGATCTGACTTCCTGACGGCAGCAGGGATCGCAACCGCCCCGTAATCGGCGGAAGCCATCCGACCGTGATGACGGCATTCCTCTCTTTTATGAGAGAATGCAGCTCGCCGATCGTGCGCTCAAGAATCGGGAAAAAGGCCGTGCCCTCGCCGGCGCCGTTTTTCTCGTTCGACTGCTCTGATGAGAGTTCGCCGCCGAGAAGAATCTCGCTGATACGCCGATTCAGGATCTCTACCTCTCGCAAAGACCCTTCGACTAACTCCGGCGTCGCTGCATGATCGGGACGCTTCTTCAACGTCTGCAGATTCAGCTTGATGGCGGCCAGGGGAGTTTTCAGCTCGTGCGTAAACGAGTTTAGAAAGAGTTCCTGCTCTTTTGCCAGCTGTCGTTCGCTACGATACAGCTTTACAAGAATAATGGAGACGGCTCCGAAAACGGCCAGAAAGAACGAAGCCTCGGCGATTATCATAACGACGTTGCGATCACGCTCATGCCTTCTGGCCTCGACAACTTCCCGGTCTACGGTATAACGCCCGTTTTCAAGGCGAATATACGGAGGCGCGACAAGACCCGGATCTCCGTTCAGCGCCATCTCAAGTATGCGATCTCTTTCGTCCTGCACATGAACGAGGGCGAAGCGGATCTCGGCAAAAAACAGAAGCCACCAGAAAAGCTGCGCCGAGATGACCAGGAACATCAGTCCGAGGTATAACCCGGGATGGCCAAAAACTCTGTCAGTGCCGTTTTTCATGCCCTCTGTCGTCAGCGTCGGAATTCCGAAGCGATCGATAGAAAAAGATCAAGATCGGATCTCTGCACCGGAGTGCTGAGAAAGCCTACTTCATAGCCCGACGGAGCGAGATACACGCCGCGGTCAAGACAGTGATGAAAGAAGGCCGCATACGTTTTCATCGACTCACGATCGATCTGATCGGCGCGCACCGGCCGTTCGTGTGCGGCGTCATAGAGCCAGAAGATCGAACCGACGCGGCACATACGGAAAGGAAGATTATCCATTCGGTTAAACTGCTCTTCAAGATACCGGCCTTTTTCTTCCAGACCGGCATAAAGCTCGGGCGTGAGCATACTGAGCTGAGCAAGTCCGGCAGCCATCGCCATCGGGTTGCCGCTGAGCGTACCGGCCTGATATACGGGACCGAGCGGTGCGATCTTTTCGAGGATCTCAGCCCGGCCTGCAAAGGCGCCCACAGGCATACCGCCGCCGATGATCTTGCCGTAGGTGATCAGATCGGGTTCTATTCCGTAGTAGCCGGCCGCTCCAGAGAACTGCAGGCGGAATCCGTTGATAACCTCGTCAAAGATCAGAAGGGCGCCATGTCTTGCCGTGATCTCACGCAGGAACTTCAGGTATTCGGGCGTTTGAATCAGGAGGCCGTTGTTAGCCGGCACGGGTTCGATAATAATGCAGGCGATCTGATCGCCTTCACGAGCGAAGAGCTGCTCGACAGCCTCTCTGTCGGCTAAGGGCAGAACGATCGTATCGCGAACGAAGTCCTCGGGAACGCCGGCCGAATCGGGCTGCCCGAACGTTACCAGGCCCGAGCCCGCCTTTACAAGCAGTGCATCGGAATGGCCGTGATAGCAGCCGTCAAACTTGACGATGCGCTTGCGGCCTGTGAATCCGCGGGCAAGGCGCAGGGCGCTCATCACCGCCTCGGTTCCCGAGCTGACAAACCGCACACGCTGCACCGATTTCACGTCTCGCGCAACGCCTTCAACAAGCAGACGGGCCAGCTCGACCTCTTTCGGATTCGGAGTACCGAGAGTAAGGCATTCGTCGATCTGCTCACGCAGCGCCTTCACAATCGGCGCCGGACGGTGGCCTGTAATGAGCGGCCCCCAGGAGCAACAGAAGTCGAGATAACGGTTGCCATCGACGTCGGTAAGATAGCATCCCTCGCCTTTTTGCATGAATACGGGCGTACCGCCCACCGAACGGAAGGCTCTGACAGGGCTGTTTACGCCGCCTGGAAGATAATGACAGGCTTCTTGAAATAAGGATTCGCTACGTGCACGGTTCACACGGTTAGACTTTCTTTCATGCGAATGGGATCAAGTGAAATCCCCTGCATTCACAGGAGAACCTTCCTGAACGGCATTCTTCAGAGGGCGGCCGACAAAACCCGTATACTGTTCGACGGGAATGCCGCCGCCCGGTCGCAGCGCGATGATATCGTCGATCGAAAGAATATGTCCGGCCGGCAGGGCCTTGCGATAGTAGAGAGAACGGCGCCCGTACTTTCGCACCCCTTCTTCAGATGACATGCTTTCTTTGATGCCTGTGCCCTTAGCGGCCCGCAGTAGATCGACGCCTTCGCGCAACTCACGCATCTGCGCCGGCGTCGATGATAGCGCCTGGTCTGGGCCGGGAAGCTTGCGGTCGACCGTGAAATGGCGCTCGATGGCAATCCCGTCTGAGCCGACGATTCCGATGGCAGCGGCGGCCATCGATACGACAAGCGACTCGCAGTGGTCCGATACGCCGATTGCACAACCGTATTTCCTTTTCCAGGCCGGTAGCAGACTCAGGTTGTAATCGGCCGGCAAAGCCGGATACGACGAAACACACAGAAAGAGCACGGCGGGCCTTCCAATCCAGTCGATCGTTCGCGCAACCTCATCTTCAACCGATGCTCCTGTCGAAAGCAGGATCTCAAAGCCCATCGACTTCGCCTGTTCAAGCAGAATACGATTCGTAAGATCGGTGGAAGCGATTTTCAGGTAATGCGTCTTATGACCCGACGTCTCAAGCAATTCTTTATAAAAAACGAGGGATTCATAATCGAAGACCGAACAGAGAAAGTCCACACCGTTTTCGTCGGAGGCCCGGGCCAGTCTCTTCCAGGACTCACGCGAAAGCTCGAACTGGCGAAAGAAATCGCCCAGCGATCCGGGCGGTCCTACGCCCAACCTGGCGTTGCGATCGAAGAAAAGATCCGATTGAAAAAGCTGGAATTTAACGCAATGCGCCCCGCTTCGCGCCGCCTCTTCAATCATGCGGACGGCCAGGGCCTCGTCGCCGTTATGATTGAGTCCGATCTCGGCGATGAGGTAGGCCGCCCCGTCTTCGCCAATAACGTGGTGCTTCGTTTTCATGTGGCGTTAACCCGGAAAGAGAAAATTGCGCAGCATCTCCATACCGCCTTCGGTGGCGAAGGACTCCGGATGAAATTGAATCCCTTCAAGATGACGGTATTCGCGATGACGAATACCCATAAGCTCTTCGGAGTCCTGGCTGACAGCCGTCTCTTCGAAACAGTCGGGCAGAGAATTGCGTTCAACGATCAGAGAATGATAGCGCATCACCTGAAGATTGTCGGGTAGACCTTGAAAGACTCCCTTTCCGTCATGCTTAACAAGCGACGTTTTGCCGTGCATGGGTAACTTCGCCCTGCGTACATTCCCTCCGTACACGGCCGCCATGCCCTGCATGCCCAGACAGACGCCTAACACCGGAAGTTCTTTCGCCGGCCCGAGCAGCACGTCTGAGCAGATGCCAAAGTAGGCCCTGTCCGTCGGGTCTCCAGGCCCCGGAGAGATGATGATGCGTTCATATCGGCGCGATGCGATCTCTTTCAGAGTGATCGCATCGTTCCGCTCAACGTCCAGGCGAAAAGCGCCTCCCTTTTCGTCGAGCAGCTCGCCCGCATACTGGTACAGGTTAAACGTGAAGGAATCGTAGTTGTCGATAATCAGGACTTTCATTAGTTCATGAACTCCTTCAGACAGAGATCCATGGCCGCAAGCTTGCGCTGAATCTCTTCGTATTCGTTTTTCGGAACGGAATCATAAACGATGCCCGACGACGCCCGCGCGAAGGCATCTTCTCCCGAAATAAAAAGCGTGCGAATCGGAATCGTAAACGTAGCGTTTCCGTTAAGGCCGAATTGACCGACCGCTCCGCCGTATGGACCGCGGGCGTCGCCTTCAAGGCGCTGGATAATCTTCATCGACTCGATCTTCGGCGCACCGGATAACGTTCCGGCAGGAAAGCAGCTGGCCAGCCCGTCGAACATCGTCTTATCACGCGCAAGGATGCCGACGACCTCGCTGGATATATGCTGAACATGGCTGAACTTGCGTATATCCATCAGATGCCGCACTTTAACGGTACCGAATCTTGCCACGCGACCGAGGTCGTTACGGTGAAGATCGACAAGCATGTTATGTTCGGCGATCTCTTTCGGATCATTCAGAAGAGCTCGCGCAAGGGAAATGTCTTCGTCTTCGCTGGCTCCGCGCGCCGTCGTTCCGGCAAGAGGGTAGGTTTCCATCTCACCCTGCTGCAGGCGAAAGACAAGCTCAGGGCTTGCGCCGATCTGCTTCACGTCGTCGAACTTCAAATAAAACATAAACGGCGACGGCGATATACGGCGCAGGCGTTCGTAGATCGTCAGCGTATCGCCGGTGATGCGATAGTTTTTCTGCAGTCCGATCTGGCACTGGAAGGTGTTGCCGGCGCGGATCTCTTCTTTTGTGGCCTCGACCATCTGCCGGTGCTGCTCTTCTGTCGCCGAATCGCCGAGATATTCAACCGAGGCAGGACCGGATCGAAGTGCCGGTCGGTTCATATAAGAACGCACGAGATCGGCTCGGTTCTCGCCATACGAATAATAGAAGATTTCGCCCGTCATCGTATCGCAGACGATGCCGTCCAGGTAGAGCCCGAAAACGAAGGGATCAAAACGATCATGCATCTTCAATTCAAGAGACGGCTCGAAAAAGACCGATGCGTCGTAGCCGATATAACCGACGAGACCGCCCGCATAGTTGCGCGAAAGTATGCCGTTCGGGAACCAGTCACGAAGAGCAAGATACGGATTCTCGCAGGCAAGCTCACTCTGCTTCACGTCATGCCGATCGGACTGCCAGATCAGACGTCCGGGGCGGCCGCGAAGCAGCGCAAGCGGATCAAATCCGATCGCAGAGTAACGCGAATGCCGGTTATTCGGGTCCAGAGATTCGAGCAAGAAACAATGCTTCTGCTCGGATTCGATGATGCGAAAGAGGTCGAAGAAGGACAGACCCGGTTCCAGCTTTTCCGTATGAGGTTTGCCGGGAAGTTGAAGGGATGGAAGCATAGCCTGTGCCCTTCTTTCCTGATGAGGGCTGGGAAACAAGGGTTTTTCAGGCAGAGTTAGCGACCGTACTCACGTCGCACCGGCCATCTCTCTTCCTGCTGCCTTTTACAGAGAGCATCGACCAGATCGGACGATCCGGCAATGAGGCCATAGGTTAAAAGCGACGCAGCGTTGAAGCGATGTGCCTCCCACTCCTGTGTTTCGAGGTTCAGGTGCAGGGCTTTGCCGCCCGCTCCAAGAACGAGCGCAATTCCCCCGCAGATATCCCATTCATTTTTCGGGTACAGGCTGATGTTTGCATCGCCGCGACCACCGGCGATCAGGGCAAGCTTTCGCGCCACGCTTCCCGTCGGATGCAATCTCAGATCTGCAAATACGGCATCCTCAAAGACGCCTTTCTTGAATTCCGTGCTGCTTACAAGAATGCTCGCTTCGTTAAGAGCGGGCGTAACGGTGCTCTGAATACGTCTTCGCTCTTTTTCGTCGAGCTCAAAGACTCCCACATCGATTCCACCGGCAAAGAGCAGGCCTTCAGCCGGAAGCGCAACGGCGCCAAGGATCGGAAGGCCATCGGCAACAAGCCCGACTGAAATGGAATACTCGGGAATACCGCCGGCGAATTCCTTTGTTCCGTCGATGGGATCGACGATCCAGGCAAAGCGATGGGATTGACGTGCCTCTGACTGTGCCGATTCTTCAGAGATCCAGACGGCATCGGGTAGCAGCTTCGTTAAGGCATCGTGTAATATATCGTTCGACGCAAGGTCGGCCGAAGTCAAAAGATCGCCCGGGCCCTTCTCGCTTACGGCAAAGCTGCGCGAAAGAAAAAGCCGCTGCACTTCGGCGGCGGCCTTCTGGATGGCGTCGATCAATCCGGGTAGCAGACTCTCACAGAGCTCTTTCCGTTCTCTGTCTACAGGCAACATCGTAAAACCGAGTAGATTACTGAGGCTTTGCCGGAGTCTCGTTCTTATGAGAGTCGCCTTCGAACTCGTCGAGGATCAGGAACTTCTCATAAAGCGGGGCCTGGATAAAGAGTCGCGGATCCCGGGCAAAGTCAAAACGTACGATAAAGTAGCGGAATTTGACGAAATAGACGTTATCAGAGAACGTCTTCTCCCAGGTGATATTCTCGGGGGTCAATCCTTCAAGATGCTTTTTCTCATCTTCGTAGAAGCGCCTTCGAATGGCCGACCGCATTGCACGAACAAGGTTATCTTCGAGCGTTTTCTGCAAGACGGCCGGGTCATGCTTCCTTTTGCGAATGCCCTCTTCGACGGCGCGAAATTCGGCAGAAATGCCCTCTTTCGGGCCGGCGAGTGCAAGCTCGGGAAGTAAAACAAGCGATATAAGAACAACCAATGCAAAACGATACATATCTGCTACCTCGGTACAGGTTCGGCCCTGTATCCCGTAAAATCAAGGCAATACGGGAAAAAAATCGTTAATCTTTTCTTCTCTGCCCTGGTCGAGGGCACTTTTGAGATGCTCCTAATCTACTTCAGCAAGCGCGAAGTCGGGCGGCGTCTGTGCTCCGGTACACTCCGTATCGCTCAGCATAAAATACAGAAGTCGGGTCACAGGCACTACCCCAGGATCAGATTCGGGGATGACGGCAAGCGGGCCAAAAAGCTCGCCTCGATCGGGCCAGACATGATAGGGATCAAGAATTTGACGCTCAGGCGAGATCACGGGCGCCTGGCGTTCATACGCCAGCTTTGCGCCGTCTGAAAAGCGCAGTCTTCGCAGGAACTGTCGCTGCTCATGCACGCTTGCAGTGCAGATCGGATTTTCGAGGCTACCCTTTTCAGGCGAGCGGATGGGCGTGAAGCTGGCACACCCAACAAGGACAGGAGGAAAAATCAGGAAAAGAATGCGAATCAGGACCGATGACGTTCTTCGCAGAAGGCCTTCAGCGGTCCGATATAGTATTCGCCCCAGCCTTCTCTGTGTCGCTCGAGTGTGCGACGGTCGGTAAAACCGGAATGACGCAGGGTGATGCGCGTCCCGCCTCGCTCCTCGGTCAACGTAAACAGTACCAGTGAATCCCGCCATTCTTCTTTCCATTCACGCTCGCGCAGCGTGAAGACCAGTCGATTCGGGGCCTGGATTTCCACAACCATTCCTTCCATGTCTCCGTCCCATAAGAAGAAACGCCCACCGGCCTTTGCCTGGAAGCGTGCCGGACCGGCTCCCCATTCATCCAGCAGGGCCGCTGTCGTAATCGCCCGGAAAACGGCCGAAACAGGCGCACGAATAAATTCCGATTCTTCAATCACACCTGTTGCTACGGGCTGGCCGTCGCGAGTTATAAGAGGAGCCTTCATACTCTGAGGATCGGAGCATGAGCGATATTCATGAACATAATTTCCGTTGACCCTCCCCCTTCGCTGCACAGCCTGACCTGCATGCCTGAACGGTATCGCATCGGCATCGATCTTGGCGGCACAAAAACCGAGATCATCGTTCTTTCTGCCACTGACGAGGTGCTTCTGCGCAAACGCAGCCCGACTCCGAAGCTCGAAGGCTACGAGGCCATCTGTGAAAACATCTGCCGTCTAATCGAGGAAGGCCGCGCCTTCACAGACGGTAGCGACCATACCATCGGTATCGGAATCCCCGGAATCATGGAGCCTCGAACAGGCAGAGTCGTAAACGCCAATACGACCGTTCTCATCGGAAAACCGTTCAAGGCAGATCTTGAGCGGATGCTTGATCATACCGTAACCATCGAAAACGACGCAAACTGCTTCATCCTGGCCGAGGCCCGCCTCGGAGCGGCCGCCGGGGCTCAGAATGCCTTTGGCGTGATTATGGGAACGGGATGCGGCGGCGGCATCGTGTTCAACGGCGAGATATACAGAGGTCGCCATGGCATTGCCGGCGAATGGGGGCATCTATCGATTGATCCCGCCGGGCCGGAATGCTGGTGCGGTAATAGAGGATGCGTCGAGACGCTCATCTCAGGAACAGGCCTCGAGAATCAGTATAACATCCGCACGGGCAAAAAACTCAGGGCTCCTGAGATCATTGAGGCCGCCCGCAAAGGAGAAGCGGGTGCTGCCGCAGCCTTCGATCAATTCCTGAGCGACTTCGGTCGCGCCCTCGGCGGATTAATTTCTGTTCTCGATCCCGACATCGTCGTGCTTGGCGGAGGGTTATCCAACGTCGACGAACTCTATACGGAGGGCGTGCAACGAATGAAACGGCATGCCTTTCATCCCGATCTTGATACGCCCGTCGTTCGAAACAGGCTTGGCGACTCTGCCGGCGTCTTCGGCGCGGCGTATCTGCAACCTGATATTCCATAAATTCGGCTATCTTCTATGAAAATTCTGATAACGCTGCGCGATCTTTTCATCTATCTTTTCTTTCTGTGGCTCTCGGTGCCCTTTCGACTGTTACCGTACCCGCAGGCTCTGAGGCTCGGCACGTTGGTCGTCCGCGCTCTGTTCCCGCTTTTCCCGAAATATCGCCGCATCGCCCTCGATAACATCTCGCATGGATTTCCCGAGTTGAGCGGTGCTGAACATGAGCGCATTCTCGACGAGCATCTGAACCATCTCGGTTATTTGATCGCCGATACGTTCTGGAAGTCTCGCATGAATCAGCGCTGGTTCGAGAAATATGTGCGTTATGCGCCCGGAGCCGAAGAAACCGAGCGCCGGCTTCTTGAAGAGGCCCGCCAGAAACGCGGCTTCATTCTCGTAAGCGGACACCTCGGCACATGGGAAGATATCGCTCAGTTCGTCGGCTATCGTATGAACGGAGCCATCGTCTACAAGACCATTCGCAACCGGTTTCTCGATAACTGGTTCAAGAGGCATCGCGGCTCACTCGGAACCGGGTTATACACAATGGAAGAGACCTCGTCGCTGGTTAAATATCTGAAGCAGGGCGGCGTAATCGGCCTCGCCTCGGATCAGAATGCAGGCGGCGCCGGCATATTCATCGACTTCCTGAACCGGCCGGCATCGACCTATAAAGGACCGGCCACCATCGCCTATCTGACCGGAGCGCCAATCATCTTTATAACGCTCATTCACAGAGGAGACGGCACCGTTGTGCTTGACTTCGAAGACCTCGGCCCTCTGAAAAAAGAAGACTTTTCAGATAAAGAAGAAGCCATACGCGTCGGCACCGAACGCTGGGTGAAGGCCCTTGAAAGGGCCGTCAGAAAAACGCCCGGACAGTATTTCTGGGTACATCGCCGCTGGAAGACCACACCGGCCATGATGGAAGCTCTGAAGAAGAAATAGCGGAATAAGATAAAAAGTTTTCAACCTCAGGGGGGCACGGAGAGCACAGAGAAATCAGGGAACCGGCTGAAGCTCTTTCTACAAGAGCTTCTTATTGATGGCAATGTTCACCTTTTTGAAGAGTTTATCGCTACAGCTGAACTCTTCAAATGATCGATGCATTGCAGCTCTCTCGCCCACACTTTCCCTTCCGCCCTCCCTGTCTTTCCTCTGTGCCCGCAGCGACCTCTGCGGTAAACATTGATTTAGAGAGCGCAGAGAATACCGAAGAATAATTTGAAAGACCCGATGGGGCCTGCACGCTATATCAATATTGGCATCGGTGCAGATTCCGAGTAAAAGCGGGTTTTGAGCTGGCTTCTATATATTGAGGTGTACGCGCCTTTCATTTTTCGCGATGGACGAACCCTTCAAATCAGGGATTCAACGCAACTCTCCTATCTTTGCCCAACCTCTTTGGTCTTCCTCCGCGCCCTCAGAGCCCTCTGCGGTATTAATTGATCTGGAGACCACAGGGAGGACATTGAGAGCTCAGGGGTTAGACATCTTTCGAGAAAAGCGGGAATTCGCGCTCATCGATCTGGCCTCGAAAGACCAATCGCGCCGGTCCGGTCATGTGCACGGTCTCATTCCATTCAATAAACAGATCGCCTCCACGAAGATGAACGGTATTCGTGCGGCCGCTAAGGCCGGCGCTGGCTGCAGCGACAAGAGCAGCACAGGCGCCGGATCCGCAGGCAAGCGTCTCACCCGAGCCGCGCTCCCACGTACGCTGATATAGCGAGCCGTCAGCTTTAATGCTTACAAACTCCACGTTTGTGCGCTCGGGAAATGCCGGATCGTTCTCGATACGCGGGCCGATGCTTTCAATATCGACCGTGTCGGGATCATCGACGAAGATGACGCAGTGCGGATTGCCCATGGAAAGTACATGCCCTTCGTCTAATCCTTTCAATCCATGCTGATAACGAACAGGTCGACCAGGAAGGTCTTTTGACTCTCGGGAAAAGGGAATGATGTGCGCCTCAAAGAGAGGTCGTCCCATGTCCAGACGTACACTTCCAGACATAACGTTTTCATCTCTTGATATGATTTCAGCTCTGTGCAGGCCGACGCCGCTTTCCACTATCAAGTCCTTCTTGCGTGCATCGGCGCTCAGATACAGAGAAACGCAGCGCAATGCGTTTCCGCACATGGCCGATGCAGATCCGTCTGCATTCCACATCCACATGCGCCCGGCTGCACGATCAGACGGGCCGATAATAA
Organism: Leptonema illini DSM 21528; assembly: GCF_000243335.1. Taxonomy (NCBI): domain Bacteria; kingdom Pseudomonadati; phylum Spirochaetota; class Leptospiria; order Leptospirales; family Leptospiraceae; genus Leptonema; species Leptonema illini. The sequence goes on along the minus strand of NZ_JH597773.1, from coordinate 1,421,557 downwards.
CAAGGCCATCGCCACCGATGCCGTAGCGTCGATCACAGAGACGCGGAAGCAGCTCTGTATTCAGCTGAAGGATCTTCTTCGCGTTCTCGCGCAGGTCGACGTAAACGTAATCGTTACCCGCCCCTTCCATTTTGAAAAACTCAATCATAGAAAACCGTCCGTTCGGTCCGCTGAGGGATATTGCATTCAGATCACAGTAAAAAGACATTTTTGCGGTAAGGCGCTTTCACATTCTGCAAAAACTATCACACCATTTGCAGGGCCGATTTCTGGCCAGTGCTTTTCCGACATAATACACCAGAATTCAATATATTTTATTCGAATTGGGATGGATTTTTTTTGCGTTTCGAATGATTCCTCACACTGTTAGAGCAGAGAGTTGACTCTTATAGTAAAAATGCATGTAAGGAAAAAAAGATGGAAGATAACAGTGGAAAGAAGAATAGCACGCTTGAAGAACACTACAGACACTTTGTAAAGACGGGAAATAGAGAGCAGCTTCTGGCCGGTCTGTACCGCGAAACGCATGCGTACTGTATGCGCCGGCTCAGTCGTGATCCCGATATCGTCGGCGACTTTATGCTGCATCTTCTCGAAGGAAGGCTTGATCGAATCATCGGAAAATTTCAACAACGAAACCATCCTTCGTTTCCAGCCTTTTATATCCTCTGTGTTCGAAACAGCTTTCAGAACTTCATCAAAAGGTACAGGCGCACACACCTTGATATGCTTCCGCTTCAGACCGACCCGCTGGCAGCAAGGACGTCGGCCTCCTTCAATCCAGAGGAGTTCTGGCTGAGGCTGGATCAGGGATTGCAGAGTCTCTCTGACATGGACAGCCTTCTATTCAAGATCTATCATTCCATACCGTTGAACTCCGAGAATCTAAAGGCCATGGTTCGGGAATTCGGAGCCGAACGAACGCTTGAAATGATGGAGCAGATCGAAGACCGTCGCCGTTTTCGCGAGGATCGTCTGCTGGCAGCTGAGAACCGTATGAATCGCTTCTACAACAGAGCAATGCAGACCAGCTTTCGCCTGCAGAGCGGCCGACGGGATGCCGACGTTCAATCCTACTTGAATCGTCACTGGGCTCATTCCATTTATGCAGTCGCGACGTTGCTTGGCATGAGTCGTCAACTCGCTGCCTTTCGCTTGCGCCGGGCCACGAAGCAGCTTCGAAATTATTTAAACCCCATTGCTGCGAACGAATTCTGAGGCAGGTATGAGAACTACATCACGTGGGATTACGGTTCATTCCGGGCTGAGAGTTCATCCGGCGGGGCCAATTCTCTTTGAGATTTACAGGGACGCCTCGCAATTTTTATACCTGAGGCTGGAGATCCTAAAAAAAACACATCCCATTCCAATTTTACTTTACAGGAGAGAAGGAGAGCATAAAAAGCTAATGCTTGATGGAGAGCTGGAGTTGCCGCTCGCCGGCCTCGGTGAGGGCGCCTATGAGGTGAGAAGCCCGGCTGGCGAGATATTCCGGTTCATGCTTGATTGAACTCGAAGAACGCAAAACGAAGTGCGAGAACTGTAAAAGCCTGTTTCCGAACAGGCTTTTACAGTCTAACAGGCTGCTGAAAAAGCAGCCTGATAATGAGTTCGACTGGCGCCATCCGAAGAATGCCCTTTACTGGTAAAATATAAAAAGATATGAAGATCAAGGTAGCCACCCGCGGTGAGGTCACGATTCTACAGATAGAAGGGGCCATTAAATCCGGCGACGAATATCAACTCGCTGAACGCATGGAGCAGTACATCAAGCCCGATACGGCTCCGAAGTTTATCGTCGATATGAAGAAGGTACCGTTCATCAATTCGCAGGCCCTCGGTCTTTTCTTGAACATCTACAAACACATCGACTATCTGAAAGGACGCATCGTCTTTTCTGGCCTCAATAGCGACATTGAAAATCTGATGAACCTTACGCAGCTATCGATGATCTTCGAGATCTATAAAGCGATCGACGAAGCCATCGATAGCTTTGAAGACTGATTGGAAGGCATCGACTCCCTGACTCTACGTTCAAGTTAGGGTGGCCGTCCTTACTACTTCAGCCGTTATTTCACGTAAAAACGCCCTGTGACGGGATCAAAGTAGATCCGTCGCTCCACTGTCGGCTCCTGAGGTTCATCGCGAATCACCTCATTAAACGGCTCGGGCTCTTTTTCTTTCCATTGAGGTGGACGGCGCTCTGCCTGCCCTGCTCGCTCCTGACGCAGCTGTTCCATCATGCGGCGAACTTCGTCTTCCATGCTTGCATGCGGATCGACGCGCCGTCGAAAGACAAAGCGTGATCCGCTCTGCTGTAGGTCGTTGCGGAGAAAATTGAGTTGCAGAACGAACTTCGTGTAGATGATGCCGCCGATAAGGCCGCCCAGATGGCCGAGATGCGAGATGCCCGAGGATCTGTCGTAGATGGATAACAGCACAGAGGCGACGCCGATAACGATAGCCGCCGTCCGCGCCTTCATCGGAAAAAAGAAGATGAGCATCTCTGATCGCGGATAAAAGACGGCGATGGCTGCCAGAAGCCCCATGATCGCACCCGACGCTCCTACGGTCGGATCGCCCAGATCACTCTGAAAAACGACGACAAAGAGAGCACCGGTCAATCCTGAGAAAATATACAGAAGGCCGAATCGCATAGCGCCCACCGTCATCTCAATGGCAGTTCCCAGGGACCATAGAGCAATCATATTCACAAGCAGATGCAGCCAGCCTCCGTGCAGAAACATCGACGTAAGGGGCTGATAAACTCTTCCATGCCAGAAATCGGCAGGCACGAGCCCCCATTGATCATAGAACCCCTGTATATAGAAGCCCGGATTGGAAACGGCCCACCAAAACAGCAAAATATGAATTCCCGTATTCGCGATGACAAGAAATCTGGTGACGGGGGCCCTATTCATAACAATTCTCCGGAACGAAGAGTTCCAGGTTCAAGGAAAGCAGCCATGCATGAGGAGAAAACTACTTTCCCGATTTTCCCGGCGCCTTTCTCCCTATTTCAGGCGTGTAATACATGATTATCTGCGGCCTATCTCTTTCGCCCGATGTTCGCTCCACTCTTCGCGAACGCCTGCCGGGATTCCAGTTCGAGCAGTTTCCAGCTCCGGCTCTACTCGAACGCAGCGTCTGCTTTCCCGATCTTCCGCTTACAACGATTTCTGATCTGCTTTCGTATGGCCTGCCGCTTCAGGTATGGACTGTGGATGAAAGCCAGCTCGACGCTCTGTACGGTTGCGGAATCGCCGCCGTTCATTTTCCCGACCACACCACAATCGATCCTCTGCTCAAGGTTAAACCCGTCGGTGGCCATGCCCTGCTCTTTATAGAGAATCGAGCCCGACTTAATCTCTTCCGCCAGCTTTTTCTCTTTGCCGGCATTCGTGTGAGAGCCGATCTTCGCAGCTCAGATGAGTTTGCACAGGTGCTACCCGAGTTGCGAAAAGACGGCCCGACTGAAGAAGAACTGCATGTCGTTCTCGATCTTGACCGCGGCGACTTTCTGCCTGCGATGCACGCCCTTGCCGCAGAACGAGAGAAAACCGGACGCATGCTCAGATTGTGGGCGCTGCGGGATTTTTCGCGTCCGGGGCCTGATCCTGTTTTGATTCAACGCACGCTCTCGCCGTTTACGATGCGTATCTTCGAACCGCATGAGGCAGCCCTGGCCCTGATCGAGGCGTTATACCTCTACGATCCTTCGCTTGAACGGTTCTCGGCGTCGGCCGGCCCGCTACAGAGCTTCGACGGCTTTCGTGACGCCGCGCATATACTCACAGGTCGATCGTTTCGATTGCTTGACCGAAATCCGGATCGCCTGTTCCATGCCCTTTCTGATCTCATGCAGCATCTGCGCCTTTCGCTTCCCTTTCACTGGTTATACAGGCTCTATGAGAAGCGCAACGGCACGGGCGGTCTGCTTCTTGCAGATCCAGGGAGGCGCGATGCTTGACGAATTACAGATCATCGATCTTTTCTTCGAGAAAAGCGAGGTACCCGTCGATGACTGCGCCTATCTGCCCGAGACGTCGCAGATCATAACCGGCGACAGTATGGTCGAGAATACGCATTTTCGTCTGGACTGGCATCCGCCCGAGCTGCTTGCGCGAAAACTCTTTCAGAGCAACCTCAGCGACGTCGCCGCAGGCGGAGGCGATCCACAGTGGTGTCTTTTGCAGATGGGTCTTCCAGGCAATGCAGAGGAACAGTTCCTGAAACGATTTGCTGCTGCCTTCCGCGAAGAATGCAAAGAGAATCGATGCAAACTGATCGGCGGCGATACGTTTCGCAATACGACCTACATCTTCAGCCTGACGATGGCCGGTCGCGTCAGAAGACCACTACAGAGACGAGCCCACCCGGGCGATGCGATCTACATGACGGGCACAGCAGGGCTTTCGCTGGCCGGTATGAAACATCTGACCGGCGAAATGAAGTTAACCGGATCTCTACAGAAAAGAGCGCTCGAACGACATCTTGCTCCCGTGGCTCGCCTGGACCTTGCGCGAAAGCTGCGCGAGATGCCCGACCTGCATGGTATGATGGATCTTTCGGATGGGCTCTTACAGGACCTGGAACGTTTTGCACGTGCTGCGGGCCAGAGATTTCATCTGCACTTACACAGTATTCCCTGTGACGACGAACTGCTGCCGCTTATGCCTGCTCTTGAGCGGGCTATCTCTGGGGAGGAGTATGAGCTGGTTTTCTGCGCCCCCGCGGGATTGCAGCAAGCGCCAGGCTTCGATATTACACAGATAGGAAGGGTTATTACAGGCCCTCCAGGCCTGACGGTCTTTGAAGACAGTTCAGAAGGCAAGATCGTTATACCAGAGAGCCGCGGGTTTGAGCATTTCTGAATCGCCTTCATATGAACGGGAGTGATTTCATCGAAAGTTCACGAAAATCCCGATGATGCAGCGCGATCAGGGCTCTGATTGCAGCTCGAACTGCCGTATGTAGGTGGCGAGGATGCTGCAATCATCTGGATCGATGACGGTGAAACGGACGGCCACAAGCTGTTCGCCAGGCTCATCCCAGATACGAACGATGCGACCCACGGCTGAGATTTCTCCAGGTAGCTCATCAAAGTAAAAGGACATATGCAGGACTTCGCCCGCCTGTATCTCGTCGGTACGCCGGAACGAAACGCCGCCCAGTGAGATGTCGCGGCCCTCGGCACGCGAAAGCTGACCCGCATCAGGAGCGGGAATCGCCGATCGGATGGACCTGTACCGCACCCGGAATACCAGATCTGCTCGCGGAAACCGCCTTCTCTCTGACGGGTCCATAGACGGTCCACCTGCGCTCACTCTTGCCCCTCCTGCCGCGCGAAGTCGGAAAACTTCTTGTCTGGATGATCGCGTTTTTTATTGTGAAAATGCGAGCACAATTTTTCTGGATATCGTTGTCGCGCGGCTTTTTAGCGCAGTGACCGAATCCGATACCCTCGAGACCACTCGAAAAGAATAGAGACGATACAGACCGAAAAAAGAGAGAAAGAGTAGAGTCGCAATGGAAAAACAGCATCCCGATATACACAAAGAGATCTCACAGTTCTCGAACTATCTGAAGCAGAAGGGGCTGAAAATCACGAACCAGCGACTGCTCGTCGCAGAAAAGATCTTCACGCTGGGGTCACATTTCACCGTCGACAGCCTGGCCGAAGAGCTCAAGGATCGGCGGGGCGAGATATCAAGAGCGACCATCTATCGCATCGTCTCTTTGCTCGTCGAATCGGGTCAGCTGACCGAGCACGATTTCGGCGCCAGCTCGAAATACTATGAATACATTCCCGCAAGGCAGCATCATGACCACATCGTCTGCCAGGACTGCGGGCATATCGAAGAATTCTACGCTCCGGCCATCGAAAAGATTCAAACCGAGGTGGCCGCCGAGTACCAGTTCGAACTCACCGACCACTCCCTGAACCACTATGGCCGCTGCAAAATCCTCAAAGAAAAAGGCCGCTGCGAGCGGAAAGAAAGCCGGGAGCCCAAGCTCCAGGTCTGAGATTACTCCGTCCGTAGAGCCGCCGGTACGCCCGAAAGAGCATGACCCCGATTCCATCGGCCGGTACATGCTTGATCTGGCTGAGTTCCTGCGCTACCATCAGTATCTCTATTACGTAAAGAACGAACCTGTTCTTGCAGATCGCACCTTCGATCGACTGCTCGACGAGTTGCGCGAACTGGAAGCCAGCCATCCGACGCTTGCGCCCGAGAACTCCCCCACCACAACGGTGGGCTCTGATCTCGAACACGACTTCCCCCGTTTCGAACATAAGATTCGCGTCCTTTCGCTTACGAATACCTACAGCACCGAAGAGGCCATGGAATGGGCCAGGAAGATGCACGATGCCGGCGACGACGTGCGCTTCAATGTGCAATGGAAGGTGGACGGAGCGACCCTTGTTCTTTATTATGAGAAAGGCCGCCTCAAACACGGCGTCACTCGCGGAAGTGGAAACATCGGCGACGATATCACTCCAAATGCAAAGACGATACGCAGCATCCCCGTCGACCTGAAAGAGCCCGTTAACCTCATCGTGCGCGGCGAGGCTTACATGACCTACGCCGATTTCGAACGCTTTAACGAAGAATCGGGTAGCATCTACGCGAATCCGCGCAACCTGACATCGGGATCTCTCAAGCAGAAGAAATCATCCGCTACGGCCAGAAGGCCGATTCGCTGGGTCGCCTTTGATCTGAACTTTATCGATTGGAAATCAGGCGTGCCTGATGCGACCGGTTCCGTATCCACCGATTCCGAAGCACTTGCTTACGGCGCAAAGCTCGGACTGCCTGTATTCGAGCAGAACCGCACCGTTGCTTACGATGAGCTCGAAAAGACAATCGAGATCTTTCGCAAAAAGGCCGATACCGTAGATTTTCCCGTCGATGGGCTTGTGTTGAAAGTGGACGATCGCGAGCTTCGCGAAAAACTCGGATTTACATCGGCCAGCCCTCGCTGGGCCGTCGCTCTGAAATTCGAGCCCGAGATGGCCGAAACGACCGTCGAAGAGATCGAGGTCTTTGTCGGTCGCACGGGTCGGGTAACGCCGCGGGCTCGCCTCACGCCGGTACAGCTGGCCGGCACGACCGTAACCTATGCGACGCTGCATAACGCGGACTATATAGCGCGCCTTGATGTTCGCGTTGGCGCGAGAGTCATCGTCAGCAAGCGCGGCGAGATCATACCGGCCGTCGAAGAGGTCGTCGATCCGGGCTCCGGACCCGCTTATGAATTTCCAGGCGTCTGCCCCTCCTGCAATACGGCTCTGAAACGCGAAGAGGATGTCGTTGATCGATACTGTCCGAATCCCGAATGCGAAGAGAAGCTGATTCATGGCCTGATCTTTTTCTGTGGCCGCAAGCAGATGGATATTGCCGGTCTTGGCGAGAAAACGTTGCGCACGCTCTTTCGCGCCGGGCTGATTCGAACGATCGAAGACATCTACACGTTTGAGAAAAGACGCGAAGACGCCGAAACGATCGAAGGGTTCGGCAAAAAATCCGTTCAGCTCATCGTCGATGGCGTTGCTGAATCCAAGAAAAAGGATATGCGACGACTGCTTCCCGCGCTTGGGCTTCGCGAGATCGGCCCCGCCGTCACAGACATCCTGATTCGCGAAGGATATCGTTCGATAGAAAGGATCTTCGAACTCATCGATGCAAAAGACGCCGAAGAGCGCCTGAACGCCATGCATGGCATCGGCAAAGAAACGGCTTCAGAGATCCTGCGACAGCTGCGCGATAAAAAGACTCGCAAGCGCATCACCGCTCTCCAGAAATTCGGATTGAACTTCAGCGTGCCCGAGCCCGTCGCCGATTCATCAATTAAAAAGATCTTCGCCGGTCAGACGTGGTGCGTTACGGGCAGCTTCGCCCATTTCAAACCTCGCGAGAAGGCGATGGAAGAGGTGGAGCTTCGCGGAGGAAGCACGACGTCGGCCGTCAGTTCAAAGACGACGCATCTGCTTGCAGGCGAGAAGGCGGGCAGTAAACTGCAGAAGGCCGAACAGCTTGGCGTTACCGTCGTCAGCGAAGAAGAATTCATGAAGCTGATCGGCGGCGCATGAGGCGCTGCGCTGTCAACGAAGCGCCGGTCGCCATCGACGCAGATAGCATCGTTACAAGAGGCCAGTAGAGTCCGTTCATTTCGCTGAAGGCCGTTGTTGCCATGCCGACGACCATAGCTGCGACGATGGCCGCCGTTCTTACCGGACGCCGCTCAAGAACAAAGGTCAGCAGTACTCCGATCAACCCGCCATACACGTAATTCATCGATCCCATGGCAAGGCCCAGGAAGTCCCCCTGATACGAACCTTTTGCAATCTCGATAAAGAGAAGGGCCGACAGAACAAAGAGAAGAAGCGAATAGAACGAATACCGGCGCACGGCGTCGGCTTTTGAATCCCTGTTCTCAGCGAGCAATCGCGCAGACAGGTCCTTGATCACCGCCCCCGTCGCATGCATGGCCGAGTCGAGCGTCGACATAGAGGCGGCCAGAACCAGAACAAGAAAAAGGCCTTTGCTCAGCGGGTCGGCCTGACCGATATAGCTGACAAGCGGAGACGTCGCATCAAGAGGCAGCATACTGCGCTTCATAAGAAGACCGGCGAAGGCAAAAAGCAGGATTACGATTGATGCGGCCAATCCAGAGAGAATGAGCGAGCGGCGGGCCTTTGATAGGTCGCGGACGGCGAAAACGCGCTGCAGCATATCCTGATCGGCGCCATGGCTGCCGAGCGTGATCGTTAACCCACCGAGGAACAGAAAGATCGAACCCGATCCGACCGGTGCAAGCGTTGCCGGCACATAGAATCGTATATCGGCTAACGTTCGCACGTCAGCCGGGAAGAACCTCCAGCAGAACCAGAGGCCTGCAAGAAAGAGAATGCTTCCCTGGATCTGATCGGTCAGCACGACGGACTTGAGGCCGCCGGTCAGGCTGTAAAGGCCGGTGATCAACGCGACGACGAGAATCCAGATCGCCACGCCTCCGCCGATCAGAGCGTCGATGGCATAGGCGGCCATATAGAACCGCACGCCGCCCGAGATGTATTTGGCGATAAGATAAACGCCCGAAAGTACCGGTGTGCCGCGAGACGAACTGAGAAAGCCATACAGAGATACGCCCTGAAAGCTGTGAATGCGGCCCAGGATAAAAAAGGCGACGATAACGCGACCGACGACATAACCGGCACAGAGCCAGAGCACGGCCAGATCTTCGCGATAACCGACGGCCGGGAAGATAAGGATCGTCGCCACGGACGTTTCCGTAGCGACGATCGAAATGATCGAGGCCCTTGATCCAATGCCGCGTGAGGCGAAATAAAACGACTCAGCCGTGCCTTCTCTATCGCGGATGCGCAGAATCACGAAAACGAGAAAGAGAAGATAGAGAATGGGTGGAATAAACTCTAACACGTTCACTGTCTGAGGCTATTGTCTGAGGACGTAGTTTTCCATGCGCGACGTGCTCTGCCTGATAAAGAGCCGCTTCTCGGCGTCCACGCCATCAAGCGTTTGATACAGATCGACGAGAATGGCCCGACCCGAATAGTATCCGTGGCCGAGGCCGCCGATGCCAAGAACGGGGGCGTCGATCTCGTTGACGTTGATCATATCGATGCCGTCGATGCGTAGACACATGCCCAGTCGGTAATTCCCGTTCACTTTCTGTGAGGCTACAAGGGCGTTATCACCGGGCGAACAGTAGACGGTGACGCGTCTTGCCGATCGAATCACATCGGCCGCTTCAACGGCGAATTCGCCCGACGGGTAATCGGGAGCATTAAAGATCACCTCGTTCAGGAACTCCGACATCTTCTCTTCGCGCGTAAGCTTCAGTATGGCGGGGATCGCTATCTGATGCCCCATCGAGTGAACGACAAGGTTGACCTTCACGCCTCTTCGTTTTAGCTCTTTGATGACCGAGGCAAGATGCCCGATCGACTCTCGTGCATGCTTCTGATTCTCCAGGTAGGTTCGGTTCATCAATATGCCGTCGAGCAATCCCTCGCCTGAACCGGCCGGCCAGGTGAAGAGGAAGACGGGCTTCTGGTATTTCACGTCATACTTCATCTGCGCGGCGCGAAGAACGGCCTCTTCAAAAGGAACGTTAAAGCCGTGCACGAATAACATCACCTCTTTCGCAGCAGAGGCGGCGTCATAGATCGAATCGCCGGCTCTGTGCTCGTATCCGCCGACCAGAAAATATGACTCGCGATCGGGATTACGATCCTCTGAAACGTCGAGAGCGCCGATCGTATGCTTTGCCGGCACGCTGACCTTACAGACGGCCGTATGCAGTCGATCAGCGGGCAGATTGCGAAAGTAATCTCCGCTGCATGCGGCGATGCGCGATGTTGTGGCTCTGTTTGTGAGCAGATGAACGTCTATGGTGCGGGTCGAGGCCATGGGATCGACGATGCGTTCGTTGATCAACTGACCGACCGTTTTCTGGGCGCAGGCCGTCGAAAGAAGGGCGGTCAGGAGAACACAGACGATCAAGAAGAGGCGTTTCATCCAGCCTGTCGTAAAGCTGCACCCCTTCGGGTCAACGAAAAAGCGGCAAGAGATTGACAGAGAGCCTTCCAGGTCGAAAACGAGCCATGGCAGAGTTCCGGGAAAAAGAGGAAACGGAAGAGCCTGCCCGGCTGCTTGATCCCGAGCGGCTCTCTTTTACTCGAGATGATCCGGAATGGGAGGATCATCTTCGCGCTCTGCTTGCCCGCTCTGACGACTCCGAGCTGAAAAGCTTTGTTTCTGATCTTTATACATCTGATATCGCCCACTTCTTTGAGAAGCTGAGCTTTGAAGAAAGCGACCGACTTTTTAAGTTACTCGACCCTGAAGAACAGGGCCTTCTTCTCCTTGAGCTCGACGACAACATCAAAGAACGCTTCCTCGATCATCTGAGCCATGAAGAACTGGCCACCATCGTCGGTGAGCAGCAATCCGACACGGCCGCCGACATCCTGGGCGAGCTCGACGACGAACAACGCGGACGCATCCTTTCTCGCCTCGATCCCGACGATCGATTCGAGGTAAGCGAGCTGCTCGGCTACCCGGAAGGTACGGCCGGCTCGATCATGGCGCGGGAGTTTGTATCGGTTCTCGAAACCGATACGGTGAAGAAGGCTATCGCCAATGTGCGGCGTATCTCGCGCGAAACCGACGACATCTATAACGTATTCGTCGTCGATAAGGCCGGGCGCTACCGCGGCCACATCTCCCTTCGTCGGCTGATCCTCACCCGTCCGTCGACGCGCGTGAAAAAGATCATGGAAGAGGAGCTACTTCCTCTACCGGCGACGATGGACGTCGAAGAGGTGGCGAACTCCTTCACGCGATACGACTTTATTACGGCGCCCGTCGTCGATGAGCGCGGCGTTCTCATCGGACGCATCACCGCCGACGACATCCTCGAGGTCATGCAGGACGAAGCCTCAGAGGACTTTCTGCGCATGGGCGGCGTCTCGGCCGAAGAGACGCTGAAGACGCCGGTCTGGCGGGCGGCTGCCGTTCGCGTACTCTGGTTGACCATCAACCTGGCCACGGCCTTTCTCGCCGCCTCCATCGTTCGCTTCTTTGAAGATACGATCGAAAAGGTCGTTATCCTGGCCGCTCTTATGCCCATCGTCGCCGGTATGGGCGGCAATGCGGCCTCGCAGACGATGGCCTTTACGATTCGCAATCTGGCGCTCGGCGAAATCTCCAAACAGGGATCACGCCGCGTCGTCTTTCGCGAGATGGGCATCGGGCTCATCAACGGCCTCTCTCTAGGAATCTTTGCCGGCCTTCTTGTCTTTATGCTCACGCACCACGTAATCCTCTCCGGTCTCATCTCGTTCGCTCTGTTCGGGAACATGCTCATAGCGGCCGCCATCGGTTCCTCCGTGCCGATACTGCTTCAGAAATGGAACATCGACCCCGCCATCGGATCAAGCATCTTCGTCACGACATGCACCGATATGGGCGGATTCTTTTTTCTGCTTGGTATGGCACGGCTTCTCCTGCCCTTTCTTCTTTCAGGAATTCAGTAAACCTGCCGGCAAAACAGCCGATTCTGTAGTATGACTCGCAGCACCGCACTTCCCTTTGCCCGTCCCGATATCACCGACGAAGAGAAGGAGGCCGTGCTCCGCGTCCTCGACTCCGGCTGGTTAACGCAGGGAAAAGAAACCGATCTACTTGAAGAGGAGTTTGCCCGCTACACCGGCGCGGCCAACGCCGTAGCCGTGAACTCGGCGACCGCCGCTCTACATCTTGGTCTCGTCGGCATGGGTCTCAAAGGCGGTGAGGCCGTCCTGGTTCCTGCTCTCACCTTTACGGCCACTGCCGAAGTCGTGCATCGCTGCGGAGCGCTGCCTCTGCTTGTCGATGTCGATCCGCAGAGCTATCTCATCACCGTCGAGACGATCGAACGCTTTCTCGATGCCGAATGCCATCGTGACGAACGCGGACTCGTACACACGGCAAGCGGTGCCCGGATTCGCGGCATCATCTGCATGCATTACGGCGGACGCAGCTGCGACCTTGAGGCGCTCCAGGAGCTCTGCCGACGCGAAGGATGGTTCCTCGGTGAAGACGCCGCCCATGCCTTCGGCACGCTGTACCGCGGAACGCCGATCGGTCAGCACGGGGATTTCTGCGCCTTCAGCTTCTATGCTACAAAGAATATGACGACCGGAGAAGGCGGAATGCTGACAACGCCACATGATACGGTCGCACATCGCTGCCGGCGGTTGCGTCTGCACGGCATTGAAACTCCGGCGCATCGCCGTAAGAATTATTATTATGACGTCGTCGACGAAGGATTCAAATACAACCTCTCCGATATTTCAGCGGCCATCGGGCGAGTACAGATGCGTCGTCATGACTCTATGATGATGCGTCGCCGTCGCATCCATGAAACATACAGCGCTCATTTTGCCGGGCTTGAAGGCGTCCGCCCCTGCCCGGATTCCAGCGGCTCGTCGCATCACCTCTATACGATCGAGATCGATCCGGCGTTAAGCGGGCGCGACGATTTTTCGGCCGCCATCGAGTCGCATAACGTAAGAACCGGACTGCATTTTATTCCCCTCTATCGCATGAGCCATTACCGAATTCGCTACGGACGCGAAGAGGCCGGTCTTGAAGAAGATTCCTGGAAGAAGCGTTATCCTGGAAGTGAGCGCATCTTCGAGCGCATCCTTTCGCTACCTATCTATTCGAGTATGTCGGATGATGATATTCAGGATGTCGTGAAGGCCGTGAAAGCGGCGCATGCGACGATGCAGGACGAGCTCCGACAGAAAAACCCAGGCTGAATCTGCCCTCGCCGGCCTCTCCGTCGCCCCGCGCATAGGTGAGCTGTGCAGAAAAGGGCTGGTAGAAGGCGTAGAGTTGCATGTCCAGGGTAACGCCGGCCGTGTTCACCCAGAGATCAGGATAGACGATGTCTTCGTAGGCCTGGCCGGTGGCGATAAATGGCGCAAGCGAGAGAGAGCGCACTCCGATAGAAGGCAACGAAAACCAGTCGTTGCGAGGAATCAGACGACTGCGCCTCTGCCAGATCGGGAATCGGTACTCGAATCTCCAGACCTGAACGGCCCGGCCATAGGGTGAAAGATCAGGATTCAGGCCCGGCAGCTCCGTACTCAGGCGATCGGACTGAATCGTATAATCCTTGCCGTTCAGATAACTGATGCTTCCCGCCAGCACGGGCACGTGATAGTCAAAAAAGAAGGGCAGAAACAGCTCGAATCTTCCCGCGTATCTCTCATACGTTAGCCTCACCGGTTTGCTACCGTCGGCAGCCGGATACCCTCGCGTCCATCCGGCCGGATGATGCGAGCCTTCGATTTCGAAGAAGAATCCCTTCTCAGGGCTGATCGAACGACTGTAACTCTCAAAATAATAGACCTGATAGGTGGCGGCCACGGTTCCAAGATCGATGTTGTCATAGGCGTAGCGAGTCGTTGAAAGCTGCGAGCTATTACGTAACAGAGTCCGCCCGGCAAAAAAGGTCAGTCGGTTTCGAAGAAGCCGGAACTCAAAAAGCATATCTATAGCGAGCTCGCTTTCTTGAAACGAAAAGCGGCGATCACCGAGACAGTAGTTGATGGCGTTACGATTTCGATAGTGCCCACAGTATTCAGGGCTATCGCGATCAAGAGGCATCCCCGCAAAAGATAACGTAAAATCGGGAAAAAGCCGTCTGTAAGCGTACGATGCATAACCGTACGATCGATCCTCATCGTAAAGACCGACGCCCGCTGTCATCTCATGACGCGAAAGAGCGTCATAGCCGGCAAGGCCGGCATTGATATAGGATAACGGCCCTCCGAGCGTTCCGTTCAGGAAAGGCCTGAAAGAAAAGGCGGCGCTATAAGGTTCTGAATCGGGCGCGAATTCAGGCCCTGAAGCCGGGTCGTATTCACGGTCAGAGAGCGTATCGTTATCAATCGGAACGGGCGTAAAAGGACGCCGCACACGATCGAATCCATCTACTTCATCATGGACGAGATCGTTCACAAGAAAGATCTCGTCGCCGTTCTCTGCCTGGCCTATCACGTACAGGCCGCCTTCGGTCATCAAGGGTGATCGAAACCCTGTCAGGCTATGCGTCAGGCGCTTAACTTCTTTCCCGGAAAGGCTGTAGATATCGAAAACGCCGGCTATATCAGAGGCAAAGAGAATACTCGTGCCCGACGCATCGTCGAAAAAAGCTGGAGTCGCGATCGCCGCCTCTGCGCTTAACGCCTCTTCGCAAACGTCCGCCCGACAGATAACAAGCGAATGGCGCGTCGAATCCGGTCGACGGACAACGACGGCGATATCTCCTCCTTTTGATACGGCCGGCTGATACATTCCATACGACATCGGCAGCCTGAGTAAGACCTTTTCTTTTCCCGGAGAGGTGCGTCCCCAGAACGAATACGAGGGATTGCGATCTGGAATGAGCTGAACAAGTTCGACAAACGGATCCAGGCGACGAATATAGGCGATGATACCGGACCGGTTCGCCGTCGGGGCCTCGCGTCGCGCCTCGTCGTCGAATAAACGCCTGCCCTGCCGGTGAAGCTCGTTCTTATAAATCGATCCCGGCAGGTCGGACCGCAGCTCTGACGTAACGGGCGTCGTTCCGTCAAGATAGAAGCCGTTTACGGCATTGGAGCGATAGACAAGGCTTGACCTGAGACCGTCCAGTGAATACAGGCCGGAACTTCGCGATTCCGGGATTGCGAAGTAAACGGGAGACTCGGGCCCGGGACGCAGATACCGCTTCGTGCCTCCATCAAACGTCAATCTCTGCCTGGGGCTAACTCCTTTCTCTGATAGTGAGGACAGTCTCTCAAGAGCCTGACGATGCTCACTGGCGACGAAACGATCGTAGGCCTCTTCCATACCGCCGCAATCCAGAGAGCGCATGCGCCAGTCCGGAAAGAATGCGGGTATATATGACAGGAAAAAGCGATCCATCGCCTCATGCCCGCACGTTTCGCGAAGATAGGCGACAAAACGGCCTCCGAATAGATATGGAACGGCGCCATAAGGCCAGCGCTCCGTTCCCGTCATCGCCTCTTCAAGCGACGGCATACGGTCATGAAGAACAAGCGTATCGCGAATCGCAAGCGTCTGCGGGTCATCGAGCCGTCCGCGACTTCTGCCATCTGCATGGACCCGACTCTCTTCAAATACAGGATAGCCCTCGCTTAACCCATCGGGCGTGAGCAGGTTAGGAGGCAGGCCGACGATCAGGCGAAAGAAAATATTCACAGGCCCGCGATAAGGCCGCAGCGTCAGGATATGCACGTATTCATGTTCGATCAGCTGACGTGTCCAGTCCTCGTATCGGGCGAAATCGTCGGGCTCCGGCCCTGTCATGTACAGGATGATGCGATCCATGCCGTATGTCGTCGCAAAGGCATTGATAAGATCGCTGTTGAATACAAGAACGATGTGAGTGTCGGCAGCGCCGCTCTGAAATCGCGGCTCAAGTCGGGCATGCACTTCTTCGGCGATTCGACCGACGCGCCTGGCGATTGCCGCCTGCTCTATCGGAAAGTGAATCTTGAAATGCTCTGTGCGAAGCGTTCTGTACTGCTCCTTTAGCGGAACCAGCGGAGCGGCATCGACGCTGAAGGACGAGCATAAAAAAGGCGCCACACAGAAAAGCGCCAGGAAAGCGCTTCGTGTGGCGCCTTTTATGACGCCGGTTCGCATCAACGCAGTCGGTCGCCCGGCTTCGCCTGACGATGCGGCACAAACAGCGTGAGCGATTCTCCCTCGCCGGTTGCAAGCAGCATCGCCTCTGAAACGCCGAACTTCATCTTGCGCGGAGCAAGGTTCGCCACGCAGACGACGGTGAGGCCGACTAACTCTTCGGGCTTGTAGGCGACACGAATGCCGGCGAATACGTTGCGTAGCCTTTCTTCGCCGACGTCAAGGCCGATGCGAAGCAGCTTGTCGGCTCCTTCGACAAGCGAGGCCTCGGCGATACGGGCGGCGCGAAGCTCCACCTTACCGAGATCGTCGATGCTGATCAGGCCCGATTCTTCGACCTGAACGGCCGCCTTCTCGGCCTTTTCGGCACTGGCTTTTTTCTCTGTCATGACCTCTCCTGCAGCCTGTTTTTCTGCATCAAGCATGGCCTGAAGCTCCGTATCGGCGATGCGCGAAGCAAGATGTCTGTACGGACGGATCTCATGATTCGCCGGAAGATAAAGCGGATCGTTATGATTCAGATCCTCAAAGAATCCCGTCCACTCCGCAGGCAGAGCGAGCAGCTCGGCCACGCCATCCGCAAAAACCGGAAGCACGGGACGCAGATAATAAGAAAGAATCCAGCCGGCGTTTAAGGCGTCGGTAATGACCTGACGCGTTCCTTCGACGTCGCTTTTCACAAGCTTCCAGGGCTCTCTTGCGGCGACAAAACGATTCACCTCGTCGCCGAGCGATTCGATGATGCGCAATGCCTTATTCGTATTACGATCGGCGTAGGCGGCAATGATCTCGTCTTTGCGCTCAAGAAGCTTTTTGCACAGCTCCCTGCCTTCCGCAGAGGGAGCGGCAGAGAGGCGACGGTCCAGCGTGTCGGCGATTTTCGTGCAGAGCCGTGAGAAGAGATTGGCGAAGTTGCCGACGACGGCAGAGTTATACTTCGCCAGAAAGTCGACTCCTGAAAGATCGAGATCGTCAAGGTTAGGCCCGAGCCGCGATGCGTAGAAATAACGCAGCGCTTGCGGATCCAGATGTTTTAAATACGTCTCGGCGCGGATCAACGTTCCGCGTGATTTCGACATCTTTTCGCCGTTTATCGTGAGGAAGCCATGCACGAATACGGCCGTCGGCGGACGGAATCCGCCGGCCTTCAGCATTGCCGGCCAGAACAGCGTATGAAAGTAAACGATATCTTTGCCGATGAAGTGATAGACCTCGGTCTCTTCGCTCTTCCAGAATCGGTCGAATAACTCGGGCCTTCCCGTCGAGCGGAAGTAATTCAAAGCCGACGCCATATAACCCACCGGAGCATCGAGCCATACATAGAAGTATTTATTCTTCTCGCCTGGAATCTCGAAACCGAAGTATGGCCCGTCGCGGCTGATATCCCAGTCGCGCAGCCCCTGCTCCATCCATTCCTGCATCTTGCGACGCACACCTTCATCGACGCGGCCCTGCATCCAGCTCTGCAGATACTCCTGAAAGTCACCGAGTTTGAAGAAAAGATGCGCCTCTTCTTTTGAAACGGGCGCAGTACCGCATACGGCGCAGCGCGGTTCTTTCAGATCCTCCGGCCTGTAAGCCGAGCCGCATACCTCGCAGGAATCTCCGTATTGATCGGCGGTGCCGCATTTCGGGCAGATGCCTTTGACGAAACGGTCGGGCAAAAACATCTTATCGTTCTCGCAGTATAACTGCCGCACATCGCGACGAGCAATATGCCCTTTCTCTTTCGCGCTGAGATAGATGGCCGAAGCAAGCTCTTTATTCTCGGGAGAATTCGTCGTATAATAGTTATCAAATCTTACGCCGAAGGCGGTCAGATCGCGGTAGTGTTCTTTCTGCACTTCGCCGACAAGCTCTTCGGGCGTGATGCCGCGCTTCTTTGCCGCAAGCATCACCGCCGTACCATGTGTGTCGTCGGCGCAAAAGTAATATGCCTCACGTCCGTTCATGCGCTGAAAGCGCACCCAGATATCAGTCTGAATATACTCCACAAGATGGCCGAGATGAATCGGCCCGTTCGCATACGGCAGAGCGGATGTAACAAGCACCGCTTTCGACGAAGTCTGATCGGCCATCAGGGATTCCAGATGCGGGCGTTCTGAGCCGGGAGTCGGGTCTTTCGCCATTCCATCCAGGAACCGAGGAAGACCTCAACATGCCTGTAGTTACATTCCTGAAAGAGGAAGGCCATCATCGAGGCGCGAGCGCCGTTGAAGTCATAGAGGATGGTCGGACGTTCGGGAATCAATCCCGCCGCTCGAAGCTCGCGACCCACTTCAACACGCGAGCGAATATTACCGGCTTCGTCATAGATCAATCGCCAGTCATAGTTCACCGACCCTGGAATACGACCGCAACGCGAACCGGGTTCCGGAGTTACAAGGCGTGGAAGAGTTCCTTCGTATTCTTCTGGCGATCGCACATCGACGAGCTGCACGCGGGTCAGGTTCGTCTGCACGTGGCTGATGGGCACGATGCCGCGAAAGTTGATCGGCGACTTCAGCTCCTGTTCGAGCAAAACCTCTTTTCCCGGGCCGAGATCAGAGGAATCCAGATCAGAGAAACGCCGACCGAGAATCATCACGTTTTTCATGCCGGCGCTTTTCAAAACCCAGGCCATCTTGCCGGCAAACATGCCCATACCTTCATCAAAGATAAGGACGCTCTTTTTATCCTCTGCCAGCTTCTGAATCGATTTCACAAAGCCCGATAGCTTCAGCATCGAATTCGGACCGGAACCATGCGCCTTGCGAATGCTCGCCGCGCTGTATGCTCCGCGAATCGTCGACACGGCAAAGGCCTCTTCGCCGCGACAATCCAGCAGAAGGGCATCTTCCTCAATCTCTGCGGTGAGGAAGCCCCAGCCCAGCTTTACACCCTGTTCACTCATCGTTTTCATCTTTACTTAGCACTCCGATCCTGCCAGGCAATTTTTTTTGGCTCTGTTTTCCGGCAAAAAAAAAGTAAACACAAACGGCAAAGAGACAATAAAAAATGAAGCATCGGTTCTTTCAGTTGACAGCGCCCGGCTGAGACCTCTGTTTTCGACGAACATGCAATCAAAAAACATCATCCCTTTTCTGCTTCTATTCTCTCTTTTCAGCTTCTCGCTGAACTGCTCGGGCAAAGGCCCGTTTCCCGAGTCAGACGTCCGGGATCTGCACCTGGTCATCGATGCCGGCTCCTCGGGGACGCGCTTCTGCCTGTATCGCATGCAGTTTACGTCCTCGTCATCAAACAGCTGCAAGATCAAGCAGGGCGAATGTCGCTCCGTTGTGGCCGATGACGGACTTGCCGCTTTACCCCCTGAAAAGGCAAAAGAGGCCTTGCGAGGTGGATTTGCCTCTCTTACAGAAGCACAGAAGAATCGCATCGTCCATGTCAGCCTTCTTGGCACAGGAGGCTTTCGACGTCTCAGTTCCTCTGCACAGAAAACTGCCATGACGGGCCTTGCCGAGGCCATCTTTGAAACTGGCCTGCCGGCCACCGTGCGCGTCATCAGCGGAGAGGAAGAGGCCCTGCTTGCCTGGCGCAGCATTCACTCCGAAACAGGATCGAACTCGCATGCCATCATCGAAACAGGAGGAGCAACGGTGCAGGTTGCCACAGGCACCGATGGTCGGGTAAATCGCAGTATCAGCCTGCCGCTCGGCATGAACGAAACACGCAGCCATCTCAAGAAAGAATCCGCCTGCTTCAGCGCGCCCTCTGCGGACCGCTTTGATACCTGTAAGAGAGAGCTTCTACCGCTGCTTGGCCCTCTGAGGCAATGGACTGTTCCCGAACGGAATACCTATGGACTTGGAAATCCCTATGCGGCCATCTTCAAGCAGCTTGACCGTGACGAAATCAGGCGCACCGATATCGATGCGCGCGGACGGCTTCTTTGTGCATCCGATAGTGAGCAGATGGCGGAGTACGGAATCGCCGCAGAACACCAAAAGCTGACCTGTTACCTCTTCGCCTTTCATTCGGCACAGCTTGAGCTGCTTGGCGTCGAGAGCGTGCAGAAAGGCTCGGGCTCCTGGCCGCCAGGAGCCGCCCTCTCGCCCGAGTTCTTCCCGAGCTGCAGGTAAGGGCACTCGGTGAGAACTTGCTGCGGGGGCCGGGCTTCAGTCACAGGCCCTGAGATGCAAGATCTGAGGCCCGAACGCAAAACCGGAACCTGTCCGAATCAGGTTCTTATTCAGAGCGCCTCTTTGAGCACGGCGTTTCTACGACTCCAGTAACGGCGATAGAGCGGACGCATGGGCGGGGCGATGCTTTTCAGCCGATCCCGTACTCTTTCTTTCCAGAGCGAGAGCAGTCGAAAGTGTTCGCTGAAAGCAATTTCGCTCAGCGATGCAACATTGGATTCGCTGCCGTCCGTAAAGCGTCGTTCCGCTGCATCACGCTCGGGCAACACAAGCGGAGCGAGCTCGGCGTACGATGCCAGGATGCGACGGTGCAGGCCTTCATGCTGCCACCAGAGAGAGCGGTCTTCCACACGGCCTGGAGTGGCCCATCCCGTCTCTGTCGGACGATCGGGAGCATCGGCCTCGATACCAAGCAGATGCTTCGCAGAGGGCGGCGCCACAGGTTTGAAAAGCGAGATGCAGGGGGACGACGTGCCGGTGGCGAAGATCGTCTGTAAACCCTGTTTGCCGACCTCGACGACAAGGGAGGCCGTCGTCTGGCTTGGCGTAAGAAGCCCCGACGCATGCAGGCATAGCGAACCCATGCCCGTTCGTGAAGGATCATTCGGATGCTGTGGGTTATGCGAACGCAGAACGGCCATTGCCTCCTGCACTGAGAAACCGCTGCGTGCCAGTGTGGAGCTTCTCTGCTCGCTGAGCGAACGGCGCACGCGGCACTTGCCCATCGTCGTATAAAAGGTATCAGAGAAAACGCCGGCAAAATGCATGGGCTGCGATTTCCTACGTAACCCATCTTTCAGCGTTCGGTCGGCCAGCTCCTTCGAGCTGAGATCAAAATCTTCGCCGATTGTCAGGCCGTTTGAGATGGCATAATAGCCATCGAATTGTTTTGAGGCCCAGTAGCGCCCTGCCGTTTCAAGGACCCGCGCCGTCTTCCCGTCGGCGATTAAAAAGCTATTATCATAGAACATGTTGCGGTCTTCGTAGCCGCCGCACGCATCCTGACCATATTCTTCAAGAAGCGATGTGATGACCTCGACTGCCTGATCCGTCGTTTTCGCCCGTTCCAGCGCCAGCCGGATTAAATCCATACCCGTCAGACCGTCGTTCTTCTTTTTGCGAGGCAGCTTCGTGAATACGGCCTCGTTGCCGATAACAAGGCCGTGCTCGTTCAGTCCCATCTCGGCGCCAAACATATGAAAGGGACGACAGAGCAGGACGGCATGTGCGTCGGCGTCGGGAATCTCGATAAAGGTCAGCCGGCGCTTTGCCTGCGCTCTGCGCGGACCGTGCACCTCAAGAGACTGCGATTCATTCGGCTCCCTGTCGGAGTTTTTACCGAAGATCATATTCCCACTGGACGTGAAGGAGCCCGTGGCCACAAAGGTATCACACATAGGATGATCCTGCCCTTCAGGCCTTCTGCGGGCAAGCGAAATCCGAGCACTTCCAGACTGCGTATGAACAGCGAAAACTTCGAAAAACCCGAGAGCCGAATGAAAGAAGAGCCCGTTCTGCCGGCCGCGCAGAAAGAGCCGCGACTCATTCATTCCGATCCCGATTTTCTTATATTCTACAAGCCTGAAGATCTATCGTTCTACGAAGACGGTAAGAAGCACGATCTTCTCAAGGCCATACGGCGCATGGAAGAAGAAGGGCGCATTCCCGAGGGAGAACGTCTCTTTCCCGTTCATCGCCTCGATCGGATAACGTCCGGGCTTTTGCTTTTCGCTCGCGGGCGCAACAACGCCAATCTGCTCGGCAATGAGTTCCGGCATAACCGCATTCATAAAGTCTATGTAGCGCTGTCGCTGCATCCGCCTAAAAAGCGTCACGGCTTCATCGAAGGCGATATCGTAAAAAGCCGGCGCGGCACCTACAAGCTTGCGCATACGATGGAGTTTCCTTCGCGCACACGGTTTACAAGCCGTTCGATTCCCGATCGCCGTCCCGGGATGCGTCTCTTTCTGGTGAAGCCTGAAACGGGAAAAACTCATCAGGTCAGGGTCATCCTGAAAAGCCTGGGCTCGCCCATTCTCGGCGATCCTTTCTACGATCGTTTCGACGCCGCTCGAGCCGAGGATCGCACGTATCTGCATGCGCTCGCCCTTTCCTTTCGTCTTGGCAATAAAGAGCATCGCTTCTTTCATCTGCCCGAATCCGGAGCGGAGTATCTTACGCCACAGTTTTCACAGACGCTTGCATCGTTCGGCGACGTCTTCCAGATAAAATGGCCGGGCAAAGAGACCGTTGCCGTGGACCCGTCTGTTCGCAGGGCCGATGCAAGACATACCGGCTTCCCGGTAAGGGGAAAGACAACGGGCCGCCAGGACGCTACGGAACGCCCAACCGGAGCCAGAAAGTCCCGGCCCGGACGTCGGGAAAGACGGTCAAGAAATCACTGATTCTGCCGTTACGTAAGTGTGAGGCTTGTACTTGCACTTCTGCTCGGCATAGCGGCGACGTCGCTGTCGGCGCGTTCGTATCCGCCGGCCTATGATGCGCCTGCAAGCGTGCGCGCCTGGCAGGAGCTTGCAAAGGACGATCGCTACCGCATCCTCACCGTCGAGCCCTTCGAAGACAGGCCTTACCGACCCTATGCTCCATCGACAGAGCTGGCCGACATCCGCTACCTCTATGACTCGAGCGACGAAGAGGCCTTTCGATTTGAATCCATGCTCACCGGGCAGGAGCGCGAGAGCCGTCGCAGCCTGCTTGTGATGACCTCGTTCACCGTTCCGGGGCGTCAGATCTTTCAATTTAAGCCTATCGAACCCATCCGCATCGAAGGGCAGCCTTACAGACTGGCCGTCTGGGTGCGCAGTCAGGAATACCTGCACCGCCTGGAGTTTCTGTTCCGCAATGCAGACGGCCGCCTGATCAGGGTCGATGCCGGCCGTCTTTACTGGAAGGGCTGGCGACGCCTCGATCTGACGCTGCCGGCGGAGTTACACCGCATGGGCCGGCGCATCACACACCGCACCGGAGCCGCTTTTGAGGGCATTGTGATCTACTCGCACCCCAAGTCCGATCCTGGAGCCATATCTCTGCAGTTTGATAGCCTGCTCATTCTCAGCGACTTCTCGGGGCTCCGGTATCCAGGCGGAGAAGTCGTCGACGAATGGTGATTTTTCTCGGGTGGGATCATTTTTTTGAAAAAAAGACGCCTGTCATGCGTATCTATTCGTGAAGCATGTTCACAGCACCTTTCGCTCTCTCCTATGCTGGGTTTAAATGCCCCGCCAAGAAACCAACTGGTCGGTTTTGATTTTGGCTTGAGCTTATTCAAAGCCGATCAGAGGTGGAAGAAAGGTACTGAGAAGTCTCAGGGGCTCTTTTGAGTTCCCCGCTTCTCCTTGAGTTTTCGCACCTCCGGACCCGGCCCAGGCCGGGTCCTTTTTTTAGATCTCGACGGGATTCGAGTTGGCCTGACTGGGTTTCTCTATCCCCGCCCGGAAAGGATTTAGTCCACGAAAAACACGAAGGTCACGAAAAATACCAATGCTGAATTTTGCTGCAAAAAGGTTTTTCTCTTTTGCGGAGAATTCACTGGAGCCTCTGAGAAATGACCTGTGAATTTCTGTGCTCGAGGTTCGCGTATTTCGCGATTTTCGTGCCTTTCGTGGACAACAAATTCTTTTAAGGGAGCCGCAAACTCCCGTAGTATACATGATCTTTCGAGCCAATAACGATCGCCAACAAAACCAACGATTATTGCTCTTAAAGATTTCTCTGCGTCCTCAGAGCACTCTGTGGTAAACTCTAAACCCTCTCGTCGCTTCTGTGGTTAACCCTATGGCCATTTTTACCGCCCTACAGCGATCTCGTCTGATTCAAGGATCTTTACAGACGGCGAAAATTCGGAATCAAGAGCCGACTCTACCATACACCGGGCTACGACATCGGACTGAATCGGACGATAGCGACGCAGTCCGCCGATCAGAAAAGGCGAGAGAAGCGGAGCTACAAGCTGGCCCAGGCTTTCGCCCGTTCTGGATTCCTGTCGATCTCCAAGCAGCAGAGAAGGACGCAGTATGACAAGCTGCTCGAAGCCCATCGCCTGCAAGGCCTGCTCCACCTCGCCCTTTACCCGGTTATAGAAGATCGACGACTTCGCATCAGAGCCGAGAGCCGTAATGACAACACAGCGTCGTGCCCCAGATTGTCGGGCTTTCTGTGCTACGGTTAACACAAGGTCATAGTCCACCTGCCGAAAGGCCTGCTGTGATCCGGCTTTTTTTATGGTCGTTCCAAGGGCGATACAGACGACATCTATGTTCGGCAAGGTAGTCTGTTCGAGCGAATCAAGGGCGATGCGCTGCACGCCAGACGGAGCCGGCTTTCGCAGTATGGAATAGAGCTCGCTGCGTCGAGGATCGGCAAGCAGTAGCTGCGTTGCTGCAGTGCCGACCAGGCCACTTCCGCCGGCCATCAAGACATTCCATTTTTTCATACAACGCTCCTTTCAGTTTCATGCTCTAACTTCACTATAGAACCGATAAAAGACGATTGCAGGAAATCTTCCGTATCACAGAAAGAGCTGCCTCAAACTTCGAGTTGACTTACTCCGGTCATCGGATCGTCGCGATCGAAGCAATCATCTTGCTTATGAACGACGACATGCCCTGTTGCGGATCAGGCATCCCCTCGAAGCGCAGCGACATTATCATCCATTCGATTCGTAAAGATCCGGGCACCTATCTGACCGTATACGAGTGCGAATGTTCGAAATGCAAACGACAGTGGACCGTGCAGCTTGCCGGCGGTTTTGCCGAGCAGAGCTATGTCTGGGAGCCGGCCGAGGATTAGCCCGGTCTGGCTTCTCATCATATCAGGATCAGGTATGGCAGCCCGTGCATCGCTCATCGTGTCTCAGCTCTTAACGACCGAACGTAACAGTCCTGGAAGCCCGCGCAGGCCAAGTACGACGGCGGCCGCTCCGTAACCGCCCATCAGGGCGCCGGCAAAGCCCGGAGAGGAGGCGTCGGCTCCGGTAAGATATACGCCATCAACAGGAGTGCGCACGCCCATCCAGTCACGACGAAAACGATCGGGCGTGCAGGGGATGCCGTAGATCTGACCGGCGGCATGATTAGCGAAGTGCTCGTTTGTTACGGGTGTGGATAACTCAGTATAGGCGACAAGCGAACGGAATCCGGGGATATGCCTCTCGGCAAAGTCCAGCATCGAATCGGTTAACTGTGATTTCAGTTTCTGATATTCTTCGTCTCGGTTCTTCCAGGGCTGCGTCGCCCATTTCTTGAACGGCTCATAGTCGACGAAACAGATGATTTCAGCCGTCGGTTTATGCGCCTTCGCGTCTTTCAGAGAGGGAAAGCTGATGTAGGCGCCGGCCGGCCGTCCTTCGAGGATTTCGTTTCGGCGGGCAAAGCTATCTTCATGATCGAAGCCCGTGTAGATCCAGTAGTTCTCGCCCTTTACGCCGAGTTTTTCGGGGCTGTCGTTCAGCCCGACATAAAGCGTGAGGTTACTGAGGCCAGTATCGCGATAGGCGACATCGACCTCCGCTCGCATCGTTTCAGGAATATGATCGCGAAGAAGACGTGTGTAGGTCGTATGGGCGCCGGCATCAGAGATGATGACAGGAGCGAAGAACTCATGCTCGCCTTTTTCTTCGTTGCCCTGGATTTCCATCGCCCGCACCCCGCAGGCCCTGCCGTCTTTCATGAGAATGTCGCGCACCTCATGGCAGAGAAGCACCTCGCCGCCCTGCTCTTTTATCGACGGGATGATGCTTGCCGCGATGGTTCCGGATCCTCCGACGGGATAAAAGCCTCCGTCGAAGTAATGGGTAACGATGAGCGCATGAATGACGAAGGCGCTGCGCGAAGGCGGCAGGCCATAATCGCCCCACTGCGACGTGAGCACGGCCTTGAGCGCCGGATCGCGAAAGTGCGTATCCATGTACTCGCCGGTCGTCATCAAAGCCGACTTGATGCCCGCCGAGCGAAGCGGAGAGGCAATCTTTTCAAGTAGAGGCGGCATGTTCTTCATCGTCACATGCATGCCGAACCATCCGGCCATTTTCTTGACGTCATCGAAGTACTGCTCGATCGCCGCCTTCTCATCGGGAAAGCGTGCGATCAGGTCAGACCGGAATCGTTCCTCGGGATGATATACGTCAAACGTCAGGCCCGGATAGACAAAGCGTTCGAACGGATTGGCCATCGGCTGCCACTGCACCTTGCCGTCGGTTATGAAATCGGTAAGATGACGCAGCATGCCGCCTTCCTGCATGCCGCCGATATAGTGAATACCCACATCCCACAGATAATCATGGCGCTTGAAAATATGGGTGAAGCCGCCGGCCTTGAAGTGTCTTTCAAGAACAAGAACGCGCTTCTTGCCGATGCGCGAAAGTAGCGACGCTACGGCAAGACCTCCGATACCTGAACCGATGACGATCGCATCATAGCTTTTCTCTACTGGCAGCTTCATAGCGAGGTAAGATGCAGCATGAGACGCCGCTGTCAATCGCCTTTCACGGAGAAATCTAATCTTTAAACCGCCGCAACATCAGTCTTTTATCTCGATTACATGAAAGCCGCCATTTTCAATATCAGAGGACGTGTAGCCGTTCTGCGTTTTTATTTTTCCCGTAATCAGAACCTTCCCGTCACTTGAGAGAAAGTAATCCTCGGCGGCAAGCAGCATCGTCGCCCCGGGAAAGATCATCTTCAAGGGAATCGTCTTCAGCTTCTGCAAGGTCTTTCTATCATGCACGGCCACACCCGATTTCGAAAAGACAAACAGCTTATCCTTCGTCGGATTGGTCGTGATCAGGAATATGGAAACGCCCGAGAATACGGGAGTCGATTGGGCACCCGTATCAAGATCATAGCCATACAGCATACCGGTCTGATTGCTACCGATGACGAGCCTGTTATACATGCGGTCCACATAGCGTCCGTAGGCCGTCACCGGAATCGGCACGCGAAGAGCCTTGCCTGTTTCAAGAGAAATGACAAAGCCTTCGGCCTGGGGATTGACGAGAAAGCCCGCCTTCGGTGTGTTCAATTCGTCATACTCCCAGGCAAGGACCGTCTTACCATCGGGCGTTACCTCGGCCTGCAACGAATAACCGTCGAAGCCGAGAATGTTCTTATCGCGGACGCTGGCCTCGATCTCAAACTGCTGCAGATCTTCGCCTGCTCCGGCGATCGTAATACGAAACTGTCCTCGCGTCCGTCCCTCCGGCGTGATCGTTTTATAAAAGTAGACGGGCTCCTGCCAGACCGTTCTTCGGCCGGTGATGCCGATCAATTCATCGTTCGTCGCCGGAAGAGGCGCCGTTTCAATCAAGCGTCTGCCTTTGAGATCGAACGTATAAAGGGCTGCGTGATTGACCTGGACAATGTAATCTTCAGTGTTCAGGAATTTGCGCGTGCTGCCGCAGTACCATCTCTCATGCTCTTTCGCAAAAAGAGCGATCTCGTCGCTTCCGGGGCAACGAGGAGATCCCTCGTTCTTTAACCGGTAACGGGTCGTTCGGATTAAAACGGTGACCGTCTCTTTATCACGATCGAAGAAGACGGGTGTCGAGTCTTTTAGATCCCACAGCCGATTCTCGTTGTATAACTTCCAGCGCTCCTTGCCTACCGCATTCGGCGGCGCTTCCATTCCTGCCATTTCAAAGAGCTTCACCCGGTGCAGTCGTCGGGTTTGCGTATCAAACATACAGAAGCCGGCGTAGCCATCCGAAAAAGAAGCCACATCGGGTATGACCTGCAACGGTTGAAGGGCTCGACATGCGTCGATCGTCTGAACGATCTGAAACGTCTGTGCCGGCAGAGAAAACGGCGTAAGCAAAAGAAGATAGAGAGGGACCCATTTCATGGCAGATAGGGTAAGATATGATGTCAGGATGTCAATAGTTTCTGTAAGATGAAGATAATGACACCGACCTTAATGATCCAATAATCAATACCGAAATGGTGGGACAAAACACGCACACAGCAACCACGCCACATAATTCCATTGCACTTTCATTTCACTCAAACTATCAGGTCAGACAATAGGAGGTCCTCAAAATTGTTTTCTGATATTGAATTTACGATCTACAGAAGTATCCTGAATCATCCACATTGTTTTTATTGACAAATATAGCCTATAATGGAGGTACATCCAATAATCTACCGTCAGCAGTGATCGCATGGAAAAAAGGGAAATAATAAATTCACTGGATTTTGGATCGAGAGTAGCAGAAGAAGAAACTGATATCCTTGCCGACTACTTCATCGAAACCGATATATGGCAAAAGCTGTTTTCAGGTAAAATTGATATTGTTTATGGCTATAAAGGGAGTGGAAAAAGTGCAATTTACCTTCTGCTCAACAAAAGGAAAGAACAGCTCGAAAGAAAATCAATTTGCTTAATCAGTGCCGACAGTTTCAAAGGTGAGCCTGTTTTTAGTGAATTAAAAAGGGAGCCACCCACATCAATTTCTAACTTCATAGACCTTTGGAGCTTGTATTTTGCCGGATTGATTGCCAAAGAACTGAATCAGCGGAAAATCCACTCGAAAGAAGTTCGACGCCTCAGAAATTTAGGTTTATTCTCAAGCAAGATGTCAGTCTTGGATATATTTCGCAGGGCACAACTTCTAGTAAAATCAATAAGACCCCCCGATTCTTTTGAAGTAGGCAACAGACTTTCGGCAGGCAATGATGGTGGCTGGGAACAATATTTTAAGATCGCTCTACGCTTATTACCTTTCTGGAAGACAGTACGTAGCGACGAAATCAATGATCTACTGCGGCAGCTTTCTGCAACAGCCAAGAAAAAGGGGATCGTCTTTTGGATCGCACTCGACAGACTTGATGTTGCTTTTGTGGACTCACCTGAACTCGAGAGTAATGCGATCAAAGGGTTGATCCGGACCTATCTAAACTTTCGGCAGTATGAAAACGTCAAGATAAAGCTCTTTTTGCGATCCGATATCTGGGCGCAAATCACTTCTGAAGGCTTCACAGAGGCAAGCCACGTCACAAATACTCAGACTATCGAATGGACAACGGATGATCTTTTACTACTCATTTTAAACAGAACATTCCGCTCAAATTTAGTACGGAGGCTATGTTCTATCGACGAATACCAACAGATCAATGCTCTCGCCTATAGAAGGCAACGATCGCTCTTCAATACAGTATTCCCCAAGCAAATCGATAGTGGTCGAAATAAGCCTAGCACATTTGATTGGATTCTCTCCCGAACCAAAAGTGCTCATCCAAACTATTCACCCCGAGAAATAATTCACCTTCTAAATGAAGCCAGATCCGAGCAGATCAAAATAATAGAGCGCACAGGTGATGTCCCAAGTGGTAATCAATTGATTGGGCCAGCCGCATTTCGAGCAGCTTTGAAACCTGTTTCCAAAGCACTAATCGAACAAACATACTTTGCGGAATATCCCAGCTTTAGGGGCACTATAGAAATGTTCAGAAACCAAAAAAGCGATCATAGCAAAGATACTTTGGCAAGACTTCTAAACAAATCGAAAGCAGAGGCGGAAACGATAGCGAATGACCTTTCTCGTATTGGATTTTTCGAAAGAAGAGGTTCGAACAAAGAATATTGGATCCCTTTCGTATTTAGAAGTTACCTTAATCTCATCCAAGGTAGAGCCTATAGCACAAAGAAATCATATAGGAAGAAGAGTGTTAGAAAAAGATCTCGAAAATCATAGCTTATTTCCCCTTGTCATGACGATTGTCTCTAAAAAAAATACACCTTGTGCTTCAATGGGGAAAGTCCTTCTCCGCGCCTCCGGCATTGCAACACGGTATTTACCGCTTCTTCAGGATCTTCTTTAAATAGATACCCGTATGGCTTTTCTTTACCTCGGCCAGCTCTTCGGGAGTTCCGGCGGCCAGGATCTCGCCGCCTTCGTCGCCGCCTTCGGGGCCAAGGTCGATGATCCAGTCCGCCGTTTTGATGACGTCGAGGTTATGCTCGATGATGATCATGGAATTGCCGCGCTCCACCAGTTCATGAAGAACGTGCAGCAGCTTGCGAATATCTTCAAAGTGCAGGCCCGTCGTCGGCTCGTCGAGGATGTACAGGCTCTTGCCGTCTGATCTGCGCGAAAGCTCGGTGGCCAGCTTAATGCGCTGCGCCTCGCCGCCCGATAATGTCGTGGCCGCCTGCCCCAGGCGAATATAGTCCATGCCGACCTGTTCGAGTGTTTTCAGTTTCGCACTGACCGAAGGGATGTTCTCGAAGAAGCCGATCGCATCTTCAACGGTCATTTCCAGCACATCAAAGATGGATTTACCTTTATACTTAACCTCGAGCGTTTCTCGGTTAAACCGCTTTCCCTGACAGACGTCGCAGGTGACGTAGACGTCGGGCAAAAAGTGCATCTCGATACGCAGGATGCCGGCTCCCTGACAGTTCTCGCAGCGTCCGCCGGCGACGTTAAAGCTGAAGCGACCGGGCTTGTATCCGCGAAGCTTCGCCTCGGGCAGTTCAGAGAAAAGCTCACGGATCGGCGTAAAAAGCCCCGTATAGGTAGCCGGATTCGATCGCGGAGTGCGTCCGATGGGCTCCTGATCGATGGCGATGACGCGCTCGATGCCCGAGAGGCCTTTAATCGCCTTATGTTTACCGATCTTCACCCGCGACTTATACAGTTTATGCTGCACGTACTTTAACAGAATGTCGTTAACCAGAGTCGACTTTCCGGACCCCGAAACGCCGGTGACGCAGATCATCATGCCGAGAGGGAATTCGGCATCGATGCCTTTCAGGTTATTCTCGATCGCCCCTTCAACGACGATGGATTTGCCGTTCCCGGGGCGACGCTCTTTCGGGATCTCGATCTTCTTTTTGCCCGAAAGATACTGGCCTGTGACGCTCTTTGTATTTTGGGCGACGGCCTTCGGCATGCCCTCGGCCACAACCTGTCCGCCGTGAACGCCGGCGCCCGGACCGAGATCAATAAGCCAGTCGGCCTCTTCCATCGTCTCTTCGTCGTGCTCGACGACGATGACGGTATTGCCTCTGTCGCGAAGGCTTTTCAGCGTAGCAAGCAGCTTTGCGTTATCGCGTTGATGAAGACCGATCGAAGGCTCATCAAGCACATAAAGCACGCCGGAAAGGGCGGAGCCGATCTGCGTGGCCAGACGGATGCGCTGCGCCTCGCCGCCGGAAAGCGTACCGGCGGCGCGCGAAAGCGTCAGATAGCCGACTCCGACGTTATTCAGAAAGCCCAGCCTTTCGCGAATCTCCTTTAATACACGGTCGGCGATCTTTTCTTCAGTCTTTGTAAGCTTCACTTTCTCGAAGAATCCGATCAGCTCGCGCACGTTGCGATCGACAAGACGATCGATACTCTCCCCGCCGAATTTAACCGCCAGCGATTCCGGACGCAGTCGCTTGCCCTTGCAATCGGGGCACGGACTTTCGGACATGAACTTCTGCATCCATTCCCGCATATCGTCGGATTTCGTCTCGCGAAAGCGCCGCTGCAGATTCGGGATCACGCCTTCAAAGACGCGATGTCCTCCTTCTTCGTAGCCGTAGAGGATGGCCTTTTTATGGCGGGCTGAGAGCTTGCCAAAGGGCGTATGAGGATGAAAATCAAGCTTCAGCGAGAGATCTTGCAGTAGTTCGAGATACCAGAAGTTCTTTCCGGAGCTCCAGGGGGCCAGCGCACCGTCGAGGATCGATAACGATGGATCGGGCACGACAAGGGCTTCGTCGAATTCCATCAGATGGCCGAGGCCGTCGCACGTCGGGCATGCGCCAAGTGGAGAGTTGAACGAGAAGCTTGCCGGCTTCACTTCGGGTAACGAGATCTCACAATGTGCGCAATAAAGCCTTGTAGAATACAGATGCTCTTTCTCGTCGGCGTCGGGAGCCTGTTCGATTACGATGAGGCTGCCCGCTCCTTCGCGAAGAGCCGTCTCAACAGAATCGGC
Source organism: Leptonema illini DSM 21528 (assembly GCF_000243335.1). Lineage (NCBI taxonomy): Bacteria > Pseudomonadati > Spirochaetota > Leptospiria > Leptospirales > Leptospiraceae > Leptonema > Leptonema illini. The sequence continues at coordinate 1,389,241 of NZ_JH597773.1, read as the reverse complement.
CATGCGCGAACGGATGCCGTCGCGGATTACAAGACGGTCGACGACAAGATCGAGCGTATGCTTCTTCATTTTCGCAAGCTCTTCGTCGCCGGTGATCTCCTGAATCGTGCCGTCGACGCGCATGCGCAGGAAGCCGTTCTTCAGAGCCGTCTGGAAGATCTCTTTATGCTCGCCTTTTTTATTCTGAATCAGCGGAGCGAGCAGCTGAATCTTCGTTCCTTCGCGAAAATCAAGGATGCGATCGAGGATCTGATCGACGCCGGCCGCCTCAACGGGACGTCCGCATTGATGGCAGTGAGGCTTGCCGACACGGCCGAAAAGCAATCGAAAGTAGTCATAGATCTCGGTCACCGTTCCGACGGTGGAGCGCGGGTTGCGGTGCGTCGTCTTCTGTTCGATGGAGATGGCAGGGCTCAGGCCTTCTATCAGATCGACGTCGGGCTTCTCCATCTGCCCCAGAAACTGGCGGGCATACGATGAAAGCGATTCGACGTAGCGGCGCTGCCCTTCGGCATAGATCGTATCGAAGGCTAACGATGACTTACCCGAGCCCGAAACGCCGGTGATCACGACGAAGCGGTTGCGGGGGATGTCGATGCTGATGTTTTTGAGATTATGCTCTCGCGCACCCTGGATGCGAATAGAATCCGGCCCTTTACGACTCTCTGCCATAGGGCCAGGTTTTCACGAGGCCCGATTCGTGGCAGCTCGAATTAGCGCCGGCATGCTACCGGCGCTTCGATTCTTAACGCCTGTTCGCAAGACTGCGAGCAGGCGTTAAAACGGTCCATTAACCGAAAAGCAGACGGGTCGCCTTGCGAAACAGATTCTCGATCTTCTCGCTGTAGGGGAACCACCACAGCTCACGGGTCATCGTGAAGCGGTCTTCCATGACGGATTGCAGATCGGTAAAGGCACGCAACCCTTCACGACCGTAGACACGGCCCATACCGCTCTCTTTCTGCCCTCCGAACGGAAGATCGCTGAGGATGTAGTTCGCCATCACGTCATTGATACAGAGACATCCGCTTCGAATCTGGCGGGCGATCTTGCGAGCGCGGCCTTTATTCTTCGACCAGACCGATCCGTTCAGGCCATACACCGAGTCGTTCGCCATGTCGATGGCCTCGGCGTCGGTCGAGAACGTGCGCAGTGCGATCACCGGACCGAACGTCTCGTCCTTCCAGACTTTAAGATTCGAATCGTTAACGACGACGATTGTCGGTTCGATAAAAAGTCCCCGCGGATAACGCACATTGCGGTTTCCGCCGGCGACGATGCGGGCGCCTTTGCTTTTCGCCTCGTCGATATGATCGAGCACGATGCCTAACTGTTTATCAAAGGCCATCGAGCCGACGCTCGGATGCTCGGACTGGACGCCCTGCTTCAGATTCACGATGTTCTTTTGAAGAAGCTCTATAAAACGATCCTTCACCTTCTCGTGCACAAGGACGCGCTCCACAGAGATACACGTCTGACCGGAGTTCGACATGCCTCCCCACAGAGCGGCATGAGTGGCACGCTCAAGCGGAGCGTCATCAAGCACAATCATCGGATCTTTGCCGCCCAGCTCCAGCAGAACGGGCTTGAGCATACGACCGCATATCTCTGCGATCTTGCGCCCCGTCGCCGTCGAGCCCGTAAAGCAGATCATCTTCGTGCGCGGCGATTCAACGATGGCCTGACCGGTGCGACCGTCACCCGTTGCCACAAGAAAGACGTCGGCCGGAAGCCCCGCCCGATCGGCGATCTCGCGCATCTTCAGCGTCGTCGCCGGCGTCACCTCGGAAGGCTTCACAACGACCGTATTGCCCGCCATGAGCGCCTGAGCGATCGGACCGGCCGTCAGAATAAACGGATAATTCCAGGGGCTAATGATGCCGATCACGCCTTTAGGCTGAAAGGTTACCCACGCCTTCTTATTTTTGTAAAGGCCCGTGCTGCGCGGCTCGTCTTTCAGATAAGCAGCACCGTATTTTTCCATGTATTTCACATGCTCGGCGACGGTGAAGATCTCGAAGACGCCGTCCATCTTCGTCTTGCCCGTTTCGGCGCAGATCGTATCGACGATCTCGTCCATGTCGCGAACGATCTGCTTGCGAAAGCGACGCAGATGTTTCGCTCGCTCCTTCGCCGGTAGCGCTCCCCAGCTTACGGACGCCTTCTCGGCGCGCTCAAGCAGGGCCTCGACCTCGCCGGCCATAAGTACGGGATGGCGGCCGATCTCCTCCCCCGTTGCCGGATTGCGATTGATGAATTCTTCAAGGTTTGCGGCGACGCGATGTCGCTCAGCGGTCTCAACGGTACCTGCGTTCATGTTCTCCCCCGTCTCTATTTGAAAAGCTTACGTCAGGGTAAGCATAGCCATTACAAGATGCAAGCAGAACGATTTTCGAACAAGCATTTTTTCATAACCAAACAGGCGTTCACTTTCCAAATCGACGACGCAACATATCGCTGATAATGCGCATCTGCGCAGCGCCGGTCAGATGGGCCGTCACCAGATAGAGCACAGCTCCAAGGCCCGCACCCAATCCGACGACAAGAACCGCCTTCGAGTACGGCAGATCGGCATGAAGCGACGCATCGGGCACGTCGGTCATCGGATACGGCATGAAATAGCTGAGGCCAAGAAGCAGGCCAAGCAGCAACAGGATAGCCGGAGCCAGCCCCAGAAGCGAACGACCGAGATCGGCATAAGGAAGCGCTCCCATCTTCTTCTTTAAAGCTCTGTTCAGAAGCAGGAAATTCACCGTGGAGCTGATCGCCGTGCTCAGGGCCAGTCCGCCCTGCTTGAGCGGGCCGATCAGAACAAGATTGCACGCCAGGTTAACGGCAACGGTGAGGAACAGGATCTTCACCGGCGTCTTTGTGTCCTGATAGGCGTAAAACGAAGACGTCAGGATCTTATTGAAGCTATAGATCGGGATGGCAAGGGCGTAGAACTGAAGAGCCGACCATGTCAGATAGGTGGAGTAAAGCGTCCACTCGCCTCCGTGAAAGAGCAGGTGTATAATCCAGGGGCCAAGAAAGAGAAACCCAAAAGCGGCCGGCACAGTGAGAAAGAGGGCGAAGCCGACGGCCTCGACGACCTCAAAGGCGCTGCGATGATTTTCTCCGGAACGGATTAACCCGGCAAGCGCGGGAAGGATCGTCGTCGAAAGCGCCACTCCGATGATACCCGTCGGCAGCTGGATCAGGCGGTGTGCGAAACGCAGAGCGGGAATGGCGCCCGCCTCGTCGATGAAATAGCTGGCGAGAGCGATATCCATCATCTGATTCAGCTGAAAGACGCTTGCGCCTAACACCGCCGGCCCCATCAGCGAAAAGATACGCATCAGTGCCGGATCTTTCAGGTTGATATGGATGCGCGGCATCCAGCCTTTATAGTAGGTGTAGCCGATCTGCACGAAGAGTTGAAGAAAGCCTCCGCCTAACACCACCCAGGCGAGAATCTCGGCGTTCAACTCCTGGTTAAAACCGAACGGCATGAGAACGAGGAATCCGGCGATAAAGCTCAGATTCAAAAGGATCGGCGACAGAGACGGAAAGACGAAATACTCATGCGTCTGCGCGATACCCGAGAAGATAGCCGTCAGGCTAACGGCAAGAATGAAACCAAAGAGCACCTGACTGAGATAGAGAAGAAGGCCGATCTCGCCAAGCGGCTTGCCCACATAGACGGGAAGAAAGAACGGAAAAACAAGAATGCCCGTCAGCACAATACCGCTCAGAAAAAGAATCAAGAAGCCAATAATCGAGCCCGCCGTCTCGGCCGCCTTCCGGTCGGACTCCTTCATCGCCTGCGAGTAGATCGGTATAAAGGACTGCGACAGCACGCCCTCTGCCAGCAGATTGCGCAGCATGTTCGGCAGCATGTAGGCGATCTCCCAGAAGGCAGCAATCGGTCCGGTGCCGAAGAAGACGGCCTGGTAATGATCGCGCACAAGGCCAAGCACCCGCGAGATCATCGTCATCGCGGAAAGTTTCAGGGAATTCCGGGCGGTTCGGCTCACCAGACCGGGATTTCAGGGGGCAGAGAGCGGAAAAGCGATTTCAGGGCGGCACGTGGAGACTTGCAGTCCACGAACGGGCGTTGAATGACGATAGCGAATTCTGACAGGCCTCGGGCAAGACCGGAATGCCAGCGGGACTCAAGCCTTAAGACATTTAGTGTCCACGAAAGGCACGAAAATACACGAAACTGGAATTCTACATTTTCCCGGACTTCAACAACATGCGAGCAGAGAAGTAAAGACTGAATTCAGGGTCGGGATTTCCGAGACGCAACTCCTTTTCGTGCTCGTTCGTGTTTTTCGTGGACAAGAAAAAGAACGGAAAAAGATCAATCGCCTGTAACAGCCATGTAAAGCGGTTTGAGTGAGGATAACGAGTTCCGACAAGCCTCGGGAAAGACCGGAATGCCAGCGGGACTCAAGGCTTAAAACATTTAGCGTCCACGAAAGGCACGAAAATACACGAAACCTGAATTCTGCATTTCCCAGGATTTCGACAACACGCAAGCGGAAACGCGAAGATCGAATTCATAGTCGGGATTTCCGACACGCAAAGCCTTTTCGTGCTCGTTCGTGTTTTTCGTGGAAGTTTTCGTCCACAATGCCAGAATTTTGCTAACAGATTGCCCGAAAATTGACCTTTCCCTTGCAGAGGTCTTACCATGCATCAAGCGAAAAAGAGTTCACACATACTATACGAAGAAGAATGCTATGCCATTCAGGGAGCAGTGTTCGAGGTTTACCGCCAGATGGGCTGCGGCTTTCTGGAGGCCGTTTATCAGGATTGCCTGGATATAGAATTCCGCTTTCGAAAGGTTCCCTTCGAAAGCCAGAAAGGGATTCGATTATCTTACAAGGGTGAATGCCTGAAACAGATCTATCGGCCCGATTTCATCTGCTATGGCAAGATCATCGTTGAGCTGAAGGCGCTGAAGGAACTCGGTCCGGAGCATGTGAGCCAGATGCTTAACTATCTGAAGGCTACGGGCCTGCCGCTGGGGCTGCTTGTGAATTTCGGGGCGTATCCGAAGGCCCAGGTCCGCAGACTTGCCGGTTCCGTAACAGCCCCACCTCTCTCCCCTTACTCGCGTAATAACCCAAGCAACGGACCAACCACACGTTCAGGCTCTTCATAAACGACAATGTGACCGGCCTTTTCGAGAACCTCGATTCTTGCCCGCGGAATGGCTGCCTTGATTCGCTCCGTATTCTCAACGAGAATGATCGAATCTTCGCGGCCCCAGATCACGGTGACCGGCATCGTGTAGCTTCCCACTTTACTGTACTCGGCGTCCAGATCGTTGAGCGGATAGTCGCGCAGCGTTTGCAGCAGTGCCTGTCTGTATCCCGTGAACTGCATCTGTTCGAGATACAGTTCACGAAGGCCGGGCCAGTTCTTCTCTGCATTGTAAAGGCTCTTCTCGCTGCCCTGCAATACAGTCCGGTCGCCGAGCACGCGCATGATGTATTCGCCGATCAGCGGCATACGAACAAGTTTAGCCGTAAACGGCAGTTTCACCGGATGGCCGGCCGGCGCAAGCAGTGCCAGACGCTGCACACGTTCCGGATGTCGTGCCGTGAAAACGACGCTGATCGCTCCGCCCATAGAAAGACCGACCAGATTCACGGGCTTGCGGATGTTCAGTTTGTCGAGCAATTCAAGTAGCTGACGGTCGTAAAGATCGGCGTTATGCTTAACGCCCGACGGACGATCGCTCAATCCTCGTCCGAAAAGGTCGTAGCGCAGCACTCGATACCCGGCTGCATTCAATTCCGGCGTGACGCCGTTCCAGATCGTCGACCAGGCGCTGAAGCCGTGCACAAGAACGACCAGCGGCCCATTCTCGGGTCCGCTCAGCTCATAATGCACAATGCCATCGCTGAGCTTAACGAAAGAACGATCTGCGTAGCGTTCCTGTCGCACTTCAGACGTTAAAGGACGCTCTTCCCTGTTCCCCACAAGCAGCGGAATCACGAATCCGATCAACGCCAGGGCGAGGAACAGAATTGCTATAACACGGCCCACAGGAAACTTAGACTTTGGACTTCTGTCGGATGGCAGATCAGACGCCATCAGGCTCGATAGAATAGCAGAAAACGATCGCATAAATCCCCCAATTTCAACAATTGGGAACCATTTAACCGCAGAGGGCTCAGAGGGCACAGAGAAAAAAGTGGAGAGGGGTGAGAGTCAAGGCCCTGCCCACTCATCCGGAAAAGCAAAAAAAATTGACAATCCAATTTATCATTAAATTTTCACAGTATCAAGGCAGTAGCGTCATCAGTTTATGAATGATTTTGAAAGCGTTTTCATTTGCAGTAGCTGCGTTGGCGAGTCCTTCCTCAAATCAGAAATCATAAAAAATGGGAAGGCAAATCAATGCACTTATTGCCACAAGTCTGAGAGCGCAATGCCACTTTCAGCAATTGCTGAATTAACACGTCTGGCTATAGAAGAGATTATGTCCCGAATTTAGTTAGAGTTTGAAAAGGCGGAACCCTGGCCCAAAATGGGCCGAACAACCACATTCCCTTACGGAGGGTTCCAAGTGAAGAAGAACGAACGGGCAGAAAACAGTCAAACACAAAGCCTGGCGGCCGATGAGTTTCGGGATTATATTCGAACCAGCCTCGATTCCCGTGTGCGCGAATTTGCACTCGGCTACGTAGGAGCTTTGATTCTCGAAGAAATCGAAACGTTATGCGGCAAGACAGGGGAGCATAAGAGAGGCCGTGGATTTGCTCATCGAGGCGGCAGCCAGCGAGGTTCCATTGTGCTCGATGGAGAAAGGGTGGCCATCCAGAAGCCCAGAGCTCGACGTAACGGCAAGGAGGTGAAGCTGGAGCGATATGAGATCCTTCAGGATCGCTCTGATCTTCGCGAGCATGTTGAGCGCCTGATGCTGGCGGGCATCAGCACCCGGAACTATGAAAAGACGCTGAGAAAGACAGAAGCCTCTCTCGGCCTTTCGCGGAGTGCGGTTTCGCGGGAGTTTGTGAAGTCCAGCCGTGAGTCGCTCAATCATTTGAATTCACGCAGGTTTCCTGATCAGACATTCTGGTGTATTGTTCTTGATGGCATCGTATTCGGCGGCTCTGTCGTAATCGTTGCTCTCGGGGTCGATACGGCCGGAAACAAGCATTTTCTGGGCATTTCTGAGGGGTCTACAGAGAATGCTGATAGCGCACTCAGTGTCCTTCAATCAATCGAGAGCCGTGATATCCGCTTCACAGATCGTGTGCTTGTCGTCATGGATGGATCAAAGGCTCTTGAAAAAGCGGCCAGAGAGTTCTTCGGAAAGAAGGCAGAGATCCAACTCTGCTACCTTCATAAACAGAGAAATGTTCTTGCCAAGCTCCCACGGAAGTATCATGCAGAATTCTGCAAGAGATACAAGCAGGCATTCAGCGCTAACAGTTACGAAGATGTCGCAAGCGAGATGCGGTCCGTTCTATCATGGCTCGAATCCATCAGCTACAGTGCCTCTCAGAGTCTTCAGGAGGGTTTAGAGGCACTGTTAACGCTGCATCGCATCAATATGCCGCCGAAATTGAGAACATCCTTTTACACAACCAATCTGATCGATTCGGCATTCTCGAATCCCAGATCTCAGCTTAACCGGGTTAAACGGTCAAGGCCTCAGACAGACCAGGTGCTCCGATGGGTCGGCAGTCTCCTGCTATCACAGGAGGAACAATTCCGTAAGGTGCGGTCATACACTCATATCCATGAGTTCTTAAACAGCTTCCTGGATAAAAAGATTGACGAGCGGATCTCGGCATAGGATGCATTCAGTGGGTCCCGCCTCAAAGTCTAACTATCACTGGGACATAGTCATAGAAGAGCATTTCTATATTACTTCAGACGTGCCCAACGCTATAGATTCCATTTTAATGAACGATGAAGAGTTGGGCTTTCAATGGGAACGGGAAGGCCAACAGGTTCGATGTCTAATTCAAGAAATTGCAGAAATCGATGATACAATTGCCGAGAATATTCAGACTTTTCTTTCATATAACTCCGGGCATAACCCAATGGACCTTGAAGAAGATCCCTGGGGTAGTGATGTTTGCTACGCAGAAAAAAATCCTGATGCCAGTCATTACATGGAATCATGGGATTATTTCTGTAAGGAGATAAGTGAGAGAGCTCGTTTCTTTAATCAAAATTCTGAAAGAATATTAGACAGTATTTTTAATGGCATCCACTCTCTTGAAACGGATGATCATAAATCCGTAATACGTGAAGCAGGTCCTTCAACAGAGATTGCTCAAATATTTAGAGCAAGAGTTTCCCAAAGCCGTGAGGTATTTGAGGGAATACTTAAAAACCCGATCATTGAGCTATCCGCCCCGCCCCCAAAAAAAGCCAAAGCCGGTCGCATGAATGCATATGGAATTTCCGTTTTCTACGGTGCAGCAGATATTGGCACCTGCGTCTCAGAAGTTAGACCGCCAGTCGGCAGTGATGTTATCGTAGGCAAATTTCAGCTTCTAAGAAGACTACAGCTCCTGGACTTAGGAATGCTTTCAAAAGTATACGCTCAAGGAAGTTACTTTGACCGTGATTTCGTTAAACGTAAGTCACATGCAGCCTTCTTGAAACATTTGGTCGCTGAACTAACAAAGCCAGTCATGCCCGAAGAAGAACTGTTAGACTATCTACCCACGCAGATAATCGCCGAGTACTTGTCCAATAAATCAAATCCAGAATTAGACGGAATCATTTTCAATTCCACGCAGTCGTCAGGAGGCAGAGAGAATATTGTTCTTTTCCAAAAATCCAGCGGAGTAGAACCTTATAGTTTGCCTTCAGATTGGGAAATTAATATCCACTATGGGTGGCCGACAGAGGATGGTGTAGCTGACGATAGCGTTTTCATCTGCGAGAAAAAAACGGATAACCGCATTAAAGAAGATCCTCAACTCATTCAAACCACACAAGATTCCCTACAGCACTCGTTACGATTGAATGTTTATGATGATATCACAGTCGTAAGAGTCAAAGGTGTCGAATACAAATCCAGCGAAAGGTCAGTATCACGTTACAGGCCGGAACAATCCCTCTTTGAGCAAAGTCCTGAAAATCGTAGAACCAACGATACCCATTTCTAAGCGCGACCGGCTTCCTCCGCGACCTTCTCCGTGCCTCCGTGGTCACCCCTCTTCGGCTCTCTCCCGGGCTTTCTCCGCGACCTTCCCCGTGCCTCCGTGGTCACCCCTCTTCGGCTCTCTCCCCGGCTTTCTCCGCGTCCTCAGCGCCCTCCGCGGTTAACCCTCTCTCCCGGGCTTTCTCCGCGCCCTCAGCGCCCTCTGCGGTTAACCCTCTTCGGCCCAAGACTCCGCTGGCCGCTTCAGAACTTAGCGTGCCCTTTCTCGTCCACGACAAACTCCGCCTGGCAGGACGGACACAGATGGCGGCCGCTCTGCTTCACACGCAGAACGGAGCCGCAATGACCGCATTCGACCATACGTGTGCCCAGGAAGGCGCTGGCGGCCGGCTTCGCCGATAGAGACGTAGCCGGACGATGCTCGATATGATCGATGAGCCGGGCTTCCATGCGTTCGAGCCGCTCTTCAAACGAGCGGCTGAGGTTTTTTTCAAGGTTAAAAAGACGTTCGCTGAGGCGGCCTTCGCCCTTGCCGATCTCGTCGAGCTTCGTTTCGATACGCTCATCGGCCTTCTCGATACGATCGAGCTTTTCCAGAGCGGCGCCCGGTACGCCGTCGGATTGCTGGCTGAGCGTCTGTTGCAGACGTGCCAGCGTTTGATTGAGGACGTGCAGCGTTCCAGAATCCGATTCTTCAAGCTCGTCGTTGGCGATAGGTTCGCGGCGGCTGATCTCGCTGCGACGGCCATAGTAATGATGATGAACGATGGGCGAGCCTGCGACGCCATCCGATTCGATAAACGGCGTGTCGGATAACTCAAGCGACGATTGCATGTGCAGATGATCCTGCACCTCTTCATAGGACTGTACAAGCGTGCACAGGTCGGTGGCGCGAAAGTGACGCAGAAGCAGCTGTAGCTCTTCTCCCGCCTGAACGAGAAAGATCCGTCCGCCGCGCTTTCTAAAATATCGAAACGAGTCGATCATCGTGCCGAGACCGACGTTCGAGACATGATCGAGGCGGCTCAGATCGAGTACGAGCACCTTCTTCGTCGGTGGTATATTAAAGACGGACTTCTTAAAAGAGAAGACGGTCTTATCGTCAAGCGATCCGCGAAGACGCAGGAAGGCTATGCGATCGCTATCTCGTATTTCTGTTTGAGCTGCGGCATTCATATTCGGTCCAGAGGAACGGCGTCGTATATTTTGCTACGAGCATCGGTCGATTCCTCGGGAGGGATGACAGCTTTTTTTCTGTCCCGGTATTGATCGATACGCGAGACGTTCGGCCCGGGCAGTTCGTCGAATGCAGGTTCGAGATCGTTATCATAGCCGATCTCGTCGGCCTCCTCGGCTGCCTGCGTCTGGTAAGCCGCTTGATTCGCGGTCGGCTTTCCGGCGACGGAGCGAACGCCCGGTCCGGGAAGCGGATCAAACTCCGAATCGTTTACGCTGATCTCTTCAAGTCGATCGAGTTCATGGCGATTAAGATCAGAGTCCTGCCCCTCGGGGTGTTCGCTGTTCAGGCTCTGATGCGGCATAAAAGGCGGAGGCGCTATCGACGAATTCTTCACGACAAGCACGCCCAGCACGACGGTGAAGATGATCCACAGAGCGCCGGCGCCAAGCACCGATACGGCAAGCGCCTGAAGCACCGTCGACGAATACTGTGCGAGAACAAGGGCGGCGTTTTGATTGTGAATGACGATGTGAAGCGAGCCCGACGGCAGCGCCTCATCGGGCATATAGACCGATCCGGCAAGATGATAGTCCGACGCAGTCAGATCGGGAAGCATGAAGGCGAGAAGACGCTCGAAAAGCGGGGTGGCGCCGATCTTCGCAACAAGCGGGCCGAAATCGGGCTTCACGCGCTGCGTAACTTCGAGCGAAAGCGGATCTCCTTTAAAGCGAAGCTGTCCGAACTGGAACTTATCTTTATCATAAGAGACGCCCGAATCGGCGGCCAGTTTGGCGATGTCGCTGTGCGCGATGAGCTTTCCATCTTTATCAACGAAGAAAATCTCACGGATCTGAAAGGCGTCTTTGCGAGTCTCGCTCTGTCGCACGACCATGTGCATCGTATGGCTGAGGGCGATGAGATTGTCGTAATAGAGGCTCTCTCCGCTCAGCGTATTGAGCGTAATACCCATCTCAAGAGCCCTGTTACGGGCCACCTGCTCGGATTCGCGCACAAAGCGATTTCCCTGCGAATAGACATACCAGACCGGCAGGGCAAGTGCCGTGACGAGTAAAACGGCGATGAGGAAGGATCCGAACAGGATTTTAAGCGCTTTCATGATTCTCTCCTATTATCGACGGCCAGGGGGCCAATCTGGAAAAGAAATTGCTTCCTGGCGGGGAAGGAAAACAATGAACCGTTCATGACGTCTCTGCGCGCCGTCCCGCACGGCATAGAATACCTCAGTATTGAGAAAACGGAACGGGTCAATCGACTGCGTGAGGCCGTTTCGTCGGTCTTTCGCGGCGACGGCTTTCAGGAGATTATCCCGCCGCTCATCGATTATGCAAGCACGTTTCAGCTTGCCGATCGCAGCCATGGCGGCGATAATTTCGAATTCCGGGATAGCGTGGGCGAGCATCTCGCTCTGCGATCTGACCTGACCGTGCAAACGCTGAAGGCTGCCCTGACCGGACGGCTCGGCCATGAGCTGCCGGCCCGCTTTTTTTATGTACAGAGGGTTCTGAAAGACTGCCGACCCGGCTCGGGGCAGAATCGTGAGATTCTGCAGGCCGGAGTGGAGTGGATCGGCTATGGCGGTGAGGATCGTTTCGATCGCCTGTACGAGCTTGCCTGTCGCACGCTCGATCGCCTGTCCCGTCCGTATGGCTTTTTGTACGGGGACGCTCGCTTTGTCGAGATCCTGCTTTCGTTTGTGCCGGGCATGGACCGCGCCGAGCTTGCCGATACCCTTTATTATAAGGATACGGGTCGACTGACCGAGCTTCTCGACCGTCTCGATATTCACGGCGAAAGGCGCGATCTTCTACTTGAATCGCCTCTGTTAGTCGGAGGAGCGGATGTCATCGACGAGCTGCGCCGGCTCTGCCGCGGCTTTCCGTCCCTGCTTGCGATCATCGATCAGGCGCCCGAGCACAGCGAGCTCATCTATGACTTTGCTCTTGTCAGGCAGCTTTCGTATTATTCCGGCCCCGTTCTTGAGGCCTATCTTCAGCAATCCAACCGTCGGATTCTCTCCGGAGGATTCTACGACGGTCTTTCGGCGCGTTTTACGACCCAGCCCGTCCCCGCTGCCGGCTTTGCCGTCAATCTGAACGAGCTCATCCATCTGCCCGACGAAGGGCTCGATCCACTGTCATAATAGATTCAGGAGATTTACAATGAGTGCCAGTCTTGTAGTCGGAGCTCAATGGGGCGACGAAGGAAAAGCGAAGGTCATCGACTATCTCAGCGAAAAGATCGATATCATCGTGCGTTATCAGGGAGGCGCGAACGCCGGCCATACAGTATGCGTCGATAACCGCAAATTCGTCTTTCACCTGATACCGAGCGGAATTCTTTATCCGAATGCCGTCTGTGTGCTCGGTAACGGCGTCGTCATCGATCCCGACGCCTTCATCAGCGAGCTGGAAAGCCTGGAGCGCGAAGGCATCGCCGCTTCGGACCGCATCCTCATCTCAGACGGCAGCCATATCGTTCTGCCCTATCATCGTCTTGTAGACGAGGCCCGCGAAAAGGCGGCCGGCGGCAACAAGATCGGTACGACGAAGCGCGGCATCGGCTTCTGCTACGCCGACAAGGTTTCGCGCACCGGTCTGCGTATCGGCGATCTGTATTCGGGCCTCGAAGAACGCCTGAAATACATCGTCGAGTTGAAGAATCAAGAGTTAGTCAACCTGCACGGACTCGCACCCGTTTCGTATGATTCGCTGCTGGCCGAGCTGAAAGAGTTCGCCGCCCGCATCAAGCCCATGGTCGTCAATACGGTGATCTATCTGAACGACGCTCTGAAGTCGGGTAAGACGGTGCTACTTGAAGGAGCCCAGGGAACGGCCCTTGATATCGACTTCGGTACCTATCCGTTTGTTACGTCAAGCAACACGACAACGGGCGGCGCCATCGCCGGATCGGGCATCTCGTTCCAGCATCTGAACGAGGTCTACGGCATCGCCAAGGCCTATCTTACGCGCGTCGGCGAAGGCCCCTTCCCCACCGAGCTGCACGGCGACGAAGGCGAGAAGCTGCGTCAGGAAGGCCGTGAATACGGCGCCACGACGGGCCGCCCGCGCCGCTGCGGCTGGTTCGATACCGAGCTGATCCGCCATTCGGCGCGCGTGAACGGTTTAACCGGCATCGTGCTCACGAAAATCGACATCCTTTCGATCTATGATAAGATTCCCGTCGCCGTCGCCTACAAACGCGACGGACAGACGCTGCCGGGCTTTCCCACGCTTGGCCTTGAGCGCGTCGAACCCGTCTACGAATACCTGCCCGGCTGGAATACCGACATCAGCGGCGCCCGCTCCTGGGACGATCTTCCGCCGAACTGCCAGGCCTATATTCGCAAGCTCGAAGAGTTAACCGGCGTCCCGATTCGATTCGTATCGGTCGGGCCGAATCGCGAGCAGACGATTAAGCTGGCGTGAGCAGATGGGCGTCGGCTCGACAACGGGCCGGCGTCTGGCCGTTGAAAGCCGAGTAAAGCCGGCGAACCACGGAGGCACGGAGGGGGTTGGCCGGAGTTATGTCATCGCTTCAAAAGATTTTTTTCTTCTCACAGCTGAGCCTGACCTCCCAGGGCTATGAGAAAACGATGTTGACGCAAAAATAATCGCCATACAAAGTAATTACATGCTGCGTCCATTAATAGAGCGATCGTTTGGTCGTTCTGGTTCCGGTCTTCTGATGCTCAGGCTCAAAAAGCGTTTGCAGATCGCAGCCCTTTGCCTGCTCTCGCTGTCATCCTGTATTGTAGTCCCTGTTTCCGCTAAGGAAGACTGTCAGTACCACGATGAGAACTACCTCCTCTACGACGGCATCTGCGCCTTTTCCTCTACATTTGATTGCTCTGACGATGCTGAGCCCGAACAATGCGAGAATTTTCGTATTCAGATGTGCCTTCTGGAATATGTATCAAAAGAGAACTGCAACAAAAAATCCACCCTACCGCTTTCCGGCGGCTTTTCCCCTTAATCGGGCTTTATGAGCCTGCTTGCCCCTTACATCCCCTCTGGCGGTTCCCAGAGTTCCACCCTGTTGCCTTCAGGATCGATGACCCATCCGAACTTGCCGAAGTCTGACTCTTCTGTTTTATCGAGTACGTTACAACCCTCTTCTTTGAGAGCCTGTAATAGTGCGGCAAGATCGGCGACGCGATAGTTAATCGTGAATCCGCTCGGACCGATGCTCGAGCTGTCTGCACTCATGATCGACCAGACAGTGCTGCCCTTCATGGCGTTGCCGGACTCATCGGCCCAGAAGAATACTGTGCCACCCCAGTCTTGCACGTCGATGCCCAGATGCCGGCGATACCAGGCCTGTAAGGCCGCCGGGTCTTTCGCTTTGAAAAATATGCCACCGATGCCTGTTACGCGTTTCATGGTGCTGCCTCGTGATTCTACTGAGAATAAAACCCAAAAAAACTACATCCTGATAAAACGACGCCACAGCGATGGCCAGCACAATGCCGATGCTGCCTCCCGCAAAGCGCTCCTTCCCATTCCCGTCAGCTGCCAGAATGGACCCCGACTGGCCTTCATTCTGGGAGTCCCACCTTATCGAATCACTACACAGTCCAGATATGACTTTGAGATCTCGTAATAAACGATCTAATAAAATATCAACTGTCTCGGAAAATAGATTGATCAAGGCATTTATCTGGAAATCGTATCTGTATGAAAAAATTTATTCTCGTTCTCGCAGGCATGACGTTTCTGCTGATGTCCTGCAGCACCACCCCACAGAAATTCGACGTATCGAGAGAGGCCCCCGCTATTGAAACGGGTGAGGGCATTCTAATCGGCAAGGTGGAAAATCTTGGCCTGACGGGAGGATCACCGACTTCATGGAGACCTCTCTGGAAAACTCTTCTGGGCGTACCTATGGTGTATGGAATTGTCATCGACGGATTAGAAAGCCAGTATTCTATCAACTCTGACGGTTTTTTCATCATTCGCTATAAAGCAGGCGAATTAAAAGATGCGAAATTCTTTTATTCAGAAAGCAGCAAAGCGGGCAGCCCGGGGGCGGGAGTATCCGCTTCCATGACTAACGGCTACACAGTCCCTCTTGTAGAAAAGAGCGCACTCAAGATTGAAGCAGGCAAGGTAACGATACTGCCCGTCATTTCGGTTCAATACAGTGCGCGCGGTGAACTAACGGTCACCCGTGACCATTCCGGAAAGCGGAATGATGAAATCCTGAATTGGTATAAAGCCTCCTTTCCGCAGATGCCCACTCCCTGAGTTCCGGGAACCCGGCATTCGCTCGACCGTTTCCTGAATGAGGGAATGCCGGGGAACTTGAGAGATCTGACAGATCAGCTGTCAATCCGTCTTAACGATCTGCCACAAGCGAGGTCTGAGAATCGGGGATTCAAAAGCCGCGCTGATTCAGCGTTTCCGCTCGCCCCGGGCATTTTCCGTGCTTGCCAATTATACGATACCGTATATTATCTGTACGATACCGTATAAATGGAGGCTTTATGCTACTTGACCGCTATATGCCCGAATTCCATTCCCGGGAGGTCCATTCGATACGCGTTGCCCGTCCGCCCACTCAACTTTTTCCTATCGTCAGGCACCTCGATTTCAGTTCATCGTGGATCACGAGGGCACTCTTTGCGCTCCGGGGGCTTTCGACCAAGGCAATGAATCTCGATGCGATGGTTTCGGCCCCAGGCCCGTTTCGCATCATTGCCGAATCCGACGATGAACTGGTCGTGGCCGGCATCGGGCGCCTGGGCGGAGATCTCGTTACTTTTGAAACGGAAAGTGAATTCGAGGCGATGCAGGAGCCCGGCCTGATCAAGATCTGCTGGAATTTCTCTTTGCATCAAGATAACAAGAACCCGGGCTCCACCATTGTGCGCACCGAGACCCGTATCCAGAGCACAGACTTGAAGGCGAGAGTGATCTTTTTCTTCTACTGGCTTTTTGTTCGCCCTTTCAGCGGATTGATACGCCTCGAGATGCTGCGTATCGTACGACGAACGGCACTGGCCGACGACTCCCGATAAACTTGTTGTCGAACCGCTCAGTTCTACGATTTACGACCCATGCCGAAAAAGGCCGCGACACAGGGATCGAAGAAACGACGAGAGCGACGGGACTGGCTTCTTGCCGGCCTGATGCGCTTCGCCGACGGCGGAGAACAGAATCTTCGCGTTGAGCGCATTGCCGAAGACCTCGGTGTTACGAAAGGCAGCTATTATTACTATTTCAAGAATCGCGACGAGTTTATCGAGCAGATGCTTGAGATAGCCCTTGAGATCACGACACAGGTTTTTATCGATCGGGCATCCGCAGAGGCGACGGCGCGAGAGCGACTTGCAAGCCTGCTGTTAAGCGTCTTCCAGGAGCAACGCGGCAAGGATTTTGACTTTTATATTCGCCAGTTCGCTCGCAAGAACCGCACGGCGGCACGGTTCGTCGCATCTATGGATAACAATCGCATTGAGTTCCTCAGAGAGCTGATTGAAGGCTGCGGCAAGACAGCGGATTTCGCAAGCAGTGGAGCAGTCTTCCTGTATAACTATTATCTGGGTTTCTATATTCGCAATGAAGGGAAGAGGCCGGGTAAGGCGGCGCTGCACGAACAGATGCGGCTGATAGGAAAGATGCTGGACATTGATCTTTCAGGCGGCCAGCATACATGAATCAACAATACAATCCGGATTTTGTGCGCGAGCTTTTTGATCGCATGAGTTCATCCTATGAGAGGGTAAATTACATAACGTCATTTGGCTTCTCTGCTCGTTGGCGTCGCCAGATGGCCGAGATGATTCCAGAAAACAATCAACCTCTGAAAGTCATCGATCTGCTCACGGGCATGGGAGAATCCTGGTCGGCTATCATGAACCGATTTCCAAACGCAGAACTCACCGCCCTGGATTTCTCGACAGGCATGCTTGTCGCCGCTCGTGCGAAAAATACACGACGTTTCAACAACCGCGTCATTATCACACAGCGTGATGCTCTACAGAGCGACCTGCCTACTTCTTCATTCGATATCATCACCTGCTCCTTCGGTCTGAAGACCTTTGCAAAAGAACAGGTGCGACGACTTGCAGAAGAAACATACCGCATCCTGAAGCCAGGCGGTCGATTCTCCTTTATCGAGATCTCAGGCCCCCCGAATCGCCTGCTCTATTCTCTCTATGCCTTCTATCTGGGTCGTGTCATCCCACTTTTCGGGCGTCTGCTTCTCGGCAACCCCGTCGAATATCGGATGCTATGGAAGTATACGCTTGCCTTTGGAAGCGTGTCCGAGGCAGCCGACGTTTTCAGCGAAATTGGATTTACGGTTGAAAAACGGAGCTTCTTTTTCGGCTGTGCGACGGGCTTTGCAGGCATGAAACCCTCCTGAGAAGCCTCCACCCATCCCCTGTATTCTCAAAATTCTGATACTGGTTGAAAAAAAGGTTGAATAATAATCGAATGATCGTTTATTATTAATTATGCGCCTGAAGGACGAGAACAAAAGGTCGGCCATCTATAGAGCGGCGATGGAGGTCATCACCGAAGACGGCCTGGCCGCGGCTTCGATGTCAAAGATCGCCTCCCGGGCCGGAGTCTCTGCTTCGACGATCTACGTTTACTTTGAGAATAAAGAGGATATGCTGAATAAACTCTACCTCATGATGAAGGAAGAATCGGGAGCCGTAGTTTTTAAAGGCATTGGTGAGCGTCACTCTGTGAAAGAGGCCCTCGGGATATTCATGAAGAACCTCTTTCATTTCATGATAAAAAATCCCGTGCATTTCTCTTTTCACGAGCAGTTCTTCCGCTCTCCGGGAATCTCGGCAAAGGCGCGCGAAGAAGGGAATCAATGTTACGCTCCGCTTTTTGAGCTTTATGAAAGGGCAAAATCCGAGAAGGCCGTAAAGGATTATCCGATTCCATTGATGGCCGCCTTTGTCTTCGCGCCGATAATGGATCTCGTTCATGCACATAGAAACAGAGAATTGAAGGTCGACGACCGACTTCTGGGCAGAGTGATCGAAATGACGTGGGCGGCGATCCGCTCATAAAAAAAATTAGAGCCTGTGAGTCTCAGGCAAAAGAGGAATAGGATGACGACTATCGATAAAACAAAGCCGGTACTTGTTACCGGAGCGACAGGTTATGTGGCCGGATGGCTTGTAAAGCGCCTGCTTGCCGAAGGCTTTACCGTGCATGGAACCGTTCGCAATCCCGATGATACGAATAAAGTAGCTCATTTACAGAGGATCGCCGAATCAGAGCCAGGTACATTGCGCCTTTTCAAGGCCGATCTTCTCACGCCGAGCGCCTACGCCGAAGCGATGCAGGGCTGTGAGATCGTATTTCATACGGCTTCGCCCTTTACAAGCAACGTAAAAGACGCGAAGAAAGACCTGATAGAGCCGGCCGTTCTCGGTACCCGTAACGTACTTGAAGAGGCGAATCGCACAACAACCGTAAAACGGGTCGTTCTTACAAGCAGCTGTGCCGCCATCTACGGCGATAACATCGATCTGAAGAAAGCTCCGAATGGTGTTTTCACAGAAGATATCTGGAATACGACCTCCTCGGAACGGCATCAGGTCTATTCCTATTCAAAAACCCTGGCCGAAAAAGAGGCGTGGCGCATCAACGAGGCGCAATCACAGTGGGATCTTGTCGTGATCAATCCTTCGCTTGTCATCGGACCGTCGCTCAACCCTCAGTCGACGACGTCGGAGTCCTTCCACATTATTAAACAGATGGGTGATGGCTCGGTAAAAACGGGAATGCCCGAGCTTGGATTTGGTGTGGTCGATGTGCGCGATGTCGCCGAGGCGCATTTCAAAGCGGGCATCCTGCCCCAGGCAAAAGGCCGTCATATCGTTTCGGGACACAACGCATTCTTTCGCGATCTTGCCGCAGCTCTGCATCAGCGTTACGGAAAGCAGTATCCGATTCCTCGGCGTGAGCTTCCGAAAGCTCTGATATGGCTGGTCGGGCCTTTCATCAATGCAAGCCTCACCCGCGAGTTTGTTTCAAAGAACGTCGGCTATCCGTTTGTCGCAGACAACTCGAAAAGCATCCGAGAGCTTGGCATCTCTTACCGTTCGATAGAAGAATCCATGGTTGATACATTTCAGCAGCTGATAGACGAAAAATTGATATGACAGGCTTGCGCATCATCGCATTGTGAATGAAAGTTCTGCGACTTGACAGCACGGCGGGTAAACGGATTGAAAAGAAATGACTGAATACGATCCCTTTCCCGCCGGCCGCTACACCAAGCCCGATATTCTTACTGTGCAGACCGTAAAAACGGCTGCTCAGCGCCTTGCCGAATTCCCCGCAATCCTGCGAGATGTGACGCAACCGCTAAGCGATGAGCAATGGAAAACAAAGACTCTTCCCGGCGTCTGGACCGTTCAACAGATCGTTCATCATCTGGCCGACAGTCATATGAACGGAATGATACGTACAAAAATGGCGCTCACCGAAGAGAATCCGACGATCAAACCCTACGATGAAGGCAGATGGGCTCTTTTACCCGATATAGATCTTCCCGTCTCGGTTTCGCTGGAACTACTCGACGGGATTCACCGTAAGTGGAGTCATCTATTTCTACATCTCGATGAGACACAACTTAACCGCACTTACTACCATCCAGGCGATCGCGCAACGGTCAGCGTCGCAGAACAACTTTTCATGTACGTTCATCATGGCGACCATCATCTCGGCTTCATAAAGCAGCTAATAAACGCGAAGAGCTGGTAAGTCGTAAGGTTAAAAAAGCCTGAGGAGCTGAGACCTCAGCCACCGAGCTTTTGAATTATGCCCGTGGTGGAGCGCCCCGGCACAAACGGCAGAATCTCGATGCGACCGCCATAGGAATCTATCACTCGTTTCTCGGGAAGATCGTCGGGTCTGTAATCTCCGCCCTTCACATGGATCTCGGGTTTGAGAATCGAGAGCAGCTCTTCAGGCGTCTGCTCGTCAAAGCAACCGACCAGGCTAACGCATTCAAGCGAGGCCATGAGAAACATGCGATCTTCGAGGGTCTGCACAGGACGGCTCGGGCCTTTCAGTCGCTTTACCGACTCGTCGGTGTTCAGGGCGACGATGAGATGATCGCCAAGATCGCGTGCCCGACAGAGGTAATCCACATGGCCGCGATGAAGCAGATCAAAGCAGCCGTTTGTAAAGACACGCCTTCCTTTCAGAGCGTCGAACTTTTCTTTGAGGCTACTACGATCCTGCTCGATCTTCGCTTCTATGCGAGATAGCATATTCATTCTATTATACCACTCCTCTCTGAAATCCATAAAGGTCAGAGGGTTGCAGAGTGGCGGCTCCGATTCGGCCGACGACGATACCGGCTCCGAAGTTCGACAGCTCGACGGCAAGATCGAGATCAGCGCCGGCAGCCAGGGCAAGCGTAAGAAGAGAGATAACCGTATCGCCGGCGCCAGTCACATCAAAGACCTCGCGGGCCACCGTCGGCACATGCCGCACGCGGTCGGGCGAAATCAGGCTCATACCCTTCTCGCCTCTTGTAATGAGGATGTGGTCGCATTGCAGACGTTCGATGATCTCCCGTCCGCCATGCTCGACCTCGTCATCGCTGATGAGCTTACGCCCGAGAAAGCGACCGGCTTCATGGTGATTCGGCGTGAGAATGAAAACGTTCCGGTACTGCGCGAAATGCGTTACCTGAGGATCGACGGTAACGGGAATACCTTTCGCCTTAGCCAGAGTCACCGTTTTTTCGATGACGTCGGGCAATACGACGCCTTTATCATAGTCCGAAAGGATAACGGCATCGCTTCGCTTAACCTGATCTTCAAGCATGCTCAGCAGTCGATGGCGAGCCGGGTCGGGTAACGGAGAACGGTCTTCACGATCAAGGCGACACACCTGCTGATTGCCCGCTATGATGCGCGTCTTTCGCGTCGTCGGCCGCTCTTCAAGTTCCAGAAGCAGCAGATCGGATTCCTGCATACCGGTTTCTTTCATTCGGTCGGCAAGGCGACTGCCGTCCGTATCGCGACCGATGACGCCGCAGGCCGTTACCATACTCTGAAGGGAACGCAAATTGGTGACGACGTTTCCAGCCCCGCCTGGAACACGGTTCACCTGCCGTTCTTCGACGACGGGCACAGGCGCTTCAGGAGAGATCCTTTCGACGGCGCCAAAGATGTATTCATCGAGCATGAAATCGCCGACGACGAGGATGCGCCGGGTGCGAAAGCGTTCGATCAGTTGTGTGAGTTCAGACATCTCTATCTTCCGGTCATGCCAGGACCCGATACAATGATCGCCACGCGGCCTTCGCGTACGGACCGGAGAAGTCCGGCATTCCCCAGGATTCTCTGCGCGTCGTCGGTGTCGATGATTAAATCCGTGCCATTCAACTCGGCCGTCGCATACAATACAAAGGGGCGATCACCGGCCCGGCCAAAGTTACGCGCCGATTCTTCTTCCATGAAATAGAAGCCGCGGCTATCGCGCGTATTGTCGATCGACAGAAACCGCTCTCCCGTTTTCAGAGCAAGCGCGGGACGCAGCGATGGTCGATACGAAGCCGCAAGCTCCGTGTAGACGATGAGGCCCGTAAACTTCTCATGATTCACGGGCAGCTTCAGGGCCTGGTCGAACTCAGGAAGCACCGATGCAGGTATGCGTCGAAGAAGTCCGGTAGAACCGAATAACGGAAGTCCCATGCGAATGGTAACGCTGCCCTCGCCCGTCGTATGTTCGAGAAGGCGATAGTAGCGATCGATGGATTCAAAATCCTGCCGCAGTCGAGAATTCTCGCGCATATGTTCGCCATAGCTACCGCGGGAGTCGACAGGTAACAACAACACGCCACGACTCAACTCGGTGCGAGCCCTTTCCTTCGCCTCGCGAACGGCGCGCAACCTGGCCTCGGTCAGGCTAATGGATTCGGCGCGACGCACGGGCACCGTTACCTTCGCGTAAATCCATCCGCCCGTCCAGTTGATATAGGTATTCTCAGAGAGTCTCTCGATCAGGTGAAACGGACGGTCGACAGCCGGTGCTGCATGAAGGGCAGCTGTAAAAGGACCGGCAGGATCGACGGCACTGATAAAAAACAGAGCGGATAACGTAAAGAGCTTCATCAAGGTATAACTTTTTCGTGTTATCATATAGAAACCTTTCCGCGTATGCTCTTTTTTCCCGGCTTCGTGAAAATACCTTTCCACCACCGATCCAGTTCCTCGAACGAATCGGTGCGACGGGCCGGCGGCAGACTGGCAAGCAGGGTCTTGCCATAGGGCCTGGTGTACACCCTCGGATCAAGAATGGCGACGGCTCCTCTGTCTTCTGATGATCGGATCAGACGCCCGAAGCCCTGTCTCATTTTTAGAATCATCTCGGGCATCTGAAGCGAAGTAAACGGATTGCGGCCCTGCTCTTTCTCACGCTCTTCGCGGGCCTGTAGAAGCGGATCATCGGGCACGGGAAAAGGAAGCCTTACCAGAACGACCATGCGCAAGCGATCTCCCTGCACATCAAGCCCCTGCCGGTAGGATTCCAGTCCGAGCAGCACCGCATCGTCGGTCTGGCGAAAGAGCTCGATCGCCCGTTCCGGTCCGTCCTTAGCGCTTGAATAAACAGGAAACGTTATGCCCTGAAGTCCGGATTCCACCGTCTGCAAAGAGCGCAGAGACGAAAAGACGACAAGCACGCCGCCGCCGGCCAGCTCGATCAGTCGCCGCACCTCTTCGACGCAGGCCTGCTCGAATCCAGTATCGACGGCGCCAGGCTCGGGCAAATGCCTTGGAATATAAAGCATGGATCGGCCTGCATAATCAAAGGGCGACGGCAGCTGCATCGATCGATACCGCGGATTCTTCCCATCGATACCGATCTGTGACGTGAAATAATCGAGGCTGCCTTTTACCGATAACGTGGCCGAGGTGAAGACGACGGAATCGATCGTC
>NZ_JH597773.1:418188-438388 GCF_000243335.1 Leptonema illini DSM 21528 | reverse complement strand
TAACGGAGGCGCCCAAAGGTTCCCTCAGCACGGCCGGAAATCGTGCGTAGAGTGTAAAGGCACAAGGGAGCCTGACTGTGAGAGGGACATCTCGAGCAGGGACGAAAGTCGGGCTTAGTGATCCGGTGGTTCTGTGTGGAAGGGCCATCGCTCAACGGATAAAAGGTACTCCGGGGATAACAGGCTTATCGCGCCCAAGAGTTCATATCGACGGCGCGGTTTGGCACCTCGATGTCGGCTCGTCGCATCCTGGGGCTGGAGCAGGTCCCAAGGGTTTGGCTGTTCGCCAATTAAAGCGGCACGCGAGCTGGGTTCAGAACGTCGTGAGACAGTTCGGTCCCTATCCGCTGCTGGCGTTGGAGATTTGAGGGTATCTGTCCTTAGTACGAGAGGACCGGGATGGACGAACCTCCGGTGCACCGGTTGTCGCGCCAGCGGCATAGCCGGGTAGCCATGTTCGGTGTGGATAACCGCTGAAAGCATCTAAGCGGGAAGCCCTACCCAAGATTAGATCTCCCTGGCCGCAAGGCCCTGAAGACACCTCGAAGACTACGAGGTTGATAGGCTGCAGATGTAAGTGTGGTAACACGCTCAGTCGAGCAGTACTAATATGTCGTGAGGCTTGACCATATTACTCTGGACTCTTCGACAGAGTCCGGTGGTGCAAGGCCCGTCTGCTGATCGCAGACGATTACGATGCATCTCATCCCAGAACCCCGCCTCGTGCGGGGTTTTGTTTTTTCTAAGAAGGCCCGCCTCGTGCGGGGGCGGCTTCATGCGGGCTTTTTGTATTACTGGGCGGCCTCGTGCGGGGTTTGGCAATTTATGGGACGGTGTGGAGGCGGTTTTGTATATTGGATGCTGGGGGGATTGCTCCTATTCGACTATTGACGGTCATCAGTCGACCGGAGGGGCATAGAATCTGTATGATATGCAATCGGTAATATGATGTCGACCTAGTTTGAAGTTGAGAAGTTGCTCCATTGCGGCCGGTTCGATGATGGTTTCTATCTCTACGAATGCGAACACTGCCATATCTTATCTTCAATTGTTTGCGCGCAAAGCCGACAAATCAAAAAACACTTCATTTCTGATGATTCGGCCGTCCTGTAGCTCGACAATATCCAATCCGAATTCTTCCACGATTTTGTTGCCCACCGGAATTCGGGCCTTCCATTTTAGAGTAAAACCGTTCGTTGTCTCAAACACTTCGTCGTGGGTCCACACCCAATCGGGATTGCGTTTGAGTAGCAGCTTGAAATAGACCAAAAGTTTGCGGCGACCGGTGATGCCCTTGGATGCCGTGGGGTCGCGGTAAAAAACATCCTGGTGGTAAAAGTCGATTAAATTGTCCGGCCGGTTGCCGGTCCAGGCGGGCAACCATTGGTTGCAGAAGTCGACGGCTTGCTTTTGGTCCATTGGACCGGTGTGGTATGGGGTGATACGTGAACAAGGATATAGTGATATTTTCCGGAAAATTCGATATACGGCTATCTGTCAACCGGCACTCAAAATGACCCGTCCCCGGCACGGATAGTGGCTCACCCTCCGCTCCAGGTTTCATTTTCCGTTATGGTTTTTTTGACTCCCGTTTCGGTTTCCTGCCGAAATTTTCCAGACGATAGGATTTCCTTGAATAACGGAGGGGACCGGAGACTACCTACACCTTAACCTTCTTTCCCGTCAGATCATGAATATTTCAGGAGGCGCCGCGAGCACGGATGCCGTCAACAACGGTGCTTCGATAGCGTCACCACGGATGGAATGCTGCTCCGGCTATGACAGCGTCATGGCCGGAGCAGCAGTAGCATGCTGGCCGATGAATACACCGCAAACGTTGAAAGCATGAACAGGATGAGGGGCGAGATATACGTGAGTATGGCCCGCCCGATATTCTGCTGATACAACGTCCGAAGTCCCTTCAGCCAGAACAATGCGTCTATGCACCCGCCTGTGATTATGAGTACGCTTCCGATAAGAAGCATAGGGCATGAGAAAAAGCCGCTACCGGGTCGCGGCACGCAGGGAAAAGCCGCACCGAGGATCGCGCTGATTCCCGTTGCCAGAGCGAACGGTAGAGCTGCATAGAGGGCAAGGGCCTGTGTTTTCTGAATGGATCGTTCATTTTCACCGAGCATGATCAGAAAAAGATGCCGGATGGATCCGATAGTAAGTGGCGCGACTGACCAGAAGATCGGGAAGGCGAGCTGAGACCACGGAAGATAAGCGTTTGCATGAGGCGCCGTACCTGTGAGACTGCTGAAGGCCAGATTGCTCAGTCTGATGGCATTCAGGTTTATGACCGTTACCACGAAGAGCATGATTGTTATGGCTGTCCAGAGAAGCAGCGAATCTTTCAATGCCTGCACGAAAAAGCGGTGATTCTTTTGATTCTCAGCAAAGAACGTAGACGGTGATCGTCGTAACTGAAGTATTCGTGTCGTCGATTCGGCGAGCACGGACGGAATATATCTTCTCTGTAGCATTTGTTCGATTTGTTCGATCATCGGTTTGCCTCTCTGTAATAGGCCCCGGTGGCCTCTTGAATTGTGCGCGTCATCTGCGCTCTTTTGATTGCAATGATTTCGTTTCGCTTCCGTATGCGTTCGCTCTGCAAAGCGGATCGGATGGATTGCAGGGCGACCTCTTTTTCGATCCCGGCCTTCGCGTATCGATCCCCGTTCTTTTTATACAACGCGTGAACGTCGGCTTCGTGGATATCTATGCCATATTTTCGCTCCTCAACGGTAAGATTCGTGAGCACGAAGTAATCGGCAGCGGCCTGGCGCAGAACGGTTTCGAGAAAGAGTCTGGCCTCGGGTGTATCGAGCTGTCCGCTTTCGATCGCAGCATGCAGAAGCAGATCATTCTCAAACTGTGAGCGCTGAAAGGCCGGTAGAAAGTCCTGGCTGGACGTCGAATCAACAGAAGCCGGATGAACTGAACTCAGGGCCGCAAAGGAAGCGACGATCTGCGAATCGGGAACGGAGAAAGCGCCGATTCTGTAGCGAGCCGAGGCATCATGCTGTGTGAAGCGATCAAAGTAGGCGCGCAATAGCGAGGTCGTTGATGCAGGTCCTGGCTGACGTAACGAGATAACCCAGAAGCCGACAATAGAGATCAATAGAATCAAATAGAGCGGCGCCTTTGAGCGAAAGGCGAATCGTCGGAAGCGATCCATAAAGCTCATACTGGCTCCGGTGTCCGGGGTGTCATCGACATCGGAGTAGAGAGCCATCGGGTTCTCAACGGGTATAATGGGTGCGGCTGCCTCTTCCGGTTTTCTTTTTGTTTTTCGAGCAACGGGTGTTTTCATACGATCTCCTGTTTTGAGCGGGTCTTCTGCATGTATGTGAGGAACGGAATAATGAAAAGAACGGCAGGCATTGAAAAGAGAAGCCCTGAGGTTACTGCAACGGCCAGGGAATTCCAGAGAGCGCTCTGTGATCCCGTATCGAAAAGCAACGGTGCCATGCCGAGCACCGTCGTGCTCGTGGTCATCAGGATCGGACGCAGCCGGCGAAAAGAAGCGTGCATGAATTGATCGATCGTTTGAAGTGCCGACTGTTCAGAGCGGATCTCAGCGAGGATCAGAATAGCGTTGTTAACGACGATGCCTCCGAGCATGATCAGACCGATGTAGATGCTGATGTTAAGCGGTCGATTCAGGATCAAGAGCAATAAAAATACAAAGGAGAGGGAGATGGGAATCGAAGTCAGAACGATAAGTGGATCGACAAGATTCTCAAATAGAAAAGCAAGAAGCAGATAAACAAGAACGACGGAAAGGATAAGACTGGCCGCCATTTGCGACTGGTTAGCCAGCATTTTCTTATAGGAATCGCCGAAGGCGGCAACAGTTTCAGGAGGTAGCGTACTTTTATCGATAAGATCCTCGATTTTTACAGCAAGGCTGGTTGTTGTGCCCGAGTGAAATTGCAGGAGAATGCTGATACTGCGGCGCCGGTTGTTGCGGTAGATGCGCGTTTCGCTTTCTTCGAAGGCGGGACGAACCAGAGCCTTTATCGGGGCCGGTGTTCCAGGCAGCTGAAGTTCGAGAATGTCGTCGGGTGTTTCGATCAAGCCGTCTTTGGCCCTGACGCGCACATCGATCTCGCGTTCCGATCCTGGTGTACTGTCATAGTATTTCGTGATTACGTTACCCTGTATTAGCTGCCGCAGGGACCGGCCGATGGCCGATGTGCTGACTCCATGCATTTCGTTTTTTACTGTATGAGGATACAGGGCGAGATCCTGTCTGCCGTCCCTGAATCTAAGGATGACTCGGTCTACTTCGGGAATTCGACTTTGAATCGTGTCGGCGAAGGCCTTTGCAAACTGCTTCATTGCACCTATATCTTCGCCGTAAAAATCAAGCTCAAGCTCAGCCCCCCCGGCGCCTTCCGCACTGCGTTCAAAATGAACGTAGCCGTCAGAGTTTCCGTCGGTGATGGATTGTAGCTCTTCGATGGTTGTCTCTGCACCGGATTCCCGATCTATCTTTATCGTCAGTGTGGCATGAGAGCTTTCGATCTTCGAATTGATCTCGCGTATGGCCGGGTGCTTCGCGATCTGCCTTTCGATATTCTCTACGATCGCTCTTGTTTTCTCGAGATGAATGCCAGGATCGAGATCGACGCTTGCCTCGATCGTATCGCTTTCCGTTCGAGCCATGTATTCCTTCTCTGCCAGAACGAAAAGGATGGGAGCGGCAAGTATGGAGCCGCCAATGAGAGCGACCGCCCATTTCTTTCTTGTTGCTATCTGGCAATAGATTGCAATCCATCGCTCAGTTTGAAGAATTTTCAATTCGCGGATCTTGTTGATATGATCTGATATTCTCGAACGCATCATCGCTATCAAGCGATGCTCTCCAATGTTTGCTGATGCCCAGTTCTGGCGTTCGGTCATCGGAAATATCGATTGATAGCGCGCTACTCGTAAGAGAAATACCGGTAGAACAGTGAGCGAGAAAATCATTGATGTCAAGAGTGACAGACTCACCGTCAGCGTGAAATCACGATAAAGAGCGCGTGTTTCGTGATCGGCGAATAATAGAGGAATAAAGACGATGATCGTACTCAGCGTTGATGCGATGACTTCTCCGCGTACGGACGCCGCTGCGCGGCCAATCGCATGCAGAATTTCATCTGCCTGGTTAGACGATATTACGAGTGTTTTCGCCGAGGCCTCGCAGACGACTATGGAGGCATCAATCAGCATGCCGGCACCGAGCGCCAGGCCGGAAAGGCTCATAACGTTCATCTCAATATCGAAAAGAAACATCAAGAAGAACGTAGTAAGGAGCGATGCCGGGATGGCGATGCCGATGACAAGCGTGAACCCGACACGTCGCAGAAAGAAATGAAGGACGGCGACGGCAAGCACTACTCCGCCAATACAGGCCGAGATTACCTGCGAAATCGCATCTTTGATCTGGCTGCCCTGATTGTAAACCGTATGTGTCTGGATTTCTGAGAAGCGCTTCGAAATGACGGCAAGCTCATTTTCGCATTCATCCGTTATCGAAAGTGTATTTGCATCACCTGCCTTTTCGATATATAGAGATATGCGTTCTTTGCCGTTGCTCAAGGAAAGGCTCGTAGGATCTCGCTGTGAATCGAGAACCTGTGCGAAGGCGGTGAAAGGAATCTGCGGGCGATTCGAATCTTGTTCGCGCGAAGACGGCTCCATTGGCACAAACAGCCTTCCAATTTCCTGGATCGAACGCAATCGTGAATCCGCGTAGACGAGCGATCGGCCTGCATCAAGGCGTCCGGCGGGAACAAACATATTCCCGTCATCAAGTGAGGAGGGAACCTGCTCCGAAAGCTGGAGTGCAACAAGTCTGTGTGGATCAATCTGTAACTGAATCTCTCGCTCTGAACCTCCGCCGACTGAGACCTCTGAAACGCCCCGGATGCGTTCGAACGCCGGTTTGATCTGGAATTCGACAATCTCACGTAATCGCTTGAATTGTTCGTCGGTTGCTTGAGCAGGAGAGAATGAAACGATGAAAACGGGCCTATTCGACGGATCGTATCTCAGAACGGAGGGTGGCTCTACTTCGCGAGGGAAACGATCTTCCAGTTGAAATAATTTTTCGCGCACATCCAGCATGCGAATATCTACATCTGTATCGGGGTAGAAGACGAGATGCACTCGTGACTCCCCGTCGCTTGAAGACGACAGAATTTTTTCTATGGAAGGGATGTCACGCATCTCCCTTTCAATGGGAATTGTCAGGATACGTTCGATAGTGTCGGACGAGACTCCCGGATAACGCGTCAGAATGGTCACACCCGGACTTGCAAGGTTTGGGAGCAGGCCCAGTGGCAGGCGAAAAATGGAGACGACTCCCAGCAGCGACAGAGAGCTTACGATCATGGAAGCGGCAACAGGTCGGCCTAGTAGCTTTGAAAAACCCGACATGATCAAAGCCTCCGACGTCCGTTGCCCTTGCGATTTGCAAGCATCTTTTCGACCTGATAGTATATGACCGGGAAGCAGATCAGGGTCAGAACGGTGGACATGGTTAATCCGCCGATGACGACGACGGCAAGCGGGGCTTGCATCTCAGCTCCCGGGCCGATCTTCAGTGCCAGAGGAAGCAGGGCAAGGACGGTGGTCAACGTGCTCAAGAGAATCGGTCGCAGGCGTTCCCGACCTGCTTCGTTCAGTATCTCTGGCAGCTGCCGGAGTCGTTCCGCTTCGGGAACGCCTTCAAGGCGCGCCGATATACACTCATAGAGCACGATGGCATTGTTAACAACGATGCCTGTTAACATAACGAGCCCGATCGTCGACTGAATGTTGAGGGTGTTTCCGGTAAGAAAGAGCGCCAGGGATGTCCCGGCAAACATCATAGGAATGGAAAGGATCAAAGTGAACGGATGAATGAGCGATTCGAACTGGGCGGCGAGAAGCTGGTAGATCAGAACGCTTGAGAGCAAGAAGGCGAGCCCCAGATTCTTGAGTGAATCCATCGTCGCCTGATTGGTTTTCTGAACTCGAATCTGAATGGCCGGATCAACGGACTCGAGCTCTTCTTTGATGATGAAGAGATCATCCATCAAAGACGCCTCTTTTTCGCGAGCCGCTTCGATTTCAAGGCGTTCGAGCCGGCGCTGATCCTCTCGCAGTATGGTCTCGAATCCGACTGCATTGCGAGATGTGATGAAGGAGCTGAGCTCGACCATGCGACCATCTTGTAAAGAGGCGGGAATCTGTTTCAGATCGCCCGGTTCGGAACGGTCTTCCTTGCGGAAACGAAGGCGAACGTCAATCTCTCGATCCTGCTCACGATAGATCGTTGATACCTCGCCAAAGACTGCCGATCGTAGCGCCAGGGCGGCGTCGCGTACAGATAGCCCGAGTGCTGCAAGTCGCAAGCGATCGAGAGTGATGCGAATCTCTGGAATGGAAGGCTTTGAGGATCCGCTGAGATAGAGAATGCGCGGATCGGATGCGATTCGGCTCTGTACATGATCGGTCACGGACCGAGCTTTTTCTCTCTGAGCGGCTTCAGTATCAAATTGTATCTTTCTGTCGCTTCCAAGAAGGGTCTGCAAGATGTCTCCCTGTATTCGAACTTCGCTGCGCACACCGGGGATCTGTTCGACAGTCTGTTTTAAAAGATGCAGGTATTCCGAAGCATCAACGCCTTCGTTTAAGTAGATCAGCGATTCTGTGTGATGGGGACGCCTCTTGCCCGTCATCTTCGTTTCGGTATCATCCTCTTCCATGCCGATTACCGTGGTGATATCGCGGACCTCCGTAGCGGATGTATCGAGAAGATGCCTCTGTAGATTAGCTATGAAGGCTTCGGCATCGTCGATAGCCGTCCCTTCTTGCAGGGTCAGTTTCATCTCGATCACCCTCGCGTTCGTGGCAGGGAAAAGCTCCCTGTCGAGAAAATAGAGAAGGGCTATGCCACCGATACTGAGCGCTGCAATCGTAGCAAAAAATCGACGATTGTTAAACAGGAAGCGTTGCAGGATCGTCGTATATTTTTCTTGCAGCGAATCGATCAATGCATTCGCATAACTATAAGTCGGTTTCAAGTATGAATCAAATCTGTGGAAAACATGGTCGATAGAAGCGGAGGGCAGGGCGGAGAGCATGGGAATCAGCGTCAACGATACAAGCAGAGACCCGACCAGCGAGAATGTCACCGTAAGGGAAAGATCTTTAAAGATGGCTCCGGCGATGCCTGGAACGAATAGGATGGGAAGGAACACGACAATGGACGTTGCTGTTGATGCGAGCACCGATCCCGAAACGGCTTTTGCTCCTTGTATAGCGCTTTCAGCGAGCTGACCCGCCCTTTTTTCTCTGATCTGTTGAATGGACTCAATGACGACGATCGAGTTGTCGACCAGCATACCGGTTCCGAGAGCAAGACCTCCCAGACTGATGATATTAACCGAGATGCCCGTAAGAAACATCATTAACAACGTAAAGAGGACCGAAACTGGAATGCTGAGTACTATAATCACCGATGTGCGAATGTCTCCCAGAAAAAAAAGAAGGACGGCAAAGGCGATGATGGCGCCGAGCAGGGCAGACATGATGACGGAATTGATCGATTCGACGATATGATGGGAGCTATCGTTCAATATTTCGAATGTAATGTACGCACGGAATCGATTGTTGATTTCGAGAAGCGCAGCGGAGATGTTGTCTGCCGTCTGAACTGCGTTTCTGTCAGGCTCTTTCCGTATCAGTATGAGGATGACGGGCTGTCCGTTATGAACGGCAGTAGCCGTTCTCTCTTTGAAACCGTCAGCGATGGTTCCGACTTTGAACAGAGCCACGGGAGCTCCGTTTTCACCGACGGCGACGATGGCGTTTCTTATGGATTCGACGCTATCGAACTCTCCTTTTACCTTCACCTGATATTCATGTTTTCCTTTTTTTACGGCTCCGGCGGGGAAGGTGTAGTTGGAGGCATCGAGATTCTGGCCGATGCGCGAAAGCGTGAGATTATACGAACGCAGTTTATCCCTGTCGATATTAACCTGTATTTCGCGACGAAGCCCGCCCTGTATCGAGACCGATGCCACCCCTTCGATTCGTTCAAGAAGAGGGCGCACATTCCGTTCAATATACTCTCTGGTTTGTTCAAATGTGAGCTGAGAGGTCGGACGGGCCACAAGCGTCATGATAGGTTCTCGTGACGGATCAAATCGGGCAATCATGGATTTTCCCGTATCCTGAGGTAGAACGGATCGGGCAAGATCGACCTTCTGTCTTGCCTGGATAATGGCGCTATCGGTCGAGGATCCCCATTCCAGATCGACATGAACGATGGATAACCCTTCTTGAGAGATTGAGCGTAGTTTACGGACTCCGGGAACGGCGCTGAGCGCGTCTTCAACAGGGCGTGTGACAAGATTCTCGATTTCTTCTGCCTGTACGTTTGAGTAGGGCGTGATGACGCTGATTCGGGGGAAGGCGATATCGGGGAAGAGATTCACCTTTAATCGAGATGAGCCGATAACGCCCAGCAACAGTATCGCGGTAAAGGCCATCGAAGTGGCGACCGGACGTTTTACACAGAATGCAATCATCAGTAACTCACATAGACGTGAGCATCCTCGCTCATCGTATTTCCGTTTATATCGCGCGCGCCAGAATCACCGCCCTCTACTGTAAAACGCATAATCGGAGTCTCTCCGATGCCTTTGGGTGGAAACACGCCGGATAAATGGATAATCATCACGCGGTTATCAGCAAGGTCCATTTCCAGATCATGGACCTGAAGCGATATGAGATCGCCGGTCGGATGAAGCACGACCGATGTCGAGAACGAATCGACAAGAGAAGCTCGGATCATTTCATTGTTAAATAGAAATCGGAACTGCAGCACACAGGTCTTCGCTCCATCAGTGAGATTGTCATCGATCCATTGCGATGTATCGACGAGGTCCATCGGTTCAAGCGCCGTTAGCGGAGCGCCTCGACTGGCATTGTCCGTACAGGGAATGGAAGCGGCCGTAGAGGCGAACTGCCTTACCTCGATGAGGCGGGGCCGGACGGAATCAGGATGGTCGGTCAGGAAGGGGAATTTGGCGGTTCTTTCAAGGGAGTTCCCTTCAAGGTCACGGGCCGTCGAGCCTATACGGATTTCATAGCGTGTCTCGGGCTCAAGCAGCGTCGAAATATGCACTTCTTCATCCGAAACCCAAGTGAAAAGCAGTGATGCGGCTGGTGAAAGCTGGATGGAGTCTTCAACGGAAATCCTGTTCATCGCCTCCGAGAATCGAATCTCGATTGCATTCGATTTATGAATCCCGGCTACGAGGAGATTTTCCGTCAGAGTCTGTGTCCCCGATCGAACTGAGAGAACACCGGGAGCGATAAAATCTGAGCCCACCGTGAAGGCAATCGTGGCCTCATTCATCAATTTGTTTCCGGTCGTATCGGTAAGACCTTGATTCAGTGTGATGCGTATGGTTCCAACAGGCAGTGGATTTGAAGGAGTTAGAACAATATCCGCTCCGCCATTTTCAAGAGAGATGACGTAGCCGAAAGCGGGGGATACCTGTAGACCATCGGCCAATGAGCTAAAGGCGATCGGTTCTGAGAAGGTTAACCGTATCGTCGAAGCGGGGGCAACGTCGAGAGCTCCGGAAGTCGGAGTAGACGATAAGAATCGGGGCGCATCGACATCGTTGCCGACGTAAAAGTTCACTACATGATCAGAGCCGAGATCGACTCCTTCTTCGGACTCTGCGGTGGAAGAAAGGCTGAGTGTGTATTTGCCGGCTTTGAGCGGCGACCGTGATTGGAACGAGAGTCGGCTCCATTCCCAGTTGAAGCTGCCTTCCACCTGGCCTGTACTGGAACTCAGACGGAATGCATCCTGCGTCTTCTGTTTGTCCATGGGCATATTGAAAAGGATGCTAACGGGAGTTTCCGAGGGAAATCCGGCAACGCCATCGAGCGGCGTTGTCGATAGCACCACCGGCTTCGCCGGGGTCTTACCTGGAAAGAGAAGTTTATCCATGTCCATTTCCGAGTTGCACGCTATTGTCAGGCAGATCGGGATGAGAAGCGCCATATTCAGCATTCTCATGGTGTCGCCTCCACTCTGAAATTCAGGATGACCGAATCTTGCATGTATGTAGGATTTTCACCGAACTGGATTACGGAGCTCAGGGATCGGTGATTCAAACTCTTCCCTCCGTTCAGCCTCAATCGATATTCATTTCCTTCGCCTAATCCTCCGATTGTCAATACGACTCGAGCATTTGAAAGCGGGCCGTTATTCTGTAGTGCAATTCCGAGGATTCTACCCGAAGCAGGATGCGAGCCAAGAACTCGACTGATGGAAATGGATTCCGGCAAAGAGGCCGGGTCAAGAGAGTGAGAGAAATCGAAAGTGAACTCGCCATTCGCTCCGGAAGAGCCCGATGTCGCCAGATCGGAGCCTGATATCGTAATAACTGTTGTCTTATCCGGTGATGGATCGATCGTCTGAATAGAATCAGGAGAGGTTTTTTCTGCATGGACCAGGCGCAGGTAATTGGAATTAATCGCACCTGATGCATTGCTTACGGTGAAATCTATGTGATAGGCCTCAAGAAGAGCGTTGGATGCCGTATCTTTCGCCGCAGTGGAAACACTGAGACGATAAGAGGTTTCCGGTCTGAGGTCGGGATCCGGGGCGATCGTCAACTGGTCAAAAGTGGAGGACCACGTTCTGCGAAGGCTAACACTGCTACCGTCCTCTCGTTGAATGAGACTGATCGCGTTTTCAGTATCTGCCGGACTCATGGCTTCTGAGAATGTAATGATGAAAGGACCTTCTTTCTGAACTCCATCGTATTCGTTCGTAAGCGGACTGATCGCTCCCTGCTCTCGAATTTCCAGAATCGTCGGACGAGTCAGATCCTCTCCGGTTTGAAATGAGAAAGAGAGGGGGGCATGAAGTACAATGCCCTCTCTGTCATGGGCCGATGTACCAAGGCTGACGCTGTAGCGCATAGGTGACTGCAATTCACTGTAAGGCTTAAAGGTCATGATCGTGTCGTTAGTATCCCATGTGAATCCTCCGTATGTGGAAGGATTCATACTGAAGGCCTTTTCGACGGACTGCCTGTTCATGGGGCGCGAGAATGTGATGACAATTGGGCTACCGGGCGAAACGGCCTGACTGTTCGCCGACGGAGTGCTGGAGAGGACGACCGGTGCTTCAATCGTGGAACCCGAGATGAAATGCACAATAAAGTCCGTTTCCAGTGGTGCGTTATCTGTAGACTTAGCAGATCCGGTCACTCGCAAAACGAAGGCAATACCCGGGTCAAGCGGCGTAATGAGGTCGTAAATAAGTCTGTTTCCGATCCAGCGAAATTCACCGGATGTATTACCGGTGCCTGAGAGTGAGAAGGCCCGTTCTGTACTGAACGCGTCCATCTCGCGATCGAAGTCCACATAGACGGGAAGAGCAGGGTCATAGACTCCATTTTCTTCAGAGGGATTGGAGGAAACGATCCTGGGGCGCGACGATGCAGGGGCCTCAAAAAGCGGGGATAAAATATCGTTCGGGCTTCGGTTGCAGCTAAAGACTGCAGTCATAACAACCGGCAGAATTACGGTGAAAAAGCCCGGCTTCATCCTGGAGGTTTTCATGGCGTAATCGTCCTCGGTTTAACCTGCGTGCCCTCTTTCAGATAGGCCACTCCCGAGACGGCAATGCTTTCTCCGGGTTCGAGCCCGGAGAGAAGCTCTCGTCCTCCTTCAAAGCGCATGCCGACCTGAACGGACCTCCGAAATACCCTGCCATCCTGGACGACAAAAACGGACGTCTCGTAGGGTTGCGGGCTGTTGTCGTCAACAGGATCTATAAAGGCGGATTCCGGGACAAGCAGCCCCTTTCGTCGCTCGGTCGTTTCTATCTCACAGCGCACAAACATCCCCGGAGCAAGGCGACGATCCGTATTCTTCACGTGAACGCGTACTTCAGTGGTGCGAGTGGCAAGATCGACAACCGGTGAAATGAGCTTAACCTTGCCGGTGAATGATTCTCCGTTGAGAGCATCTACTGTAAAGGTGACGCTCTGTTCTTTTCGCAGATAGGGGATGTCGTTTTCGGCAACGTTGGTTGAGACAAGTAGCTCGTCCATCCGAACGACGGTGAATAGCGGTTCCGAAACCTTAACCTCTTCACCGATTTCAATGGAACGGGACGCAATCACTCCGTCAATGGGGGATCGTAGAACGGTTTCTTCAAGCAGGCGACGCAGATTTTGAACTTCAATGAGGGCTCTCTCTTTTGATTCGCGAGCGACTTCAAGGTTGCCCTTCTCAACCTCTGTATTGAAATCAACAAAGGCCGCTGTCTTAGCCGCTGTGTCTTTTAGAATGGCTTCATCGATTTTGATACCATTCTGTTCGAGATCGGCCGTTCGGAATCCGACCATCTCGATTTGATGGCCTTTTCTTGCCTGATAGTAGCGACTCATACCGTTCAGATATTGAGCATGCAGGGATTGCAGCTCTTTCTTCGAAATGCCGCCCATCTTATAGATTTCGACTTTGTTCAGAAGCGCCTGTCTCGACTGAATAAACTGAGCGCGAGCCTCGACAATGCCGGCCTGTGACGATTCGATCTGTTTCAACCGTCGTTCAATGTTCCGGCGGGCCTGGCCATACTGTGCCGCTGTTAACTTTTCCTGCGCAATAGCGGATTTCAGTGCAGCCTCTGCCTGTCTCAACTGTAGCTCCATCTCCAGACGTTCGAGCCGGGCAAGGGCCGTTCCTTTCTTTACCTCTTCGCCCTGATCGAAATCGTAGGATTCTAATCGTCCTGGAATTCGGGCACTTATCGAGGCCTTTTCGAGAAATGTGATCGTTCCGGGCGCTTTAATGGAGTGTCCGAAATCCGATTCGGATAACGTTACTGTTTCCACTTCCGGAGTCAGCCGACGGGCTTCGGGTGAAGAGGTCTTGCGTTGAAAAACATATGCTGTCACCAACCCTGTCAGGAATAGCAGAAGGATTTTTTTCCAATGTGCTCCTGCGGCGGATTTAATTGCATTCATATGTTTTCCTCCATCAGCTCCGGTATCGGAAGCAGGTTCTCATTCTCGGGAAGTTTTGTCGCCGGTCGCCAGATATCATTGTCTTCCGCTTCACGAATCGGCAATTCTCCAAGTTCGCCGATTTTTAATCCCAGGGATAATTCCATCCGGTAAATGAACAGGGCATAAGCAAAGCGCTCCTGTACAAGGGAAAGCCGCGCCTGCTGGAGTTGTATTTCCTGTTTATTGAATTCATCCAGAGATAGATCGCCGTCCCGATATAAGCGCTCACTTACTTTGAATCTCTGTTCTTTAATGGCCGTTGATGAATCAAGAAGACGGAGGGAAACACGACGACGATTGTACTCATGATTCAGAGCACTCAGCTCATTTCGTATGGCTTGCTCTATTTCCTTCAGTTTGTCCTTTGCACGAAGCAGCTCGATCTGATTGCGTAAATGAGGTTCTTCGTATCCGGGTTTATCATAGATCGTCGCATTAGCGCCGCTTGAATAACCCCTGGAAGTTTCCTGAGCGGAATTGAGGTATCGATAGTCTGTGCTTACCGTATTTCCGAATATGTTCATCGTTACGTTGATGCCGACTCCCCATTCTGCGCTCTGAGGAGGCCAGTCATTGCCGCTCTTACCGTAGTTACCGGTTAGAGAGACCGTGGGTAGAAAGTGGTATTCTGTGATCTTGAATTCCCGGTGTGCTCTATAAAGATCAAGCCTGGCTTTTCGAATGTCAGGACGACGTTCAAGTGCCCGGGCTACCATGGATTCGCTGTCAATTGTGAGCTGCTCCGTCCCGGCCGCTCGAAAATCGAGTTTTTTCAGTATCAATGTCGTTTCTTCAGGCAGGCGAAGCATGAGCTTGAACGAGGCAAGCCTGGCCTGGTAGTTGGCTTTTTCGGCGAGCAATTCCATTTTACGCTGATGGAGCTGGTTTCGGATCTCAAGTATCTCAAGCATAGCGATATTCCCATTACGATACTCCACTTCGGAAATCTCACGGAATCGTTCGTATTGCTTCAGAGATTCGTTAAGAATGGAAACATTCTGTTCGGCTTGCAAGATCTCGAAATAGTTCTGTCTGACCTGTAAGCGCAGTTGTTCTTTCGTTTCTCTCATCTTTTCGGTATGCAGCACCGAATCAATCTGTGCAATCTCGTGGGCAAGAACTGACCGTCCGCCATCGTAAATTGGCTGTGAAATGCTGAGTTGCACTGAATTTGAGCCTGTATCGAAATCACGCTGAGCAATAGTGCGATTCCGTCTGTACGACAGGCTCAAGGTTGGAAAGAAGTCCCTGAATCTACTCAGTTCGTTAATCTGTGTCAGTTCCGATTCGAGTCTGAGCGTCTGCAACGTTACACTGTTTTTTTCCGCCAGTGCCTCGATATCTTCTATCGAATAGGATGTTGTCGAATCCGCAGATAGATTCGCACAGCAGCTTATTAAGCAGACAATCACCGCACAATGGAGTTGGACGTTCTTAGCTTTCATAAACAGAATTCAATCCCTGGTCTTTCTGGGGTCCGATTCAGCAGAGATACCGTTCTTTTTTGTCCAGGCGATATCTTCCGGATAGAGATTGAGCTGTTCAACGCGTTTGAAATGCCTGGAAGCGCGCTCCTCCATTTTTAACCCCTGAAGAACGGTGCCCATATGCAGATGTATTTTGGAAAGCTGATATTCCACTGCAAGCGCCCTCTGGTATGAAAGGAGTGCCTCCTGGATCTTTCCCTGACTTTCAAGACATCTTCCAAGGTAATAGTGTGCCGCATGGTTTTCCGGATCCTCTCTAAGGATTGTGCGGAAAATCTCGGCCGCTTCTTCCTGGCGTTTTGGATCTGACGCCACGACTCTTCCGAGCCACATCAGTGCATATGGACTCTCGTGTTCACCCGTCAGCCGTCGCAATGTTGACTCACTTTTCTGAAATTCTCTTGTGAAGAAGTAAATGCGTGCCAGCAGCACGGCCACTTCAGTGGAATCTTCATATCTTTCCGACAGAGGCTCAAGGATTTCACGCGCGTCGTCGAATTTTCGATCTGCATAGAGGGCCTGGGCATTTTCGAATACGGCAAGCTCCTCCTGACTCAATTCTGCACGTCCACAGGACATGGGTATGAGTATCATTCCTGTGAGCAGGAGAATGAATAAACGATGTGTATTGGGTTGCATATGTATTCCCTCTCTATTTCAGTAGTCTTATTCGGGCAAATTCCGGCAGACAGGCCTCTCCGGCGTTTCACGGCAATGCGATTCCAGATAGTGAATATACCTGGCCATGTCTTTCTCTGTCTCACTATCGATCGGGAGGCTTTTACCCGATCCTGTGAAGGTTGCTAAGGAAGCTACGGCAACTATGAACGAAAGCAGCGTTACTGCACCGGCAAACTGGTTAACCGTCAGTTTCTTCATTTTGAACCTTCTTGAAATGCCGAATGGAAATCGTCAGCAAAGCGTTCAGTTAGATTGAAGACGGAAAGCAGATTGTAGTCTTTAAGCTCGGTACCATACAATCGAAATTCGCCTACATGTTTACCCGTGCGTGCATCGTAAACGGATATGGCCAGCGAGACACTGGTTAGGTCTGCAGGTATTGCGAACTGTGTGGTTTCCTGATAAACTCCCTGGAACAGAAATCGCTCTTTGATTGAGCCGGCTAAGAGCAGGACTTCTTTGTCGCTAAGCCTCCGCGTTTGGGGTAGATCTTTCCCTTCCAGAAGGCCGGAATAATCTCTGAGATCCGTAACCGAGAATCCGCGTGACTTCAGGTGAAAAACTATCGACGACATCAGGTTCGTTCGTGTCTTGCGTGAGTCGCCAGCGGCCTGGATGTCGAGGTAGCCTATGTTGATAGTAGGTTCTGCGCCCCGATTTCTTTTCCAGAAGTTATCGTCGATGGTTCGATATCTCTTGTATGGAGAGCAGGACGTCAGAATGACCAATAGGATGAATGTTAACCATTTCCGCAGCATCGAAAACCTACCTGTGGTGATCTTGAATTCGTTGATACGATCTGTCTCGTAAAGCAATTGGCTTCGTTTCCACTCATATAGCTGCCGCCGGCGACGATGCCTGATGTGGGAGAAACATCAGACTCTACCCACTCCATGGCGTTACCGATCATGTCATATATCTGACCATCAGAAAGACATTCGCGGTGACTTCCCGTAGGGCTCAGACCTTTCCCGGATACATTGCAACGTTCTCGAAAAAAGCGAGAGGCGTAGCCGTAAGCCAGACGCGATGTTCCGAGGCATGCCTGCAACCACTGTCCTTCGCTGCAAAGGTTTTTCCCGAGTGATTTGCAGATTTCTCTCGCTTCACCCAGAGTGACTGATGTCAGCGGATCCTGATTGGGAGCGGAAAAATACAGTTTTCTCTGCAGGGACGTCACTTCATAGCGATCAATCCTGAAAACCGATTCGGGCGTGAGGACCGGGACCATGTTAGCGGAAGTCGCAGAAAGATCTATGCGATTATGCGGCTGATCTTTAGTGACGTCCCCCGAGCCCGTGCTCGAACAGGCGGTAAGTACTGTTATAGTTAAAAGCAATTGGACGGTTAACACCAGTCTGTTATTGCTTGTTTGAGCTACTGACTTCATTTATTCGGGTCTCCTTGAAAACAATATTGGTATACTGTCCTTCGGGTATGCCGGTCTGCTTTTTCGCCAGTGCCAGAGCTTCTTCTCTGGACGGAGCTTTTATTGGTATGTGATATGACAGCGGAATAGGTTTTTTCTCACCGTTGTCGCGAATGATGATTTGAATCCAGTTTTCACCATCAATTATCCCATTTACCACGGACGAAGCGGACAGTTCGACAGTGCACTCATGGGGCATGAAGAGTACCGTGTACTCATTCTTTTTTGTTTCGATGGCCATTGTCGGAATCCAGCTCCGGATTCTCAGCGTTCTTATATCGCTTATCCTTATCTGTCGAACTCCTTCTCCGCTGGCATCGCGAAGATGTAGCGAGTCCTGATAAAAGTAAGTCAGGCCAGAAACTTCTTGCTTCCCCTCACCTGATAGAACCGTGATTATAAAGGCGGTTTCTTCCTGCGCTTTGACTCCTGTCGTTTCTTCCTTTGGGTCTGGATTACTTTCTTTTGATATCTCTTTGTTGAGCCCGATTTCACTTTCAATCTGTCTTAGAATCTGCTGCTCGTCGATGTCATCAGATCCCGGTGCAAATTGTTCGGGAAAGATGGACGATGACCAGATTGTCAGGATTGCGCAACAGCTGATTGTATACGACATATATTGTTTCATTGTATTACCTCGATTGGTGGGTTTTTGCTGAGAATCTGCTGTTTGATCCTGGAATATTCAATGATTCTTTTCTCGGCGATGACTCGCTCGATAGCGCTGTTGATTGTTGCAGAAAGATCGGTTCTTTCTATATGCCTGTTCTTCAATTCCGGGTCGCTGTTTATGAAGGAATCTATTGCATGTTCGTCATCTTTAATAGATCGTAGTCGGCCAGACCATGAAGCCTCCTGAGAGAGCTTGTAGTAATAGTATTCTTCCAGAATTTTTTCGAGTCGCGGCAGTATGTACTCTCGAGCATCTGGAGTATTGAATATGTCGTTCTTTAGACCTTCCTGTATTGCCAGTCTTCTAAGCATGAGTGCAGTTAGAGCAAGGCGACGGGAGTTAAGGGGTAATTCGCTTATTTCTTTTCCGGTAAGAACGGTGAGGTTTTCACGTGCGAAATACGCCTCACTCTGTCGAATCTCGTATTCTCCGGATTTGGCTAAGACGGGACCGTATGATGATGAGTTCAGCAGGTCTCTGTACATGTCTGGAATGGTTTCATGTTTACACGTGGCCATAAAGAATATGACTATTGGATAAATATATAGGATATATTTTATTGTCGGTACCTTATGTGTAGGTATTTTATTTATGCGATATTGGATAGTATACATGTGTTTACTCTTTGCCCCTGTTGGTGGAGAATCCTGTCATCTATATGAAATCTATCGGAAATCAGCAGATCTAAATTGACATACTGCTTATTATCTCTTTCCCTCTGTCGTATTAGTTCAGGGGTGGGTCTTTTTTCTCAAAAAAAATGGCCCTCTGGCTTTTTTTTTAATGTGATATTTTTTGCCCGCAGCGCAGGAGAAAAAAATTGACAGATTGTTCGGTCCGTTTTTAGCTGCTTTCGGATCGGTTGAGCAGAATGAGGCAGTTTGTCCAAAATAGGCTTCAAGTGTTTGAAGCACTGACCCTTTCATTATTGCTGGTGGTGTTTCTTATTCCGGTCGGCCCTGTCATGCTGCTTGAAATCCCCGGGTCGACCGGCCTTTCGGTAACGGACGATCTGCGACCTCGCCTGGATTTGGGCGTGCCCGTAACCGAATCAAATTCGGCTGTAAACGACCGGATTTCCGGGTCGCTCTCGTCTTCGACCTCCTGGGAACTGACTGAGGAAGAGGTTATCATCGAGCTTTATGTCGCGCACTATGATGCGAAATCCAAACAGCATGCGGAAGCGTCTATTTCCTCATCAAGACCTTCGAGGCAGGGTTTCGAAGGCCAGAAAGCAAGCGTAACGGGCATTTCCAGCGGATCATCGGGTGGACTGGTCGTCGGTTTTATCGACCGTGGTGCAATGTGGTTGGTTGGCATCAGGCAAATCTTTAACCCGACAGAAGCGGGCAGAAATAGCATATTATCGTTGAGTTATTATTCGATCCGTCAGGGTTATTCAAATCCTGATGTTGCTGATAAGATATCGGTCATAGCAAAGGTGCGGGGGTTCTCTGTATAGAGGCCCCCGTTTTTTGTTGATGAGAGGGGAGAACGGTATGAACTTGAAGAAGAATGGATCAACGTCGAAGACGCTCATGAGTCATCGGGCGCGATTTCGGCGATGGGAACGATGGACTGCTTCTGTCGTACTTCTGTCGTTATTCTATTCATTTTTCTTGCCGTCTTCTCGTCTGCTTTCCGATCCGCGCTTTCGCGAGTTTCAGGAGCGCGGCCGTCCCGAGACGGAGAAGTATATCAACCGTGCGAACCGTCTTACAGAAGAACAGAGCTGGACGAACTACGTTGAGACGGGCGTTGCGCATGAACAGGCCTTATGGGAGTCCGAGGCTTTAGAAGAGATACGCAAAGAGCTGCGGCAACAGGAGCAGTCCGAGGT
>NZ_JH597773.1:412267-418088 GCF_000243335.1 Leptonema illini DSM 21528 | reverse complement strand
AATACGTTTATCAAGCAGAGTAAACTCGTCTCAACGGCGGTCGGCATGGTAGAGGCGTATCAGTGGTATGACGGTAAGGCAGCCCTTGATGGGTTCCTCTCCTCTATTGGAGATGGCTATGGCGGAGCCTTGCTCCGTAACTCGAGCGGCGACATGATCGAGAAAAGCCGCGACGAGATCATGTCTGATCTACCGTCGTTCCTTGAAGCCGCCGATACGGTACAGGTAGAATCATTCTTCTCGGTCCAGAAGCTGATACTCCAGAAGGCCTTTGAGAAGATCATGGGGACGGGAACGACCTCAGAGCGGAAGAATTCTAAAGATAAAAAAGTCAATCGGCGACTTAGCATGGTGGATCGGTAAGCCGGCGGGATCGAGCGAGTTTGTCTCGCAGATCGGGCAGGCTGCTCCACATCTTGGAGCGGAAGAGCAGAAGAAACTCGGCATGGGAGAAAACGTAACAGGATTGGACGTCTTGAAGTATCTGGCTGATCCGGGTTTCGGTGAGTTAGGCGATGGCGGGAATCGTCCGAGTGGCATCTATCTTGGATTCTATAACAAGCTGGATCTTGTGAGCCGATATATCGACGGTAAGAACGCAGACAGAATGGAGCGCATCGCGGGATCAATTGATCCCCTCACGGCGACGATGAATCAGTTCAATCCGGTGACGATGCTTGCGACCTCGATACAGAATGTGCGAGTCGCCTCAGAGGTTTACGGTAAGGACGCGGGTTACATGTGGGAGGCGCAGTTGCTGCAGGCCTCTGTGATGCCTCTGCGGGTTGGCGGCTCGATTCTTGTAGCGGCGGGTACAGCAGCGCAGTTTGTTCCGGGACCGGGGACTGTCGTCGGTGGTATTATGATCGCCGTCGGCGCTGCACTGAGCGCTGCCGGCAACTCGATCCACGTTGATCCGAAAACGGGCAAACGCAGCTATCAGATGACGGATCAGGGGGCGATGAATACGCTGGTCGATGTGGTAGGTGGAGCGACTGGCGGCGCTGTAGCCGGCAATGCCGTTGCCGCAGGAAATGCCGCAGCGAGTCAGGGAGCCGTTGCCGCTGCAAACGCAGCTGCGGCAGCAACGAAGGCGGGCAGCGCTTATGCGATGGCGACTATGACCGGCCTGAATCTCGTGAATTCTGGAATGGAATATGACAGCGATGGTCGTTATACAGGCCACTGGAGCCTGTCAGGGGAGCGTGGGGATAATGCTCTTATCGGCACGGCCATAGCGTTTGCATCGGCAGGCACGGCAAGCGCTATGAAGTTACAGCAAGGAACTCTGGCAAGCGACTTGACTCGCTCGATTTTTTCCACGGGAATGCATATGACGGTGCAGTATGGTAAAATGTATGCCGGTCATGATAACAACTACGCTGCGATGGCGGAATCTGATTTCTCAGATCTGGGCAGCGTACTTGGCACGATGATGCAGTCTCAATCCCGAGACTGGCAGAACGATCTTGCTGATTGGGCAAAGGATG
Organism: Leptonema illini DSM 21528; assembly: GCF_000243335.1. Classification (NCBI taxonomy): domain Bacteria; kingdom Pseudomonadati; phylum Spirochaetota; class Leptospiria; order Leptospirales; family Leptospiraceae; genus Leptonema; species Leptonema illini. Next base: position 416,598 of record NZ_JH597773.1, on the reverse strand, counting down.
CCAACGATTTTAATAGGACGCAGCGTGTGCTCGACCTGATCACTGGAGCCGGCGTGTTCGGTCGTCGTGAGAATGGCGAACTCTTCTATGATGCGCCTGAGCAAGCCGCCGACACTGCCTGGGGCCGATTCTGGGAAGGCGGCATGAGCACTCTTGGCGGTTACGGAGCGCTGGCAGGCGTGATTGGCGAGGGACTGGGGGCGGTGTGGGATGGTCTGAAGTATGTCACGGGCTTCTCGGAGGGTGGATTCTGGGAGAAGGCTGGGAATTTCGTCACTGCTGATTCAAATGGCGAGCGGTGGAACTGGGAGACTGATGTTGATAGACAAATTCGTGAGGTTGGAGTATGCTTTACTGCGCAGACACCAGTAATAATAGGTGCAATTTCAAAGAGCATAGAAGAGATAGCTGTCGGTGATGAAGTGATGAGCTGGGATGAGTATAGCGGAGAAATTGGCCCAATTCGGGTGGCATCCGTGATTCGGAGAACTACTGATGAACTTTATGACGTCATCTACGAAGGGGGAAATATCATTGAAACAACGTGGAATCATCCGTTCTTCATTGAAGAGAGGGGATGGGTTAGGGCGCGCGATCTGAGAGTTGGGGATCGTTCTGTAACCTTGCATGGCCCGGGATTGAGAATTGAGTCAATCACTCGACGGTTCGTAGACGCTGAAGTATTCAATATTCACCTCGAGTCGAGGCACACTTATTTTGTTGGTAGTGCTGCGATTCTTGTTCACAACTATCTTGTTAAGTTTGGAACAGCAGAGACGGCTCGTCAGTGGAAAGCAAGGGTGCCCGAGGCCCTGTTCCGACAGATGATGAAAAGCCAGGATGCGCCGTTGCATGTAGACAGCATGCACGATGTGCAGGAGCTACAACCAGAACGCTTTGTTACGAAGGATGGAAAGGTTTACACGAGAACAGACAGCCCGGGCGAATTGCGCTATAACTGCAATGGTCGGGACGGAGTTGAGACGATTGCAATCGTGGGTAATGGAATGCAACTACAACAGATCAGCAAGCCTGCCGGGAATCAGAATAAACTTTTTGACAGCAATGGGCGCGAAATAACGGATCAAGGAGTATATAATCAGGTACTTGTGTCGCATTACAAGAACGTTGCCGATGTTATGAGGGAATCCGGTGCTAAGGAGCATCAAATCAGTGCTGTGATAGCACGGGGTCTAGCAAGCCATCTGGACGCAAAAGGTGGAGGGCGTGGCCTTACTTATGGAGCAAATAATCCAGTGCAGAAATACAACGTTAATGGCACGAGCATGAATGGGAGTTTTTTTGTCCCTGAGGCGGTCGTGGGAGCGGACGGCCAAGTGACCATTGTCGCCCGTTTTAATGGGAAAAATTTAGCGACGATTGATTGTTCTGCTTTTGTATCGCTTGCTCATTATGTAGCTCAAGGCAACACCAATGTGTCTTGGGCTGAAGCATGGACACATACGGGCGATGGTGTTGTTCCGCAATTCGGGGGATCATATACTGAATACGAGAAAGCCTTTAAGGAGAGATTTACCGGCACTAACCCAACGACCGGTGGTCCTTATATGAATGGTCCGAGTAATATGAGCTTTAATGGACGCGATTATGAATTCGTTCCCGATGCGGCCGCCAAGGGGCTTATCGAACCAGGTATGATGGTATTGTTGCCCGCTGGACCGAATAGCTATGGAACACCCAATCTTAGTGGCAATGGGGGTACATATATGTTGCATACTGCTCAAGTGGTCGAGTATAAGCCTGGAGAGCTGTTAGTACTGGCTGAGAGTAGATCAGGTTTTTTAGATGCTAATGGACCAGGCGTATATACTTATAATGCAAAGAATACAATAGGGACCGGCCCTTATGCGCGGCAGTATGATAACCCCATATTTCAGGCGTATATACGAACCGGTTTTTACTACAGGCCGAAATGATGTTCGATATAAAAAGAATGCTCCAGTTTTGCATGATAATAGGGATCGCTGCCTGTGCCCGACCATCAGAGCATGAGATTGATAAGGATGAAATCGAAGGGCAGGCGGTGGAGCCGCTTTGCTATTCTGATTCATTTCTGTTGAAGTGTTATCGGGGGGAATTTGCTGATGGTGTTTTTGAAGGCCACGGTGTTTTGGAGCTGTATGAGGGAAGTTCAAGAGTCTCCGTTTTTCGCGGAGACTTTGAAAAGGGCAAGCCCACAAAAGGAGTTTTGACGCTAAACTCCGGCAGGGTTTATGAAGGGCGCTGGATAAGTAGGGACATGTTTTGTTTTGCTGGTGATTGTTTAAAACCGCTCTGGGATGGAGTCGGTCACGGTAGTATAGTTTGGGTAGACGGTACGCATTATTCGTCTGTTTGGGGTTTTCATGATGTGTATGTAGGTCAGTTCCGATTTGGAAAGCCTGATGGAAGCGGGAAGCAGTATAACAGCGAAGGTAAATTAATTCGTGAGGGGAAGTGGACAGACGGGCGGTAACGATTTTGCCTCCTCCACGCTTGCGTGTAAAAATGAATGAAAGGCGTCCGAATATCCGAACATGCTTTCAAGGATGATTCGAGACATGAGAAAATAGGGTAAGCGGCAAGCAGGTCGGTGATCTGCGATCAGTTAACGGCTTTCCTGTGTTATCAGCAGAAACCGTAGACCTGATTTCTATTGATTTCCGGTCGGTTCGCTCTCGCCTGCTCGATTGAGCCGTTCATCGGGCATCTTTCCCACGAGAACGTCGTCGGGAGAAAGACCGTAGAGCTGTCCGTGAGGCCGACTGTTAAACTCAAGGTCTTTTCGAGAATACGGATAACGTGACCATAAAAATAAGGTTTCTGTGGGAAGAGATACTCGTATTTCATGGTCTTGTTTCCGGCCTCGGACATGTTATTAGAGAAGACCGCTTCGATCTGTGCGATAACTCTTTTTCGGTTAGGCACGACTCTCTGATAACGCCAGTAGATTCTCCAGACGAATCCCGCGCCAGGGATCGCCGCGGCGAAGAGGGGACCCGCTGACTGGCCTTTCTGTTGCTCCCTTTGCCTGCGTTTATAGCGGGGAGTTCCTCGCCGCAAGAGCCCGACGGTTGGAGGCATGAACGAATGCGGCAGGCATTGGTACTAACCGGGGCGCCCTGAGTCGTTAGTATGTGAATGACCCCGGCTTCGGTGAATTAGGCGACGGCGGGAATCGCCCGAGCGGCATCTATCTGGGCTTTTATAACAAGCTCGATCTTGTGAACCGATATATAGATGGCAAAGACGCCGGGCGCATGGAGCGCATGGCCGGATCGATTGATCCGCTTACGGCGACGGTGAATCAGTTTAACCCGGTGACGATGATCGCGACGGCCATGCAGAACGTAAGGGTTGCGTCAGAGGTATACGGAACAGGCGAGGGTTACATGTGGGAGGCGCAGTTGCTTGGGGCTTTCAAGGGAATGGCCAATGCCCTTGGCACAGCGGTTGCTGTTGCAACGAGCTGGAGCGTCGTCGGTGTCGCTGTAGGCGCCGCCATTATTGCGGCAGGGAACTCAATCTAGGTGGACACGAAGACCGGCAAGCGCGATGCGGTGATGAATGACCGTGCCGCTGTGGGAACGGCTATAGGAATTGCGTCTATACCTGACTTCCGGTGCGAATGTATCGGCGGCTGATCGATTGATGGCCGCCGCCATTAACACAAGTGCAAGTTCTATCGGTGCAGGCTTCTCATATAATGACCACGGTAACATCACCGGCTGGACTCTTTCTGGCTCGAACGGGGATGCCTTCTGGCAGAATATGGGAACAGGAGCGCTATCGGCGGGTATTTCAGAAGGAGTTATCAAAGGATTTGGTATCCAGAACGATTATGCAAAAGATATCATATCGAGCGTGAGCAGCACGGGAGTGAATACGTTCGCCGAATACTACAAGTATAATCAGGGTTACCAGAACAATTATGCGGCCATGGCGAATCCCGATATCGGCAATGCCAGTGCTTTCTGGAACCTTGCCGTCACGATGGGCGGTCGAGCGTCGAGGGACAACAGTGCCACAAACACGACTTCCGGCGACTGGAGCTGGGATAATGCGATGTCTGGATTTGCCGAGGGTTTTCTTGGTGAGTTTACAGGCTGGGTGGGGCTTGGTTCTGCTGGAATGAATCTTTTCCGTGATTTAGCAAATCAGACGGATCAGGGTTACCGGGCAGGAATGTCTGCTGCGGGACTCATGAGGAGGAAGGAGGAGGAGGCAGGCTGGGTAGACTACTATGGCGACGACGACACATTGGATGACAGGCCTCGGTCTTCTCTTTCTGACTTTGACCCGGAATATATGGCGCAGAAGCTGGCCGAAGC